>CAJODF010000007.1 GCA_905233555.1 uncultured Prevotella sp. | reverse complement strand
GTGCAAATTATAGCAGAACATGGAATTGAGAACGGTCTCTTATCCGTAACCCTCAAAATCCTCAATCTCCCGAACTGCCTTTATACAAAGAAATCCTGCAAATTCTTTCAAAGTTACGAAAAAAGTTGTATCTTTGCAAACGAATAATGGAATTTCAGATTATACATATCGACGAGACGGACTCCACCAATTGCTGGTTGCGCAATAACCCGTCCTTATTTGGCAATAACCCGTCCTTATTTGGCAATAACCCTGCCTTATTTGGCAATAACCCTGCCTTATTTGGCAATAACCTTACCTTATTGAACAATAACCCTGCCTTATTGGAAAATAATGTTCGGTTATTGAGAGAAGGCGATTGCTTAGTAGTCGTGGCGGAATATCAGACGGCGGGGAAGGGCTGCGGAACGAACTCGTGGGAGAGTGAGCGAGGCAAGAACCTGACGTTCTCGATGCTGATTCATCCTGAGGAGATTCCTGCGAATGAGCAGTTTAGGATTACAGAGATTACCTCGGTGGCGATGTGTGAGACGTTGAAACGATATGGATGTAATGAGGTCAGCATCAAATGGCCGAATGATATCTATGTGGGTGATAGGAAAATCTGTGGCATCCTGATAGAAAATCGTCTGCAGGGCTCTGTAATTAAGGACTCCATTATCGGCATCGGGCTGAACGTGAACCAGACAGAGTTCAGGAGCGATGCTCCCAATCCAGTTTCCCTCTATCAATTATTGGGTCAGGAAACTGATCTTGAGGAGTTGCTGAAGACATTCCTTGATGTTTTCGATGCTACCTGTCATAATAAAACGACTTGTTTTACCTACAGAAAGATGCTCTTTAGGAAGGGAAAAGACAGTCTCTATCAAGATAAAACAAATTGTTTTACAGCGAGGCTGAAGGATGTTTTACCGGATGGCCGGCTCCTCCTAGTGGATAAAGAGGGCTGCGAACGGCTTTACGCCTTTAAGGAAGTACAATTTATTATATAAAAGTAAGAAGGTAAAAAAGTAAAAAGGTAAAAGAAATGGCAAGATTTAAGAGAATTCTATTGAAGTTGTCGGGCGAGAGCCTGATGGGAAAGCAGGGTCACGGTATCGACCCTGAACGGCTGGGTGACTATGCCCGTCAGATTAAGGAGGTGGCCGAGATGGGTGTGCAGATTGGCATCGTAATCGGCGGTGGTAACATCTTCCGTGGACTGAGCGGTTCGAAGAAAGGTTTCGACCGTGTGAAGGGCGATCAGATGGGGATGTGCGCCACGGTGATCAACTCTTTGGCATTGAGTAGCGCGCTCGATGCAGAGGGTGTGAAAAACAAGGTGCTGACAGCCATCCGTATGGAACCTATCGGTGAGTTCTACAGCAAATGGAAGGCCATCGAGGCGATGGAGGCCGGTTATGTGTGCATCTTCTCTGCCGGTACGGGCCAGCCATATTTCACTACCGATACGGGTTCGAGCCTGCGTGGTGTCGAGATTGAGGCTGACGTGATGCTGAAGGGTACCCGCGTAGATGGCATCTATACTGCCGATCCCGAGAAAGACCCGACGGCTACGAAGTTTGAGGATATTTCATATCAGGAAGTACTGGAGCGTGGCCTGAAGGTGATGGATCTTTCAGCCGTCTGTATGTGTCAGGACAACAACCTGCCCATCTACGTCTTCAATATGGACGTAGTAGGTAATCTGAAAAAGGTGATGGAGGGCGAGCAGATAGGAACGCTCGTGCATCCTTAGAGAGTTAGTTGACTTCCTCGAACTCGACGTACTCGCCGTCGTTGTTGTCGAAGATCTTTTTCTTTTCTTCGGTTTCGCGGTCGTCGATAATAGTTACACCACTATCCGTAGTCGTTTTACGGGTAGTGGTTTGCTTTTCTGCCTGTGCTTGTTTCTTCTTGCTATTGTCGCTACTCTTGAAATAGTCCTTACTAAAAGGATTCTTTCCACTCTGTTGACGTTGATAGCGTATATATTCCTGACGACTGAACTTCTTACCGCCAGTATTGATGATTTCCTCTTGTATCTCCTTCATGTTCCTGACACCTTTGTACATGAAGCGGAGGACTATCGCTACGACAACGGCGATGGCTATGAGGATGAAGAGTAAAAAAGCAACGATTCCTTTGAACATGATGCAAATGGTTTTTAGATTCTTTTGTTAGCGGCTACAGATAAGAGAACATACCACGCAATGATGGCGGCCAGGCCGGTGACTCCCAATAGGAGCAGCAAGGGTATGCAGGAGAGGATAAAGATGTATTTGATCTCGTTGCCCTTCCAACCCCACGTCTTGAACTTTAAGGCGAACATGGGGATTTCGGCAATAAGCAGATAGCAGCTGATAAATGTTCCGATGAGGATGCACCATTCCATGCCTTCAAAACTGATGGCTTTTTCCTGCAAGCCCACGATGAGTGAACCCCAAAAGAGGGCATTGGCAGGGGTTGGCAGTCCGATAAAGCCTAGGGCCTGCCGTTCGTCGAGGTTGAACTTGGCAAGGCGCAGGGCTGAGAAGGCGGCCATCACAAATGTCAGGAAGGGTATAATAGGGATATGGATGTGGAACGTAGAGAGATAACTGAACACGATGGCTGAGGGTGCGAAGCCGAAGGTGATGTCGTCGGCCAGAGAGTCGAGTTCCTTGCCGATAGGGGAGGATACGTGCAACAGACGGGCCACCATGCCGTCGAAGAAATCGAAGACGGCTCCGATTACAATGAACAGCAAAGCCATACTGAAGTCACCTTGAAATGCGAACCAAGTGGCGATGCAGCCTGAAATGAGGTTGCAGCAGGTGATGGTGTTGGGTATATGCTTCTTCATTTACGCCAGTTTTGCAATAACAGTCTGGTCGCCTGTCGTGGGCTGATTCATTGTAACACAGGCCTTGGCAGTAAGGGGCAGGAATACATCTACACGCGATCCTAACTTGATAAAGCCCATGTGTTCGTCGATGTAGCACTCCTCTTCAGGCTTGGCATAGGTGACGATACGACGAGCTACTGCGCCTGCAATCTGGCGCACCAGGACATCTTCGCCCTCGGGGGTGGTAATCATGATATCGGCATGCTCGTTCTCCTCGCTGGCTTTAGGTAGCCACGCCTTGTGGTAGTTGCCGTCAAAATGCTTTACGAACTTCACCTTACCATCGACGGGGAACCAGTTGGCATGTACGTTCCATGGACTCATGAAGATGGAAATCATGAGACGCTTGTCGTGGAAGTACTCATTCTCTTCGGCTTCCTCTACGACTACGATCTTACCATCGGCTGGTGCGACGACCAACTTCTCTGTGTCGCCATTGTAGTAACGGATGGGACAGCGGTAGAAATTCAGTGCTACGAGCCAGACGGTTCCAAAGATGACGATGAATATCCAGAAAGGAATATGTGAGTCGAAGGTTTTCAGAAGCAACACACCGATAGCGAGTATCAATCCGGCACTAAGTGTCAGTTCGTTGGTACCTTCTCTGTGAATCCTGATTTTCTTCAGTTTCTTGATTCTTTCTCCCATTAGTTATGTTTCGATTGTTTTGTTCTGGGTGCAAAGGTACATCTTTTTTGCGTAAATTACAAACTTTTCACATTTTTCTTTTGATATTCTCAGGATTTAGCAGTAACTTTGACCCACAAAACAGGAAAAAAGTAGCATTTCGATGGAAGATTTCATACATCTGCACGTACATACATACTATTCAATTCTCGATGGACAGTCGAGCATCGAACGGCTTGTCAACAAGGCAATCGGCGATGGCATGAAGGGCATGGCTATCACCGATCACGGTGACATGTTCGGCATCAAAGAATTTCACGATATTTGTCATAACGTGAACAAAAAGCGGAAAGAAGCAGGGCAGGAACCCTTCAAACCGATTTTCGGCTGTGAGATGTATGTGGCCCGTCGTGGCGATAAGAGTCTGAAGGAACATAAGGAGGACTTGGGCGGTTACCACCTGATCGTATTGGCCAAGAATGCCAACGGCTACAAGAACCTGATTAAGTTGGTCAGTAATTCGTGGGTGGATGGTTTCTATAACCGTCCACGTACGGACCGTATGGAACTGGAGAAATATCATGAGGACCTGATTGTCTGTTCTGCCTGTATCGCAGGCGAGGTGCCTGCCAAGATTCTGAAGGGGGATATTGCCGGAGCCCGTGAGGCTATTGAGTGGCACCAGCGACTCTGGGGCGACGACTACTATCTGGAGTTACAGCGCCACGAGGTGACTGACCCTAATATCCGAGCCAACCGTGAGACCTATCCCATGCAGCAGCAGGCCAATAAGGTACTGATAGAACTGGCGAAGGAATACGGTATCAAACTCATCTGTACCAACGATGCCCATTTCGTGGATAAGGAGAATGCTGAGGCTCACGACCATCTGCTCTGTCTCTCGACGGGTAAGGATCTCGACGATCCGACGCGTATGCTCTATTCCAAGCAGGAGTGGTTTAAGACGCGCCAGGAAATGAACGATATCTTCAGCGATGTGCCTGAGGCATTGGCTAACACCTTGGATATATTAAATAAGGTGGAGGTGTATAGTCTCGACAACGACCCCATCATGCCGTTCTTCCCCATTCCCGAAGATTTCGGCACAGAAGAGGAATGGCGGCAGAAGTTTACGGAGCAGCAACTTTACGACGAGTTCACCAGCGACGAGAACGGCGAGAACCAACTCTCCCCCGAAGAGGGTAAGAAGAAAATTAAGAAGTTGGGCGGCTATGATAAACTTTATCGTATCAAGTTCGAGGCCGACTATCTGGCAAAACTCGCTTACGAGGGCGCAGATAAACGTTATGGCTCGCCACTAACAAAGGAGGTTGAAGAACGCATACGATTTGAACTTCACATCATGAAGACGATGGGATTCCCAGGCTACTTCCTCATTGTTCAGGATTTTATCAACTCTGCCCGCGACGAGTTGGGGGTGATGGTCGGTCCGGGACGTGGTTCGGCGGCAGGTAGTGTAGTGGCCTATTGCTTGGGCATCACGAAGATTGACCCGCTGAAGTACGATCTGCTGTTTGAGCGTTTCCTCAATCCCGACCGTATCTCATTGCCTGATATCGATACCGATTTCGACGACGATGGGCGTGGTAAAGTGCTCAAGTGGGTGGAGGACAAGTATGGCCATGAAAACTGTGCCCATATCATCACCTATGCCACGATGGCTACCAAGAACTCCATCAAGGATGTGGCCCGAGTAGAGAAAGTGCCCATTCCTGTGTCCAATGCCTTGTGCAAGGCTATTCCCGACCGTCTGCCGGATGGAGCGAAGATGAATCTGCCCAATGCCATCAAATATGTCCAGGAGTTGCGTGATGCGGAAGCCTCTAATGACAAGGCGCTGGCCAATACCATCAAGTATGCGAAGATGCTGGAGGGGACCGTGCGTGGTACGGGTATCCATGCCTGTGGCTTTATCATCTGCCGCGATCCCATCAGCGACCATGTGCCGGTATCTACTGCCGATGACCCGGATTTCAAGGGGGTAAAGACCAACTGTACCCAGTATGATGGTCACGTCATCGAATCGACGGGACTGATCAAGATGGACTTCCTCGGACTGAAGACCCTTTCGGAGTTGAAGGAGGCCTGTGAGAATATCAAGCGCACCCGTGGCATTGAGGTGGATCTCGACCATATCCCCATTGACGACCCCAAGACCTACGAACTCTACCAACAGGGACGTACCGTCGGCACATTCCAGTTTGAGTCGGACGGTATGCGCAAATACCTTCGCGAGTTGAAACCCACCGTGTTCGAGGACCTCATTGCTATGAATGCCCTCTACCGCCCGGGTCCTATGGAGTATATCCCTTCGTTTATCCGTCGTAAGCATGGTGCCGAAGACATTACCTATGACATCCCTGTGATGGAAAAGTATCTGAAGGATACCTATGGTATTACGGTCTATCAGGAGCAGGTGATGTTGTTATCCCGTCAGTTGGCTGACTTTACCAGAGGTCAGAGCGACGCCCTGCGTAAGGCGATGGGTAAAAAGAAAAAGAATATCGTCGATGAGATGAAACCCATGTTCATCAACGGCGGTGTGAAGAACGGCCATGATCCTAAAGTCCTTGAGAAGATATGGGCCGACTGGGAGAAGTTCGCTTCCTATGCCTTCAATAAGTCGCATGCTGCCTGCTATTCGTGGGTGGCTTATCAGACCGCATACCTCAAAGCCAACTATCCTGCTGAGTTTATGGCGGCTATCATGAGTCGTCGTCGCGACCAGATTACGGAAATCACCAAACTGATGGACGAGTGTAAGGCGATGAATATCGCAACGCTTGGACCTGATGTCAACGAGTCGTACGAGAAATTCGGTGTGAACCATCATGGTGAGATTCGTTTTGGCCTCGGAGCCATCAAGGGCATGGGCGACTCGGCTGCACTGGCTATCATCGAAGAGCGTGAGAAGAACGGTCTCTACAAGGATATCTACGACTTCGCCCAGCGTGTCAGTTTCGCATCTGTCAACAGAAAAGCCTATGAGAGTCTGGTATTGAGTGGCGGTTTTGACAGTTTTGGTATTCGCCGTGAGGATTATTTTGCCGTCAATGCTAAAGGAGAGATGTTTTTGGATACCTTGGTGCGCTACGGTCAGACTTATCAGCAAGAGAAAGCTGAGATGCAAAACTCCCTGTTTGGAATGTTTGGAGACGGCGTTGAGATTGCCCGGCCACCTGTGCCGAAGAGTGAAGCACGCTGGAGTGACATCGAACGACTGAACAAAGAGCGGGACCTTGTAGGCATCTATCTTTCTGCCCATCCGCTTGACGAGTACAAAATTGTACTCGACAACCTGTGCAATACGAGATGTGCCGAATTGGCAGATGTCAACCAACTGAAGGATCGCGAGGATGTCATCATTGGTGGTATTGTGACTGCTATACGTACCCGTTTCGATAAACGAGGTAATCCCTGCGGTTTTGTGACTTTAGAGGATTTTGAGGGTTCCGGTGAGTTGGCCTTGTTCGGCGACGATTGGGGACACTACAGCGGAATGTTTACGGAAGGTGCTGCCGTTTATATTATGGCGAAGTTACAACCTCGCTTCCAACATAGCGACATCATGGGATTGAAAGTGCAGGACATCCAGTATTTGCAAGCCGTGAAAGAAAAGTCGATAGACCGGATTACCATCTCGTTGACCTCAGACATGCTCGACGAACAGGTCGTGGCTGAGTTGAGTGAGATTATCAGCGAGAATCCTGGAAAGACCAAACTTTTCTTCCTGCTTCGCGATTCACAGAGTAAGAACCATGTGCTGTTGCGAGCGCAGAACGGAGGGGTGGATGTGCGTCACACGCTGATCGACTATATCGACAGTCATGAGATGATCGATTACAAGATCAATTAAAGGTGAAAAAGATGGCATGGTATTTGCGGGGAAATTAATAGACAGATGAAATAAATTGAGAAATAAATTGTAAATTGTAAATCGTCAAATTGTAAATTAGAATTATGGAAGTAACAATCACAAGCGAGAATTTTGAGAGCCTGAAGAAAGGCGATCTGCCTTTGGTAGTGGATTTCTGGGCAACATGGTGTGGTCCCTGTCGTATGATTGGCCCAATCATTGCGAAACTAGCAGAGAAATACGACGGCAAGATTGCCGTAGGTAAGTGTGATGTGGAGGACAACGACGAACTCGCCGCAGAGTTTGGTATCCGTAACATCCCAACCATTCTGTTCTTCAAGAACGGTGAGGTGGTAGATAAGATGGTGGGTGCCCAAAGCGAGGCTAAGTTGGAGGAGAAATTCCAGTCTCTGCTCTGATATGGCAAGTATTGAAGAAGAGCTCAGGCTCGACGAAGAAGAGAATCTGCGAGAACTGGCGTTTATCCGCGAGCGGATTCCGTTTGATGCTAAGAAGCATTATAGTGATGCGAGCATCCTATACATGATGGACTCGATAGTAGATTACTACTATACGAGTGGTATCTTGGAGAGTACTGAGGAGGAGGTTGACATCGACTTGGAGGAAGTGGCCAACTATGTCTGCCGCAAGGCTAAGGAAGATGGCGTGAAGAACCTCGATCCGGAATATGTGCTCTTCATCGTACAGGCAGATCTGGACTTTCAGGAACAGAACCTTTGAATCTTTTAGAAGAGGATGGACCGAGTACCATTCTCTTCTTCTTTTATACTGACTTTGACAGCATCTTCAGGCAGTACCTCCTCTATTAATTCCGGCCACTCGATGAAGCAGAGCGCGCCGGAGTAGAAATAATCCTCAAAGCCCATGTCATAGACTTCCTCCAATTTCTTGATGCGATAGAAGTCGAAATGGTAAATAGGACCGTCATTGGAGGTATATTCGTTGACGATGGCGAAGGTAGGTGAGGTGATGACATCCTCTACGCCCAGTTCTTCGCAGATAGCTTTAATGAAGGTGGTCTTGCCAGCCCCCATCTCTCCGTAGAAGGCAAATACACGGTGGTTGCCGATGTGGTTGATAAACTCTTGTGCTGCCTCGCGGATCGTCTCTATATTTTTAATCTTGATGTTCATCTTTTCTTTCCTGTTAGTGTGATGAGTGGGATAATCATCTCCTCCATCGAGATACCGCCGTGTTGGAAGGTGTCGCGGTAGTAGGAGACATAGTAATTGTAGTTGTTGGGATAGGCAAAGAAGGAGTCGCCTGTGGCAAATACGTAACTCGTTGACAGGTTCGGAGCGGGCAACAGGGCCTTGCGCGGTTCTTTGATGGTGAATAGGCTCTTGTCGTCGTAACTCAGATTCTTGCCGAGTTTATAGCGCAGGTTGGTATTGGTATTTCTGTCGCCTACAATCTTGACCGGCTGTGTACAGCGGATGCTACCATGGTCGGTCGTCACGATGACCTTATAGTCTTTCTGCGCAATCTGTCTGAAGAAATCGGCGATAACAGAGTGGCGGAACCATGAGAGGGTGATGCTGCGGTAGGCACTCTCGTTGTTGGCCAGTTCGCGCACCATCTTGGATTCCGTCCTCGCATGACTGAGCATGTCGATGAAGTTGAACACAACCACGTTCAAGTCGTTTTTCTCCAGATGGTTCATCTGCTGCATCAGTTTGTCCGCATCCACCGAGTTGTTCACCTTATGATAGGAAAAGGTGTTTTTACGGCGGTAGCGGTCTAATTGTGTCTGGATGAGCGGTCCTTCGTTCAGGTTCTTGCCTTCTTCTTCATCCTCATCCACCCAGAGGTCGGGAAACATTTCGGCAATCTTGTCGGGCATCAGACCGGAAAAAATGGCATTGCGGGCATATTGTGTGGCGGTTGGTAGAATGCTGCAATAGAGATGTTCGTCGATGTCAAACTGATCGCTGAGTTCACGTGAGAGCATGCGCCACTGGTCGTAGCGGAAGTTGTCGAGCACCACGAGTACGACTTTCTTCTGCTCATTCAGGAGCGGGAAAATAGTGGTTTTGAAAACCTCTGGCGAGAGTAAGGGGCGTTTAGGTTCGTTGGGATCCCAAGGAGTTCCTAAGTCTGTTACCCACTCCAGATAGTTCTTCCTGATGAATTTGGCAAAACCGAGGTTGGCTTCCTGCTTCTGCATCTGGAGCATGTCGGTCATGCTGCTTTCTGTGCTGCTCAGTTCCAGTTCCCAGTGGACGAGACGTTTATAGACTTCCACCCAGTCCTGCCATGTCTGACAGTCCAGAATCTGCATGGCTATCTGTTGGAAGTTCTGCTGATACTGATTTTGCGTCACCTCTGTCTCAATCTCCTTGCGGTGGATGTTTTTCTTCAGCGTTAGGAGTACTTGATTGGGATTGACGGGCTTGATCAGGTAGTCGGCAATCTTCTGACCGATGGCTTGTTCCATAATATTCTCTTCTTCGCTTTTCGTGACCATCACCACAGGGGTGGTGGGATGGATTTCCTTGATGCGTTGCAAGGTTTCCAAACCACTGATACCTGGCATCTGCTCGTCAAGCAGTACTAGGTCGTAGTTGTGCTCCCGACAGAGGTCGATGGCATCAGTGCCATTCGAGACCGTCGTCACCTCATAGCCTTTTTTCTCCAAGAACAAGATTTGCGCCTTCAACTGCTCAATCTCGTCGTCAACCCATAACAGTATTCCGTTCGTCATAACTTTTCACTTTTCACTCTTTTTTACCAGAAGTCATCGCCGAAATCGAAGTCTTCCACTTGTTTCTTTTCCGTTGTCTTGGCGGGTGCAGCGGGCAGGAACTCTTCGTCGTCCTCGTCCTCAATCTCACCGTTGTCTTCTCCCTCCGTAGCATCTTCTGGACCACTGACATCCTCTGGGTCTGTCGGTTCCATGCCCTCTGGCCGTATCAGCAGTTTCTCTTCGCTGATCTTCATCGGTAGGAAGGTCTCTTCGTAGAACCGTTCGTACTCTTCGTATGTGAATCGGCTACCCAGTAGGGCGAGGTTCTGACTACTGATGATGAGGCTCAGACAGGGCCGCAGTCGTTCTGCCATCGCCTTGTCGGCGTAAAGTTGGCGGGCGTATTGCAGGGCTTCGTCGTAGCTGAGGAAACCACTGAACACCATTCGGTGGTACTCGCCAGGCATTGTCTCTTCCTCTTCGTAGGGCGATTTGGCCGCCTCTATCTGAATCTCAAAGTTGCGCACCAGGAAGTTGGTGAAGTTGTAGCGGGCCATCTCGTAGAGCAGTTGGTTCTCGTTGATGGAGTCAGTCTGATAGGTCAGGATGAAAAGGAAGTCCTGTTCGCGGGCTGCATTCAAAGTGTCTGTCACGGTAGAGTCTTCCGTCAGGGTGATGTCCCTTCGTGACCAGACATCGCCGATGTCGAACTTGCCGCCGTGTAGTCGTCGTCCATCCTGTACGCCCTTGATAATCATGCCGGCTAACTCGCTCACCTCACTCTGTGGATACTTCTCTACAACGATTTTCAGTTGCTCGATACAGCCGTCGCCATCGCCATCGTTCAACCGGCTAAGACCGTCGATAAAGATAAACTTTGGACGGTTCTCGCCCAACGGGAACCGTTCTTCCGATATCTTCGCGTTGGTGCGTATCATCTCGTAGTTGTCATCCTTGAAGGCCTGATAGGTGGCGGCATAGAGTGAATCCTCGATATGCTCGCCGAAGCGGGCATTCTCGAAGTAGTAGGGATCGCTCAACAGAATGGTCCACTCACTCTCAGGATGATCGGCCTTCAGATGGCTAAGGCAGTTGTCGGCCAGATCCTCCCTTCCTTGTCTTGAATAGAGCAGGAAGAGGTGATACCAAGCCTCATCCAGATGTTCGAAATCCGGATAGTTATTTGTCAGGCGCAGCAGTTGTTTCTCGCTGAGCCGTAGGTTTTCGAGTTTGTCCTTGAAGATGATGCCAGAATGGAGCAGCCCGTCTTTGATGATGTCGTGACAGGCGGCCTTCATCTCGTCGGTGGTGGGTATCTGTGCCAGATAGTACTCGCGGTTATGCGGGTCGTTGGCCAGTGTATCGACAGGAATGGAGTCGTTGGCATTGCCGGCATCGGCGCCGTCAGAGAGTGAAGGGGCGGATGGGTCTAATGGATCTGTCGGGTTGGAAGAGTCAGACGGGGAGGTGTCCTCTGGTGAGAGGTTCACTACCGTTCTGTTCATACGCTGCCAGTCGTCGGTGTTCTCGCGCTTGCCCCATTGCCGCTGGAAGGTGGCCTTACCCTGATTCACGGCCATCGGGTTGTAGAAATACCACTGTCCGTTGCCCTGCTGCTGTACGGTGGGAGCGGCAGGTGTGTTGGGACGGTTAGGACGATTGGGAGCGCTGGGGCCAGCGCCTGCGGCTTGGTTCTGCTGTTGTATCTGCTCGGCTTCGATTTCTTGTTGCCTGCGCAGTTCTTCCTTTTCTTTCTTTTTCAGGTCACTGATGATGCGGTCGATCACCTTCAATTGCTCTTCCTCAGGCAGCGTGGAGAGTTCCAACAGCGAGTCCTGCAGGTGGATGGCATCAGTGTAAGGCACCAGCTCGTCGAGCACTTTCGAGCGGTTCGACAGTTCTTCATAGTCCTTGCGCTCCTTGTCCAAGAGTCCGATGGCTTCGCCATAGCAGCGCTGGGCGTCGTTGTATTTCTCCATCTGCCAGTACAGGTTACCCAGCGTCAGCAAAAGCACACCTTTCTCGATTCCACTGCGGGTTGCCTTCTCGTTGCCTTTCTCGTAGGCGGCAATGGCCTTGGCTGTGTCCTGCTGTGCTAAGTAGATATTGCCCATGGCGTAATAGACCTGGTCCAGATAGTCCTTGTTGTTGTCGTTGACAGCCATGCGCTTCAACCGACTGATCATACCTTTGGCATTATCTGCGGCGATGACCTCTGTCTGGGCGATGCGGGCATTGAACTCCAGTTCGTAGGGCGGATGACAGCCAATCACCTTTCTGAAAGCCCGTTCCGCCTCGGCGCGGTTACCCAACTGCCGTTCAACCTGTCCTAACAAGAACCACTCGCGGGCTTTCTGCCTGCTGCGCTTCTCGTGTTTGATGACTTTTTTCAGGTATGGTGCTGCCTTTTCCAGTTCTCCGGTACGCAGATAGTAGTCGGCGTAGGTGTAGTCCCAGTCCTTCACGGTACGGAAATCCACCGAGTCGCGGTTCATGTTTCGTATCACGTCCTCTGCATCGTAGAGCCAGTCCAGTTCCACATAGCACTTGGCCAACCAGGCACGGGCCAGTCCGTTCTGCATGGGCTGGGTCTGGTAGAGTCGGCTCATATAGGTGAAGGTTGCAGCGGCCTCGTCGAAGGCACCTTTCTGGAACTGCGCCTTGCCTAACAGCATCCAGGCTTTCCAGATAAACGGGTTGTACTCCTTACGCTCCAGCCATTCGCGGTCCTTGGCGGTCTTGGTCTTGCCGCTCTTCCATTCGGGCTTAGCCTTGATACTGTGCATCTTGATGGCCTTTTCCGCCTTCTCGATGGCGCGGTCGTACTGACCCTTGCCAATCTCACGGCTGTTCTTGTTGCCGACAGGGTAGAGGGGGAGATTTTCGGTATAGTTGTCCTGGTTACCTTTCTCCTTTTCGAGATTACCGTCAATAAAAGCTTGCTGACCGTTGAAGTAGATGTTGTAGCGGGCGTTGAATGCGTGCCACCAGCGCGACTGGGCCGTGTTGTTTTTGGTGGAGCAGCCTATGAGTAAAAGTGAAAAGATGAAAAGGTGAAAGAACTTCTTCACCTTTTTACCTTTTGCTTCCTCCATCAGACAGTGCAGTTTGCACGATTCGTCCTTGGCTGCTGTGCAGGTGGAACAGTCGTGTCCCTGTTCGACGGTATCGTTCCCTTTATCAAACAGGTTGGCTACTGCGGCTACAATGCCCAGCACCACGATCATTCCTATGCAAACCAGCGCGAATTCCATCACTCACTTTTCACTTATCACTTTTCACTTATCACTTCTATAGTGAATCCTGCTTCGGCCAGACTTGTCCAAAAACTCGGGTATGACTTGGTCACCACCTGTGGATTGTTGATGACGATGCTCCCGGCTTTCAGCGCATACGGGGCGAAAGCCAGTGCCATCCGGTGATCCTCGTAGGTGTCGATGCCCTGTTCCATAGCGGGCTCACAGGTCTTACCGTCCCAGATTAATTCACTGTCGTTCTTACTCTCTATCACATACCCCAGTTTCCGCATCTCCTTTTTCATGGCCTCGATGCGGTCTGTTTCTTTGATCTTCAGTGTGGAAAGACCCTTGAAGTGGAATGGAACGCCCTTGGCGGCACAGGCCACGACGAACGTCTGTGCCAGGTCGGGTGAGTTGACGAAATCGTACTCCAACTTAGGCAGACAGCGTCCGTTTGTTTGGATGGTCACCGTCTGGGGTTTGTTTGATTTCTTCGACTGGAAGGTGGTCTTCACGCCGATCAGACTGAAGATGTATCTTACCACCGAGTCGCCCTGCTTCGAACCGTCCTTCAACCCAGTCAGCCGCAGTTCTGAATCGCGGTCGTTCAACAGTGCCATGATCTCATACCAATAGGAAGCCCCGCTCCAATCGTTCTCAATATAGTAGTCATGAGGCGTGTAGGGATTGGGCTTCACGGTGATGGTGTCGCTCGATGTCCATTCGGCATCGGCGCCGAACTCTCCCATCATCCAAAGGGTCAGGTCTATGTAGGGGCGTGAGATGATGTCACCTGTCAGTCGCAGTTCCAGACCTTTCTCCAATACGGGCCCGATCATCAGCAGAGCCGAGATGTATTGTGAACTCACGTTGCCGGCAATCTCCAACGTGCCGCCTCTCAGTTTCTTGCCTGTGATGCGGAGCGGTGGGAATCCTTCCTCGCCAGCATAAGTGATGTTCGCCCCTAACGAGCGCAGGGCATCCACCAGGATTCCGATGGGACGGTGCTTCATCCGTTCCGTGCCCGTGATCGTGTGCGTGCCTTTCATCACGGCGAGGAAAGCCGTCATGAAACGCATGGCCGTACCTGCCGCCTTGATGTTGATCTCATCAGGCATATCGCGTAGGGCATTGATGATCACTTCTGTATCGTCGCAGTCGCTTAGGTTCTGGGGCAACTCCTGCCCGCCGCTCAACGCATAGATGATGAGGGCACGGTTAGATATGCTCTTTGAGGCCGGCAATGCCACAGTGGCATTCAGCGTCTTCGGAGCCGTAATCCTGTATTTTGTCATAAATCGTATCTTTCTTTACTCTATTAACGTGCAAAATTACACATTATTATTTGTATAGGCAAAAATCATCTGTAAAAAAACGTTGTTTTGCAAAAAAAGTTCTCTGAAAATTTGGTTAATCCGAAAAAACTGTGTACTTTTGCACCCGCATTCGACAAGAGGGTCGGTGCAAACTGCAAAAATGTTCGGGGCTTAGCGCAGTTGGTAGCGCACACGTCTGGGGGGCGCGAGGTCGCTGGTTCGAGTCCAGTAGCCCCGACATAAAGGAGAAAGGCTGAGAATCAATAGATTTTCGGTCTTTTTTCTTTTTTTATTTGGCTGTTAGAAAAAGATTGAGTACATTTGTAGCCAAATTTGAGAAATAAAAAGAATGCAATTGTTTGGAAAATGTGGTAGCCTTAATACCAAGGTCTTATGGCCGATATTGGTAATCATAGGTTTTGATGTGATATGCTTCTGGTTTTTCCAGCAACAATATCCTTGTCATTTTTATTTCAAGGGGCAGAACCAATTGTTCCTGATGTCGTGGTCGTATGTGGGTACATTGTTCTCCAAACCGGCATGGGCTGCCTGTCTGGCAGGGGAATTCCTGACTCAATTCTATGATTATGCTGTTGCTGGGGCAACGATTCTTACTGTTTCTCTCACAGTTTTGTTTTTGCTGGCGTATCAGGCTCTTGGCAGTCTGAGGCTCAATAGGTGGCTAGTGCTGATTGTGGCTCTGGCCGTTACTGTGCGTGAGGCATCATGTCATCTTTACTACGGATATATGCTGTCATCGACATACGCCCTGATGGGGGGATTGTTAATGTTTTTGATACTGCGCAGGCTGATGAAATGCCGATGGCCTTGGGCCTTGACGGCAGTGCTGCCAGGCACGCTGCTTTGTTACTGGCTGTTTGGTTATGGTGTATGGCCATTCCTATTGTTATCGGCAATTGCCGTCTGGCGGGTAACGGTGCCGGTGGCAGTGGCCTTTATCTGTTTGCTGCCCCTTATGAGAAGCTACTACAACCTGACCACTGCCGACTTGTGCCAGTATCCGGGTGTTGAAAGTTTTCATGCCCCTGATTTCCTAAAGGAAACCGACCTGCACATGATTCATAGTTATGAAACAGGCGATTGGGACGATGCGGTGAAAACGGCTGAGGCCGATCCGGTGCTTAACACGCTGAAGGTTGGCGGGAGTCCCCAACGAAGGCTCTCTCAGGATGCGCAGGTGTCATCAACTGTGCGTCGGTTCATTTATAACCTCGTTCAGGCACAAAGAGGTAAACTGCCCGATGTGCTACTGGCATATTATCCCAACTATTTAGGTACCTTCACCAGCATGATAGGAACAAATATTCCGATGCTGATGTTCATGAACTTACATGAGTTCTACTATGCCATCGGCGACATTGCTCGTGCGGAAAGAGGAGCTATGATGTCGTGTGTATCTGTACCGGGCAACCGAAATGCATACACCATTAAGCGGCTGTCAGAGTGCGCGTTGGTGAGGAACGACCAGAAAGCCGCAGAGAAATTCCTGGGATTGTTGCGTCAGACAATACCTTATCGGGAATGGGCTGAAAATGCGCAAAACGATGAACGTTACAGGCAGAAAGCACAGTTTATCAACCTGCAGGACACCATTTCGCCAAGTGAGGACTCCTACAATATCATGATGCAACTGCTAAGGTCGAACCCGGAGAATGAGGTGGCACTCGACTATATGCTGTGCAGCGAGTTGCTGAAGAAGGATTTGGACAACTTCAAGCGCGACTACGACGAGTTCTGCACAGAGCGTCCGCGCATTCGGAAACTCTATCAGGAGGCCCTGTGCATCTGGCTGATGAAAAATGAGGCCACAGAGGAAGAGTGGCGGAAGTATATCAAGGACGAACAGGTGATGAGTCGGTTGAAGGAATATATGGCGGGAAAGCCAAGCCCACGCTTTGCCGACACCTATTGGTTCTATTTCGACGTTTTTAACCTCGGAGGCAATTAAGCGCATACATGGACATGATGAAGATAAGATACATATTTGCTTGCATAGCCTTCGCCTTACTGATGTTGCTGACGGCTTGTACGCCTACGCCGCACGACGTAAGGCAGAGCGAACAGGAGGCGGAGATATATCCCGATTACAAGGATGTGACCATACCCGTGAACATTGCCCCGATGAATTTCGTGGTGAGGGGCGTTGATGCTGTGGAAGTAAAGGCAGGCGACCTGACTGTGAGAAACCGTGGCGGCAATGTCCAGTTTGGAGTAGGGGAGTGGCGCGCACTTCTGGAGAAGAACGAGACGATAGAAGTGGAAGTGACGGCTCTGAAAGACGGCCAGTGGACGGCATACAAACGCTTTCATTGGTATGTGGTCCGCGACAGTATCGATAGTTATCTGACTTACAGGTTGATAGAACCGGGCTATTCTGTCTGGAACCGACTGCAAATCAAACAGCGTTGCGTGGAGAATTTCGATGAGCATGCACTGGCAGACTACAATCTGCAAGAGAACCGCTGCATGAACTGCCACACGCCCGGCAGTCAGAACCCACAGTTGTCGATGTTGTATGTGAGAGGGAAAGGGGGTGGCGCCATTCTCAATCAGAACGGACGACTGAGGAAACTGGATATTAAGACCCCCGACATGGTGGCGACTTCCACCTATTTCCAATTTGCGCCGTCAGGACGGTATATCGTGTTCTCTGCCAATGTGGTCGTGCCGGCTGTCCAGGCATCGGCGCAAAAGAGGCTGGAGGTTTACGATACGGAGTCGGACATCTACGTGGCTGACCTTGAGAAGAATAGGATTATCCACTCTCAACAGTTATGCGATCCCGACAGACTGGAGACATTCCCCGCGTTTTCCCCCGACGGGAAATACATCTACTATTGCACATCGCCGAGCGTGGAACTGCCTCAGGACTACAAGAGCCTGAAGTATGTATTGGCAAGGATACCATTCGACGAAGCTGCCGGTACTATCGGCACGCAGGTGGATACGCTGTTCACCGGACGGAGCGTATGTCACCCAAGGGTTTCACCCGACGGGGAACGGATTCTTTTTTCCGTGCAGGACTATGGCACCTTCCCGATATGGCATAAAGAGTCCGATCTGTGGATGATGGACTTAAGAACAGGCATGGTAGATACACTGCAGGTGGTGAACTCGGACATGAGTGACACCTATCACAGTTGGTCGAGCAACTCACGTTGGTTTGTGTTTGCCTCAAAACGCGACGACGGCTTGTATGGCAAGCCCTATTTCTGCTACGTCGATCGTACCGGCAAGGCTCATAAGCCCTTCTGCCTGCCACAGCAGGATCCTACCTTCTACGACGACTTCCTGAAATCATTTAATGCACCGGAGTTGGCCAAAGGGAAAATTCCCTTTGACGCGGTGGATGTAGCAAACGCTATGAAACTCCCTGCAGAGCCGTTCAAATCTGAATGACAGTCCCCCTGTGACGGGTTACTTGATCATGTCAAGCACTTTCTTCTTGAAGGATTTGCTAGGCTGAGTCTCTTCGCAGGGCTGCAGATACCAACGGACGGTCCATGTAAGTGACTCACCTGGTTTTAGTGTCGTATAGGCACCCTGGCTTTCCAACTCGATGAAAGTCTTGCGCTGGTTGACATAGACCTGTATCTCTGCCTCCTCGGGAGCGGGCTGTGACTTGTCGAGATTCTGGAATTTCTTCACCATCAGCAGTCCCTTGGCGCAATGGGCCAGCCAGCCTTTGCCGTCGGCATTGATCTTACGGTTCTGTTGGGCCTCGTCGGCAATGTACCAACTGATTCCGAAGGCTGGCTTGAAGTCCATCAGTCCTGCGGGCGTGATGTCCTCAATGGGGGCATCGAAGAAGATGATGCCGTCGTTGGGTACGCGGGTGATTTCCCACGGGGCCACCTGACGCGTCTCTTCCGACTTGTTGATGATGGTATAGGCCACAACGATGGCCTTGTCGGCGGGATCGACGCTGAATTCCTTGCGGATCTGATATTTGAGGCGTCCTGACACCTCACTCGTCATGACGAGTTTGTCGTCGGTGGTCACCTGATAGGGCATACGGTCGAACTCGGGTACCGGCGGCCAGTTCCATTCTTTCTGGGGACTGGTCCAGAAGGTGCTGCCAAACGAGTTGGGGAAGGTGGTCTGACTGATCACTTCGGCATCGCCGTATTTGAACGAGAGGATTTTTCCGCCGTCTTTCGTTACGGTCATCGTGACCTTGTCGTTCTGGATCGTGTACTTGCCATCGCCGTTATCGGTGATGTTTCCGGCGCTGGCTGTGATGCAACTGACGAAAAGTGCCGTCAGGATTGTTGTGACATACTTCTTCATGAATAGTTATTATTTATTGTTGAACTTTGGGTGCAAAGTTATGAAAAAGATGCGAATAAACAATGCGACATAAGTTTAAAAAACTTTAATCTTATAGAAGTGTATTTGGCACGTTCAATTTTTTTGCTTATATTTGCCAAAATTTTCTAACTTTCTTAAAACTATTGCATATGAGAAAAGTAAAATGTGTTGCTATTGCCGCATTATTTGGACTGGCAACAAACTGTTGGGCTCAGCAGTCCGCAGTCAGATCAACCGTCTGTAATCCAGATGGAACCGTGACCTTTAACTATCAGAACGACTCTGCAAAGAGTGTGTCGGTGGATGTCCAGTTTGCCCAGGGACGCAAGGAGATGACCCGTAATGCCGATGGCGTCTGGACAGTGACCCTTGGACCTGCCGCGCCTGACATGTACCCCTATTGCTTCGTTGTCGATGGCGTCAGCGTGATGGATCCTCAGAATCCTCAGTACTTCCCCAACGAGGGCTTCAAGAACAGTCTGTTGGAGATCAAGTCGAAGGACGGACTGCCGCACGACATCAAAGATGTGCCTCACGGACGTGTCGAGTACGTTCATTATTATTCGAAGAGTCTCGGTGGTACCAATACGGCCATCGTCTATCTGCCACCCAGCTATAATTCGATGGGTATGGGCGGCGGTTTCAACATGGGTGCCGAGCAGAAGAAGTACCCCGTGTTCTACCTCATCAGCGGAACGACCGATACCGAGGAGGTTTATCTGAAGGTAGGCCGTGTGAACTACATCCTCGACAACCTGATTGCCGACAAGGCCGCCAAGGAGATGATCGTGGTGCTGCCCTACGGTAATCCTACGAAGTTGTTGCCGAAGCCGAAAGACGGAGGCCCTCAGATGCAGTTCGGTAACGATGTGTTCAGCAAAGACCTCATCAACGACCTGATGCCTTTCATCGAGAAGAACTACCGTACGGTGAACAATCGCGACAACCGTGCCATTGGCGGTTTCTCACGTGGTGGCAACCAGGGCCTGCTCAATGGTCTGACTAACCTCGATAAGTTCTCTTATCTCTGCAGTTACAGTTCATTCACCTCGACGGACATCCCCAATGTCTATGACAATGCCGAGGATACCAATAAGAAGATTCACCTCTTCTGGCTCGGCGTGGGTACCGACGATTTCCTCTACGGCAATGCCCGCGACTACATGGAATTCCTCGACACCAAGGGTATCCGCAGCGTGAAGGAGTTTACGACCGGTAAGTTCGGACATACCTGGATGAATGCCAAGTACTTCCTCACCAAGACCCTGCCGTTGCTCTTCAACAAGAAGGCTGCGGAGGCTGCCATGAAGGAAGGTAAGCCTGCACCTGCAAAGACTGGTGAGGAGCAGCAGTTCACACCTGGTGTAATGGCTCGTCTCTTCCCGCGTCCTATCATCTCGCCCGAATATGGCGAAGAGGGTATCACCTTCCGTTTCAAGGCTCCCGAGGCCAAGAAAGTGGAACTGGAGTGTGAGATGCTGCCCGAGAACCTCGCCATGGAGCGTGACAGCGATGGCGTATGGAGCGTGACCCTGACCGACCACCTCTTCGAAACCTTCGAGTACTGCTTCGTGATGGACGGTACACAGGTGGCTGACCCCAGCAATATGTATCTCTCGCCTGACAGGGGCTTCAAATACAGCATTGCCGATAATCCCAATTCGCCTTTCAACTACGCCTCGATGGGTGAGATGGAGCACGGACGTGTATCCTACGACTACGAGCGGAACGAGGCTTGGTACACCTCGCCGATGCAGGGACAGCAGGGCGGTGGCATGTTTATGATGCCCACGATGATCCAGTTGGTACCCGGCGAGGGTGACACCATGGAGAGTTGGTTCAAGGTGGGTGGCGCCGATGCCATCGTTGACAGGCTCGTTGCCGATGGCAAGGCCAAGGCTTGTATCCTCACTACCAGTAGCATGGACTTCATGCAAGGCATGCCTGGTGGCGGCGGTATGCCCGGCATGCAGATGGATGTGCTGAAGGCCGACGACTATCCCACATGGGGTCTGCGCCGTGCAGCTCTGATCAAACTGCTTCTCGACATCGCCAAGCGTCCGGCTCCTCAGATGGGTGGCTTCGGTGGTGGTCGTCCTGGTGGTGCTGGCGGTCGTCGTGGTGGCGGCGGTGGCTTCCCAGGCGGTGGCGGCGGCTTCCCAGGTGGAGGCGGTGGCTTCCCAGGTGGTGGCTTCCCCGGTGGAGGTTTCTAACCAGATAAATTCATTATAAATATAGGATTAAAATGAGAAAATTGCTTTTGGCGGCAGTGACCGCTATGTTGGCCCTGACCAGTGCGTCGGCCCAGTACAAGTATGAATGGCAGAACCCGAAGTTGCCTACGGCACAGCGTGTGGAGAGTCTGCTGAAGATGTTGACACCCGAGGAGAAGGTGGGTCTGATGATGAACAAGTCCATCAGTATCGACCGTCTTGGCATTCCTTCCTACAACTGGTGGAGTGAGGCTTGCCATGGTGTGCGCCAGGGTGGCTATACCGTTTATCCACAGCCGATAGGCATGGCTGCTGCTTTCAATGAGCAGTTGGTCTATGACGTGTTCTCGCAGGTGTCTGATGAGGCCCGCGCCAACTGGAACCGCAGCGACCATAATATCTTCAATGTGCCCATGGGCGTGACCTACTATCCCGGTAACCCCGAACTCACCTTCTGGTGCCCGAACGTGAATATCTTCCGCGATCCGCGATGGGGCAGGGGACAGGAGACCTGCGGTGAGGATCCTTATCTGAATGCCGTCCTCGGCGTGCAGACCGTGCTCGGTATGCAGGGCAACGACGACCATTACTTCAAGACCCATGCCTGTGCCAAGCACTATGCCGTGCACAGCGGTCCGGAGCCTCTGCGCCACTCGATGAATGTGGAGCCTACCAACCGCGACCTGTGGGAGACCTATCTGCCTGCTTTCAAGGCACTGGTGAAGAAAGGTAACGTGCGTGAGGTGATGTGCGCTTACCAGCGCTTCGAGGGGAAACCCTGCTGCACCAGCGACCGTCTGCTGATTGATATCCTGCGCAACAAGTGGGGCTACGATGCCATCGTGCTCACCGACTGCGACGCCATCAACAATTTCTTCAACCGTGGTCAGCACGAGACGCATAAGGACGGCCTCTCTGCCTCTGTCGATGCTGTGCTGAACGGTACCGACCTGGAGTGCGGTAAGGTGTTCATGTCGCTGACGGAAGGTCTGAAGAAGAACATGATCCAGGAGAGTGACCTCGACGCCCATCTCCGTAAGACCCTGACGGGCCGCTTCGAACTGGGTATGTTCGATCCCGCCAACATGTTGCCTTGGGCCAACCTCGGTCCTGAGGTCATCAGCAGCGAGAAGAACAACGACATGGCTACACAGGCAGCTCGCGAGTCAATGGTGTTGTTGGAGAACAAGGGTGGTGTGCTGCCCCTCTCGAAGAGCATCAAGACTCTCGCCGTGCTGGGCCCGAATGCTGACGACGTGGAACTGCTGAACGGTAACTATGGTGGCACGCCGACCGATAACCACAAGCACTCGCTGCTGGAGGGTATCAAGAATGCTGTGCCTGGTGCCAAGATCATCTACAACAAGGCCTGCGAACTGAACGACGAGTACACCACCGTGCATCATATCCAAGACTTCAACGACGGTAAGGGTATGTTCGTGGAGTTCTGGAACAACAAGAATCTGGAAGGCGACCCCGTGAAGAGCGATTACTATACCAACGAGTTCAACTTCTCTACTTTCGGTGCCTGGGGCTTTGCCGAGGGTGTTGACAACAACAACCTCTCCGTGCGCATCACGGGTAAGTACAAGGCTACCTTTACCGGTGAGATGAAATATACCTTGAGTACTGACAATGGCTACATCCTGAAGGTCAACGGCGAGGTCGTCGAGGAGAACAAGGGTGGCGGTCGTCGCGGCTTCGGTGGCGGTTTCGGCTTCGGACGTCGTGGTGCCGAGTACAAGGGATTCCCCGTGGAGGCTGGCAAGACCTACGACGTGGTCATCGAGTATCGTCGTGGTGAGGGTCAGTTTGCCATGCTGCGTGGTGACATCTGCGAGCGCAAACTCGCCGACTTCACCGATCTGGCCAACGAGGTGAAGGGTGCTGATGCCATTATCATCATCGGTGGTATCTCCGCCCGTATGGAAGGTGAGGGTGGCGACAAGCAGACCATCGATCTGCCGGTGGTTCAGCAGTTGCTCGTGAAGGCTATGCACAAGACCGGCAAGCCCGTCATCTTCGTCAACTGTTCCGGTTCGGCCATTGCCTTCGGACCTGTGGAGGGTGAATACGATGCCCTATTGCAGGCTTGGTATGCTGGTCAGGGTGGTGCCAAGGCCCTCGCTGAGGTGCTCTTCGGCGACTACAACCCTGGCGGCAAATTGCCCGTGACGTTCTATCGTTCGAACAACGACCTGCCCGACTTCATGGACTACTCGATGAAGAACCGTACCTATCGTTACTTCACCGGTGTGCCCCAGTATGCATTCGGCTTCGGTCTGAGTTATACTTCGTTCAAGGTGGGTCAGGGTAAGTTGTCTGCCAAGACAATGAAGAAGGACGGTGGGAAGGTCACACTCACCGTGCCTGTCACCAATACCGGCAAGCGCGAGGGTACAGAGACCGTTCAGGTCTATGTGAAGCGTCTCGGCGATGATGGTGCACCCATCAAGGCGCTGAAGGGATTCCAGAAACTGTCGTTGAAGCCCGGTGAGACCAAGACGGCCAGCATCACCCTCGATGGTGAGGCCTTCGAGTACTACGATGAGGCTATCGACGAACTTTCCACCAAGGCTGGCAACTACAAAATCCTCTACGGCACATCGTCGCTCGACGAGGATCTGAAGAGTTTCGACTTTGCAGTGAAATAAATGGTATGGACAGGCTATGGAACAAGAACTACTGCAAGGTGATGGTGGCGAATTTTTCGCTGTTCTTTGCCTTCTACGTTCTCACCCCATTGCTTCCTCTCTACCTGAGTGAACATTTCGGAGCGACGAAGGATGTGATTGGACTGGTGCTGTCGGGCTACACCGTCACGGCGCTGCTCTTCCGCCCGTTTAGCGGCTATGTCGTCGATTCGTTTTCAAGAAAGAAGGTGCTGATGCTTTGCTTCGGCACCTTCTCTATTTTCTTCGCAGGTTATCTCGCTGCTTCCACCTTATTGTTATTTATGGTGGTCAGGACGCTCCACGGCGGTCCCTTCGGTGCCCTGACGGTAGCCAACTCCACGGTGGCCATCGACGTGCTGCCGTCGAGTCGTCGTACGGAGGGCATCGGCTACTACGGACTGAGTAATAACCTGGCGATGGCTATTGCCCCCACCATCGGCATCTTCCTTTACAAACTGACCAACAGTTTCGAGGCGCTTTTCTGGTTGGCCCTTATCGTGGCTTGCCTCGGCTGGCTGGTCGATTCAACGGTGATTCTGCCCCCTAAGTTAGGGGGCGACAGGGGTCTGAACAAGGGAATACACACCAGCAATTCTTCAGACCCCCACCCCCCTAACTTAGGGGGCTCGTGCAAACTCTCTTGGGACCGTTTCTTTCTGGTGAAGGGCTGGCTCCTGGGACTGAACATGGTGGCTTTCGGCTTCAGTTTCGGCGTGCTGAGCAACTACCTCGCCATCTATGGCAAGCAGGTATTGGGCATCACGGGCGGTACGGGCACCTATTTCATGCTCTGTTCCATTGGTCTCATCCTCTCGCGGTTGCAGGGCGGCAGGGCGCTGCGCAAGGGCCGTCTCACCCACAATGCCGGCTCGGGGATGGTCATCTCCCTCATCGGCTATACTCTCTTCATTGCCGCCCCCGGGTGGGTAGGCTACTACGGATCGGCGCTGCTCATCGGTCTGGGCAACGGTCACATGTGGCCCGCCTTCCAGAACATGACCATCAACGTGGCCCGTAACAACCAGCGCGGCACGGCCAACTCGACCATACTCATCTCGTGGGACATCGGTATGGGACTTGGCATCCTCGTCGGTGGAGTCGTCTCTGAACTGTTGGGTTACGCCGCTGCCTTCTGGACGGTGGTGCTGGTCAATGGTGCAGGTGTGCTCTGCTTCTTCCTCGCCACCAAGGCGTTCTTCCTTCGCCGTAACCTCAACCCGTCGGTGAGGTAGTTAGTATTCCGTTTTATCTTCCTTTTCCTGCCAGAGTCGGAAACTGGCCATTGCCTCGTCGCGCAACAGTGGCGTGAGGGGTACGGTGCGTTCATCCATGGGGCGGTCCAACTCCTCGTAGATGAAGTCGTCCGCAAAATCGATGTCGTGGGCATCCTTACGCGTATTGCCGTAGAAAATCCGACTGATGCGGGCCCAGTAGATGGCGCCGAGGCACATGGGACACGGCTCGCACGAGGTGTAGATAGTGCAGCCCGTGAGGTCGAACGTGCCCAACTTCCGACAGGCCTCGCGGATGGTGTTCACCTCGGCATGGGCGGTCGGGTCGTTGTCGATCGTCACGCTGTTGCTGTTGCCGGCAATGATTTCGCCGTCCTTCACGATGACGGCCCCGAAGGGACCGCCACCATGTTTGACGCTTTCGGTGGCCAGTCGGATGGCCTCCCGCATAAATTGCTTGTCTTGTTCCGTTATGGTCATAGCCTTAGTTGTTTAGTTGCTTGACAGGGAAAGTGAAGTACGTGTCGGGGAAGGGCTCGTCCTTCAGCGTGAAGTGCCACCACTCGGTGTCGAAGGGCTTGAAACCGTGGCGGAGCATCGCCTGGCGCAGGATCATGCGGTGCGCAAACTGCTCGGCGGTGATGCTACGGCCTTTCGGCGACTTGGCGTTGTCACCTGTAAATTCGCCCGTCTCGGGATTGCCGCAGAAGTCGGGATGGCTCTCGGGACCGAACCAGTCGAAGGTGCCGCCCATGTCCAGTTCCTTCTCCGTCGTCATGTCGAAGAGCGTCAGGTCAACCGTACTTCCGCGTGTGTGACCGCTCTTGGCGCAGATATATTCCTGATCGAAGAGCACGCTCTTGTCGAGGTCGGGATAGAAATAGGCACGCATGAGGGTGTCGGGGATATTTTCTGCCCAGCGCATAAAGTGGTCCACACCCATCTGTGGCCGGTAGGCGTCGTAGATCTTCAGCCGGTAGCCCAGCGCCTTCACGTCGTCGCTCACGGCGCGCAGACTGTCGGCAGCCTGGCGGGTCATCAGGGCCGTCGGCTCCAGATAGCCGTCGATGCGTGCTCCCACGAAGTTGTAGGTACCGAAATAGCGGATCTCAAGGATGGCGTCGGGTACCACGTCCGTCAGCGTCACAAACTGGCTGGTGTCGTCGGTTGCGCTCACTGCCACTGCCACATTGCTCTTGCGGCAGCCTGTCAGCACCGCACCACTCATCAGCAGCACCACGGCTGCCATCATCCATACTTTTCTCTGTTTCATCTTCAATATCGTTAATGACTAATGACTACGTGACTACATGACTAGTCACATTCGGGGACAAAGGTACGAATTTTTTGTTATTCTCTTTGTTTTTTTGCCTATTTTTTCGTAACTTTGCCTCCGAAGATAGGTTATTTAATAAAAGAAAAGGTATGAAACAGACAAGATTATGGTTGATGGCCGCCATCCTGACAATCAGTGGTATGGCGCTGACTTCGTGTCGCGATGAGAGCGACAACCCTGTGGTGAATCCCGATGTGCCGGTGGTGAAGGACTATGTGGAGCGCATCGTGCCCGTGGTCGATCCTGCGAACAAGCCGCAAGGTACGGTGACGCTGCGCTTCTACAACGACATGCCCTCGGTGGCCTATGTCAGCATCAGCAACTTCCAGCGCATCATGTATCCCGGCACGACGGTTGAGGTGGTGAAGACCGCCCCGAACCTGTATGCCCTGACCAGTCCCTGCGGCACGGCAACGGTCGATACACAGCGCGACATCTTCGAGAGCGACGACTATGAGGCCTTTACCAACATGATGGGCATGGTGCAGCCCGGCATGCCCAATACCATGTTCGACGCGCTGCCCATCCTCCGGTGGAAATCGCTGGAGGCAACGCCAAAGAACGTCCACGTGACGCTCGACTACGGCCGCTACGGCATCGACCTGAGAGCCGACGACGGCGGGGTATATTTCCCCTTCGCAACCATCGCCGACCTCTATGTCGATGGTTATATGCACCTGGCCGACTTCAACGGCGAGACGGTGATGGTGGCCCCCAACGGCTCCTATAGTCTGGATAACGGCTACCCCGAGTTTATCATCACACCCATCCTGAAAGAGACGCGTACGGCCGACATGGCCGACTATGCCTATCGCAACCTCTGCTTCACGCTCACCAACTTCTTCGGCTATCCTGGGCGCACGCTCCTGGAAAACAAAGGCCTGAAGGAGAAAGGACTGGATCAGGCGCTGCAGGACTATGGCAAGGCCGGACAGATGGCACGCGAGCTGCTGCGCTCGCAAAATATGTATGAATATATCACCGGCACCGCCACGCTGGGTTGTCTGCTCGACGATGGCGGACATACCTATACCGACGTGACGGTGATCAGCGACCTGAGCGGTAATCCCGCCTTTATAACGTCGCTTGTCGATTATGCAGGACCCAAGGTGGCCGAGTTCGGCACGTATTGCCCGGAATACGACCTGGTTAAGGACGTGAAGCAATACCGAAGAGATATCAGAGACGACTTGAACGAGAAACGTAAGGCGGCCATCGGCGAGAGTGCCTATTACAAGGTTGGATCGACGGCCTACTGCTGGTTCGACTCTTTCCTGTGTGACGACTCCGGCTGGCGCAAGTACTACAAGGGCGAGGGCCCCAAGCCCACTCTCGAGGACTATCCCAACGACTGGCTGGTCATCCTGATCGATGCCTTGGAGAAGGCCGAGGCCGACCCCGAGGTGAAGAACTTCGTGCTCGACATCTCCACCAACGGCGGCGGCTCGTCGGATCTCGTCCTGTTCATTACCTCGATGTTCTGCAACAAGAATGATATGTATTATGAGAACTCGCTGACAGGCCAGCGGATGAAATGCTCTTATGACGTGGATCGCAACCTCGACGGCAAGTTCGACGAAAAGGACGCCGAGGTGAAGTTCAACCTGAACTTTGCCCTGCTCGTCAGCCCCTACAGTTTCTCATGTGGCAATCTGCTGCCCGCCCTGTTGAAGGACTACGGCATCCCCCTCATCGGAAAGCAGACAGGTGGCGGTTCGTGCTGCGTGCTCTACAGTCCCTCGGCCGACGGCTTCGGCTATCGCTATTCGTCCCACAGGTCGCGTCTGACCAATACGAAGGGTGAGGACATCGACGACGGCATCACGCCCACCTTCCCGCTGGAATCGACCGACGACTTCTTCGACATCCCGAAATTGACCCAACTCGTAGAATCCTACTACGCCAAATAATAGACAAAAATTATAAAACAATGCTACGGCGACCGATATCACTTTTCACCTTCGCCTGTATCGTCAGCATCGGCACATTGCTGCTTTACAACCTTCCGTTCTTCCGGTTTGTCATTGACAACTGCCACGACGGTGCGGCTGGCGTGGCATGGCTGACGGTATCGCTGGCGATTGTGATGCTGGCGGTGAACTTCATGATGACCTGCCTGGCCATGTTCTGCCTGAGGATCGTGGGGCGCATCGTGCTGGCCATCCTGTCGGTGATCAATGCCACGGCCGTGTGGTTTATCCTGAAGTACAGCGTGATCATCGACGCCACTACCATCGAGAACGTGTTCAACACGAGATACTCCGAGGCTTCGGGATTCTTCAGTTGGGGGATGTGGCTTTTCATCCTCGTCGTCGGACTGCTGCCGGCCCTGTTCTGTCTGCTGCAGCCGGTCGTGATGTGCAAGGCCCGGAAGCTGGGCATCTATTGTGGCAGTTCGCTGGCCGTCATCATCGTCGTCGGACTGCTGAATATCAACCAGACGCTGTTTTTCAGTGAGCACGACACCGAACTGGGCGGCCTGCTGCAGCCCTGGTCGTACATCGCCAACACGTATCGCATCGCAGCTTTCATTCAGGACGAGCAGGCGGAGGAAATCAAACTGCCCGACGGCAGGATTGCCGACGACGAGAAGGCGGCAGTGGTGCTCGTCATCGGCGAGTCGGCCAGAAAAGCGAATTTCCAACTCTACGGCTACAAGCGCGACACCAATCCCCTACTGTCGAAACAGAAGGACCTGAAGGTGTTTCAGGCCAACGCCTGTGCCACCTACACCACGGCCGGTACGAAGGCCATCCTCGAACCAAAGGACTGCGACGACCTCTACGAGTTGCTGCCCAACTACGCCTTCCGCACGGGTGTCGATGTGGCGTGGCGCACCTCCAACTGGGGCGAGCCACCCATACATATCGAGGAATACCTGACGGAATCGCAACTCGCCAAGCAATATCCCGACGAGGACAGCCACTACGACGGCATCCTCTACGCAGGACTCCACCAGCGCATCGAGGCGAGCCAGAAGCACAAGGTGCTGATCATCCTGCACACCAGCACCAGCCACGGGCCCCAATACGTGAACAAATACCCCAAGGCGTTCGAGGCCTATAAGCCCGACGAAATCGTCAATGCCTACGACAACACCATCCGCTATACCGACTTCCTGCTGGACAGCCTGATCAACACCCTGCGCGCCATGACCGACTGGAAGACGGCCATGATCTTCATCTCAGACCACGGCGAATCGCTCGGTGAGAACAAGATGTACATGCACGGCCTGCCGATGAAACTGGCCCCCAAGGAGCAGTACGAGATACCGTTCCTGGTATGGACGTCGGAGGGGTTCAGGGCGTACAAGAGCGATCTGCCGCCGGTGCTGGAACAACATTACATCTTCCATTCCGTCCTCAACCTGCTGTCGATCCAATCGCCGGCGTACGATGATCGTTATGACATATTCCAGTTAAATACAAATCAGCAATGAAAATCAAAATCCAGAGCGACCAATTCTTCTAATGCCCTCCAACTCATACAAAAGAAGCCCCTGGCCACGCCAAGGGCTTCTTTTTTACTTCATGTTACGAGCGTAGAAATAATCCTCAATCGACCTGATCAACGGAGTCTTCTCATTCCTGTCTTGTTGTCAGTTTCTTATCCATGTTGTCCAGAAGTTCATTAAAGCATTCCGTTCACTCTCAGCCATTCCTTTCCTTTTGGTGTCAAACAGAATAACAGGAATATGGTGCAGGGCACCCCGATAAGTGCTAACATAATATGAGTTCCCATGTCAGTTTCCTTTCTTTATTGACGATACAAAGATAGGAATTATTTCTGAAATCACCAAATTTTTTAGGCTTATTCTTTGTTTGATATAGATTTTTTGCTATCTTTGCCAAAGAATTACAGGAGGGTGCCCCAGACCGTAAGGCTGGAGTAATATCGTGAAGACGCCGAAAGGTGAAGACAAGAAAAATAGCACGCCCTTCTTTTTAAAAAAAATATGAGAAATTTCAAATATATCATACTATTTGTAGTAATTACGACTATTGGGAAGAGGACGATGACATATAATTCTTTTTTACAATGAAAAAGTTATTAATAATATATTTCCTTTTTGCATTTTGGGGAACTAATCATGCAAGAACAGATAGTCTGATGATTAGATATTGTGACTGGAATAGAGAAACCATACATATTTCTACGTGTTCCAATTTTGAGTGGATGAACGGATATGAAAAAGAATATGTGGTGTATTTGCCATATCATGTAGATTCACTCAAAGCGATGTTAACTAATTTACAGGTAAAAGAAGACGAATACTTTCCTGTAAGATGTAAACTCTATTTTTTTAATTCTGATACAATCAAACAAAAAGTATGCATGAATAGGACGAGCATTGCAATGAATGGCAAAACTTACGCCAATAATGATTCTATTATTAATTATATTAATGATTTGATGCTCAAATACTCCCCATGTGATACCGAAAGATTCTTTCCTGATAATATAGGTGCAGACTACATTGAAGGGAATGATAGTTTATATAATCTGTTATTAGAAAGAGTTAATGAGATTGCCTGCGCCATGGATTATAAAAGAACAATAATCCTAAGAATAAAATGCTGGGCTAATAAGTCAGGGAAAACCACGGATGCAGAAGTGAGTATCGTAAAACCCCAAAAGTATGCTAAAAATGAAAAGAAAATAGCAAGAAAGTTAAAAGATTATATTAAAAAGAATATTTATTGGAAAAAAGACATAGATAGGAGTAAATATGATATTATTTATTTTCCCATTCGATATAGTGGAGGAAAGAAAATTTAAGATAGAATTCCATTCATGTCATAATGGGGACTGTCCCCGCTATGATAAAATGTACTTAAAATAACTCAAATATGAAGAAATACTGTTTTCTTATTTTGTCATTGACATATTGCATAATTGTAAGCGCTACAAATTTGAATGGCGAATATTTATCTGACAATGGTAGTAAAATCCTTATTTCGGATTCGACTATGTATTATATTGAACACCAAGAACATAATCCTATGTGGTACAATGACACGCTCGCAATTTGTAACATAAGGATGGTAAGTGATCATTTCTTTGAGATTAACTCTCCCAATCCATATGAAGAGTTGCTTCGTAACATGAAGGTGCATTCATCTTATACGTCTCAAGAGAAAGATTCAATATTGATCGTATTTGATTATCCCTATAACTGGAATGACTTGGTGTTGTCAATTAATATAGGACTTAACACATATCGTTATCAGAAGAAAAGTGTGCGGATTCCTATTTCGACAAAAAGATTTTCGTTTTCCGTTGAGCCAACAGAAAAACGACCTATCCACACCGTAGAAGGAAAAACGTATGGTATAGTTTGTCTTGCACCTATACCTATTGAGATAGAACCAAATGCGAATAGAATAGAAATAGAGATACCAACATTAGACAATCATTTCTTTGAGAAATTCTATATCAAGAATGAATATGTTTATTATGATGAAAAGACGATTAAATGGAAAGGTGACGTTTTTCTAAAATCTCACAAAAGCACAGTGGCGTCAGGCCCCATTGTGCATAATTCATGCAGTGCATTTAATTGTGATTCTTTGTCACTTATAATTAAGGACAAACAACTTAGCATATTTCCATATTATTACGAAAAAACAATTTGCGACAATTATATAAGGCGGGATAATGCGGGGTTGTTAAAAAAAGTGTGCTCTGCAATTCAAAAGGGAGATACTATCTATCTTTTGGAAATGCAAGACCGCTTGTTTTATGAGTCGAATTATGCATCATTATGGAAAAAGAATAACCCTGATAGTATATATAGTTATAGTATATATAATGATATTATACATTATGAAAAAGGTTCTTTATATCCAAAAAGTATGATAGAAGCCTCTATGGACTGGGATAAAGAGATTCTCATTAAAGCGGGTGAGCTACATATTCGTCGTTGGACAGGCAGGGCAGAAGTAATCTTGACAAGAATAGTGTTTGTTAAGAAAGATCTTTTTGACATTGATTGCCTCGTTTTTTTTAATTTTAACGAAGATGATTACAACTCTATATTAATGGGAAAAACACAAGGTCGGAGAACGTGATCATTTTCTCCAATACATCAAGTCCCTCTGAGCATTGTTTCCTGACCCCTCTGTTTTGAGGGTTATACATTATCTTCCAGTTCTCCCAGATATTTGACTATTTGTTCACGGATGGGAGGGAGACCAACGGAAATGGCTTCCCAGACCAAGTCTTCTTCCACATTGTGATAGCCATGTATCAGGAAATTACGCATATTTGTAATCTGTTTCCATTGAGTATTTGGATGAGCCTCACGGAAATCAAAGGTAAGCATATTGGCCGCCTCACCCATAATCATGATATTATAGATGACAGCATGGTATGACTTCTTATCGGCAAGGAAATCTTTCATATCACGATTATCAACATACTGGATAACCGTGTCTATCGCCAGTAAGATGTCCTTAAGACGTTTAGGATCGTTACGCCGCTCTCTCATAGATTAGTATTTTGTCGTGGTCCGCACTTTCTCGGGCAAAGGGCATCAGACCACCCTCAGTAATCAAATCAACATCCCGACCGACGAGGTTTTTCAAATCCTCATACATACCACTCAACGTGAACAGGCTAAAATGCTGTGACTTGTCAGGAAGAATCAGCAAATCGACATCACTGTCCTCGTTTTCTTCACCCCGTGAAAATGAGCCGAAAAGCCATGCCTTCAATACTGGCTGAGTATCAAAGTAATCGGCTATCACTTGAATCATTTCCTCTGTCGTCATACGCATTGTTCATTTATTCGTTTGCAAATATAGAAACTTTTTCTGAAACTTCCAAGAAATCAGGCGGAAAAGTTGCGAAATCCGTCGTAGGGGGGTCCATATCCTCTGTACTTCTGTTCCACTCTTGCTCCAATCTTCATCCAATATTCATCCATTCGCCATCCGATTTCCATCCAATCGTGCTCCACTTTTCATCCAACCTTTATCCATTTTTCATCCAATCCTACTCCAATTTTCATCCGGCCGTTATCCAATCGTGCTCCGACTGCACTCTACCCTTGCTCCGACCCCTCTCCAATCCCTCTCCGATCCCTCTCCGACTCCAGGAGCTAGAGAAAGGGTAGAGAAGGAGTGGAGAGGGAGTAGAGAGCGATTGGAGTAGGATTGGATTACGATTGGATGAGGATTGTAGGGCGATTGGGGTATAATCAGCGATTTTTTGCAATTTGCTTGGAACTTTCAGAGATTTGCATTATCTTTGTCGCAGAAATCAGAAAGGTTGATATATGGAAAAAGATATAAAGGACCATCATGACAAGGACTTGAGTGAAGCGATAGATCGTTTCGAGGAATCAGGGATTCCCCCAGAGCAACAAGATCCGGAATGGAAGGATATCGTGGCTGGGGAGTCCTGGCATCTGATTAATTTGAAAAAGAACAAACAATATTGGGAACGCAAGTACGCGAAGGACACTATACTTAGCCTGAAAAATGGTCTGGGCATTAAACTCCCCGACGAATACGAAGAAGAACTTGAGAAACTGGATGATTACCGTCCAGGCGAGGACGTGTCGCTTCCGTATGCCTCCGGGATTAACAAGGACACGAATTACAAACTTGTGCAGGAACTATCCCCGTTTTTCACTGACGATGATGTGATAAGGCGATTTTTGGAAAAGGTGGATGGAAAGCCGGACAAGCATGTCGTTATCATGGTGAAGAAGTTCAAGAAGGCCAAATTTTGCACCGATACGTCGAAGTCCTTGTGGAATGTGCTCCATGAGGCGGGCCTGTTTCAAACGGATTATCCGAACTGGTACAGGCTGATGTCGCAGATGGAAAATTGATTAATTGTTGATTAAGTATTGATTATTTATTGATTGGCGGGAAATAGGTTTTTTTTCTCGTCCGCCCTAACCATAATCACCGTATCTTTGCAGCAGAATTCCAAATTGGGAATATTTAAACTGCAGTGCCCAAGGGTAGGATTCAATTATTAATTATAAGATATGTGCAATTATGGCAAAAATGAATCAAAATCTGTATGGAGCCGTAGGCAAGATTGGTAACATTACTGTTTACCAGAGCAACGGTGAGACTTTGGCTCGCGAGATTGTCAGGCCAAAGAATCCCAAAACGTTTCTCCAGACCATGCAGCGTATCCTTCTCAAGGCCGCTGGTGTAGCCTATGGCAAATTCAAGGAAATCTGTGACCATTCCTTCGAAGGATTTGGTAACGGTTCCGAGTGTATGAACAATTTCAAGAAGGTGAACATCAATTACCTTCGCGACCGTGCAGCCGCCATTCAGGATTCTGGCCAGAGCCTCGATCAGTTCTACCAGTTCACTCCTATTAATGGCACCGCGTGGGCACCCTTTGCGGTCATCGTCTCACAGGGCCACCTTCCCACGGTCTCTGTTACCATCGATGCCGAGGACGGTCACGTGGCACGTGTCAACTCTCCCAGCGCCTCTTACGCTGACTTTGTCAATGCATGGGGCATTCGTCGTAACGATCAGATCACTTTCGTCACAGTCCAGAAGGTTGATGGCAAGTACGAGGTGGAACTCGCCCGTATCGTGCTCAATCCCCGTAACCCTGATGGCAGCGGCGCTCCTATGACAACTGAGATCGTGAACAGCGAGGGCGGGTTCCCTTGCAGCAACTGGAAGAACGACCTCAACTTCTCTACCTTTGAGTTCGACACTGATCACTTCAACTTCGTACTCGGTCGTGGCGGCATCGTGGTGGCAGCAGGCATCATCGTCAGCCGCAAGAACAAGGGTGCCGGTCGCAAGGACAAGAGCACTGACTGGTTCCGCAGCAACTGCCAACTCGTTCTCAACGAGGCCGGCTTCGGCGACGACCTCTGCAGCCTTGCCAAGGCTATCGAGACCAGTTATGTATCTACTGAGATTGATATCGAGTCTGAGTACTACCTCAACAACGCAGGTGGCGGTGGTACCGGCAGCACTGGCGAAAGCACTCCAAGTGGTGGCAGCGGTGGCGTGACTCCCGGTGAGCCTACCTACAACACCCTTGCCACTATCAACGGTGTAAGCCAGAGCATCGCAGGCGGCAACGTGACTGCCACGGCTCCTGTCACAACGGTAGCTATCAGCGGTAACAACCTCGGCGAGGTGGTCTTCACTGCCAAGGTGGATGGTGCTGGCGATGCCATCAACCCGACCACTCACGATGCCAACAGCGCTGCGTTCACGGGTTTGAACGTACAGGCCGGTCACAGCCTTGTGGTCTATCGCGGTGGCACTACCTGGTTCACCATCACTGCCCAGGCACCTGACGAAGGTGGTGATGCGAACTAATCCAACTCTCTCTTAAAAAGATGCCCCCGAAAGCAGCAGCTTTCGGGGGCATCTTTTTTTTCAAATAGTACACCGATTAACGTTAACATGGGATCCTTGTAACGCGGCACTAGTTGAATGAACGTCTCTATATCGACTTCCATGAACTCTGCCAGCGCCTGCTGGTCGAAATCCGGATTTGTAAAGGGCTTCTCCTTGTTCACGAGGGCGTCCATCTTCACGTAGAAAGCCCGACTGCCGTCTGTCTGGACAGTCTTGGCAGTATTCGACTTCGGCCAGCGTCATTGTCCGTGCATGGCAGAACGAAGTTGCCAGTAACAGGAGTGAGGCGGTTAGGTAGATTCTCTTTCTCATAATCTATATTCTTTGCAAAGATAAAGAAAAAAACTAAAATTTCAAGCCCTGATTGACAATCAGAACATTTTTTTTAAATTTTGATAGTTTTTTTGTAAATATTGAAAGAATTTTTATACCTTTGCACACAGATATTTAAATTATTGTACTAATATGAAAAAAATTCTTTTGATGGTTGTAGCCGCCATGATGGCTACGGTGAACGTGAATGCACAGGACGAACCTAAAAACGAAATCGGTGTGTTTTACGGTATTGAATCAGCCTCTAACATTTTCTCAGTCTTCTCAAGTATCTTTGCTGCCGCTGCCGGCGACCAGAGTTCCTGGTGGGGTCCTATCGGTGCTGAGTACTATTACCACCTCACACCAGGTGTGGCTGTTGGTGGTGTGTTGGCGTATGCCTCTTGTAAGGCTGAGGACGAGAAGAGTAAGCAGAAGGATCTGAGTGAGACCTTTATCACGGTGATGCCGTCGGTGAAGTTTAACTGGCTGCGCAAGAAGAACTTTGGCATGTATTCGGCACTTTCGGCCGGTGTGATGTTCGCCTCTGTCTCTGTCGATGGTGCTGCGAAGAATGTCGATAAGGATGCCAAGGACGAGACGGTCACCACCTTCATGTTCCAGGGTACGGCCTTAGGTATTGAGTTCGGCGGCAACTTCCGCGGATTCGTCGAGGCAGGTATCGGTGAGAAGGGTACGCTCTGCGCCGGTCTGCGCTATAAGTTCTAAATTACCAAAACAATTCAAAATAGGCGTTATGAAGAAGGTTTTAAGGGTGGCGCTTTGTGCCATGATGGGCCTTTTCGGAACAGTCGGCGCTTCGGCTACTGACTTTCTGGAAATGGAACCGATGAAGTTGACGACTCCCGAGATGGAGCCGAAACTGGACTATAGTGTGAGGGACGTTGAGTTGGAAACGTTGTCGGCCCTTAACAAGATGGCGCCCCTCAGCACGCCGGAGGTGAAGAATGCACACATGACGTGGATGCGCACCAATCCCGGTGTGAAACCTTACAAGGTGATGGACGACCTGACGTTTGTGGGTATCCCCGTGTTTGCGGCTGGTTGGATCATCAAGAGTGAGAAAAACTCGTTCCGTCAGGACTACAACAACAAGCACAGCAACACCCGCCTGCTCACGAACTTCAAGACGGGTATCGACGACTATACGCAGTATTTCGGTCCTGCCATGACGGTCGGTCTGAAGTTGGGCGGCTATGAGGGTCGCAGCGACTGGGGCAGACTGTTGGCTTCGGCAGCCCTGTCGTATGGTATCATGGCGGGCTTGGTCAACGGTATCAAATATACCGCCAGCGAGATGCGTCCCGACGGCTCTACGGCCAACTCGTGGCCCTCGGGGCATACCGCCACCTCGTTCGTCGGTGCCACCATGTTGCACAAGGAGTACGGACTGACGCGCTCGCCCTGGTTCTCGGTAGCGGGCTACGGTGTGGCTACGGCGACAGGTGTGATGCGTATCCTGAACAACCGCCACTGGATCAGCGATGTGCTCTCGGGTGCCGGTATCGGTATCATGTCAACCGAGTTGGGCTATGCCCTGAGTGATATCATCTTCAAGGGCAAGGGTCTGCTGCGCAACGACTTGGAGGGATTCAGCGAGAACCCGTCGTTCTTCGCCATCTCGATGGGCATGAGTTTCGGTTCGAAGGATATCGGCTTCACCTGGAATGACCTGACGGGTAATACTTTCTACCAGGAACTTGCGAAGGAATTAGGTGATGATGTCCTTGAGAATATCAATATCGATTTCCACACGGCCACGTCGGTGGATGCCGAGGGTGCCTACTTCTTCAACAAGTATATCGGTATCGGCGGTCGCTTGCGCGTGAGGGCGATGACCGCCAAGAGTTGGGGTAACTTCGTCGGCCAGGCCCAAAACGACTGTGACGATTATTTGGAGACGGTCTATGAGCTTTATAACGCTACCAAATTGAATGATGAGGATATGATTCCGTCGGGCGACTTCAACAGGTTGATGGACGGTGTGATTTCCGATGAGGAGATTACCGTCGAGAGCGACCACCTGACGGAGTTCTCTGCCAACGTGGGTCTCTACCTGAACCTGCCGCTGAGCAAGCGCTTCGCACTGGGCACGAAGTTCCTGATCGGTCGTACGATGACGCAGGAACTCGACATCAACGCAGCCTACAAGGGAACGGTGAAGAATATGGACTCCCATATCGAGGTTGACAATGGCGAATTGACAGCCCTCGACCTGAGCAACATCCATGATGGCAGCAAATACGACACGGAATGGGACTATCTGACGATGGGCGGCAACAACTCGACGACCTACGGCACCGGTATCTCCCTGACCTACAAGTACAAGTCGAACTTCTCGTGGAGGGTATTCTGTGATTACGATTACTCCAAGAAGACCTTCACGCTGAAATACGACCCCTTCAGTTTCATGAAGGTGATGACACCCGACCTGAGCATGGTGTACGAAGTGTGCGGTATGCCTACGGCTCCGCTGGAGTTTGAGAAGGAGAAGAAGATGCACTACTTGACCATCGGTGCTTCGTTTGCCGTTTCGTTCTAAACCGAAACTGCCGATGAAGTTCAGACTGGCACTACTGATACTGACCATGACCGCCCCGCTCTTTGCACATGCAGAGGGCGGGGTGCTGGGTTTCATCAAGAAAGTGGGCGCCACCATTGACACGATGACCATCCGGGGTGTCGATCGCCGGTATATCGAGATGCCCAAGAAACCTTGGCAGGTGATTATTCAAGGTAATATCAACCAGAGCGTACTGAAGATGGATGCCCAGGTGGATGCCTTTCGGATGGATAAGTTGTCTCGTGACAATCCATATGACGAAGCATTTGGCGACCTCAGTTGGGAACCTCGCATCAAAACGCCGATAACGGCGTATGCCGGTGTGTGGGCAGGTTATCGTGGCTATGGGTTCGGCTATTCGAAGAATGTCGGCGGCGACGATGGCAGCATCATCAAGTTCGGTCTGATAGGCAGTTCCTACGGTGCGACGCTCCGCATCCACCAGTTCAGCACCAAAAGACCTACCGTGGATGCAAAAAACAATAAGACCGATGAGAAGGTGATCTTCGAGTATCCGCTCGAAGACCCCATACACGTGAGGCTGATGACATTAGACGGGTATTACTTTTTCAACGGCAAACGCTGCTCATATACGGCGGCTTACGATCAGAGCGTCATCCAGCGGCGCTCCTCGGGCTCACTGATGGTGGGGGCGATGTACTATCACTCTACCATCAATTATGCGGAAGACCGCAATGCCGAATTCGTCTATCTGATGAACGACATCGGCAAGACGAAGCATTATCAAATTAGTCTCGGCGGCGGCTATGCCTACAACTGGGTGCCGTGCAAGGGACTGCTGGTGAGCGGGTTGGGGCTGCTGATGCTGACGGCCTTCAACCGTCTCGACGTGTGGCGCTACAACAGTAACTTCCGCCAGTATTTTTTGGGGGAGATCGAGAGCATAAATGACATACCAGCGGGGAGTCTCGACCCGATGAATAAGGATCGGACGTCGGTTGATGAGGATCTCAAGGATAAATTACGCGTCTGGCCGATGGAGGAAGGTGCCTACGAACAGCAGCACAGCCGTGTCATACCCGTCATCGATGCCCGCCTGTCGGTGACATACAATGTGGGCAACTGGTTCTTCAACACCAATGCCCAGGTGCATCGTTTCAGTTTCAAATACGATGAAGACAAGGGCATGCTGACAGACTGGTATATCAATGCCTCAGTCGGCTTGAGACTCTAAACCGTTTCTTTTTTCTGTTGTCTCGTATAGTCGAGTGCTGCGCCGATGGCGGTGCAGTACTGGGAGTACTTGGGTATGTGGAAACGGATATCGTAGAGTTTCTCCAAGGCGGGGAACACCTCCTTGCATTGCGGCAGCAGCGAGAGGTTGCCGATGAGCACGAAATCGTGGATATCGCTGCCAAGGGATGCCAGCCAGGCGGCGGAGCCTATCGACTGGAGCACCATCTTGATGATGCCTGCGGCAATGTCCTCCTTCGAGGCATCGCTCTGGGCGCGAGCGAAATTGGAGGCGGTGGTATCCATGGGCAGTCCGGGTAGCGGCTGGGGACTGATGTCGCCGATGGTGAGGTCGATATTGCGGTCGTTGCCCTTCTTGGCCAGTGCTGCCACTTGTGCGATGTCGCTGGTGTTCAGCATGATACGGGCGAGGCCTGCCAATGTGCCACCTCCCACGCCGATACCACCGATGTGCTGCATATCGTCGCCATCGCATTTCACGAACGACGTACCAGTGCCCATCGAGACGACGATGGTGTGGTCGAGTTTCGACTCATAGCGTGCGCCGAGGCCGTCGGCGATAAACTCCTGCGACTTGCTGGTGGGCAGGCCGTAGATGGGTTGGTCGATGTAGGCGGCACCCACACCTGTCAGCATGACGTGCTCGACGTCCTTCAGTTCTATGTCGTTGTCATGCAGATACTTGCCGAAAGCCCCGTAGAGTGAGGTGACGGGGTCGGCTGCCGTGATGCGGATAGGGGCAGAGATCTTGTTGTTCTTGATGCCTACAATCTTGGTCGTGGAGATACCCACGTCGATTCCAATGACGATTCCCATGGTGATTGACAATTTGACAATTTACTATTTTACAATTTCTTTTAGTCGCTACGCTTTGTAAAAGCGCTAAAGCGAGTTTAATTTATTTATTTAGCTCGTCGAAACGGGCGAGTTTGTCGAGGTAGTACTGGCGCAGGTCGGCCCATTTATAGTAGGGGTGACTGTCGGTCTTGACGGGGAGAGTGGTCTCGCGCTCGTTGAGCAGGGCCTTCACCAAAATTTCCCCTGAGCCTTTCTTTGGGCGGTAGAAAATCAACTGGATGTTGCAGCCCATCGGGAATATCTTGTAGTTCTGCCAGTATTGGTCGAGTTCGTCGAGGTTTTCCACCTGGACGGTGCAGTTGTCGAGTTCCAGCAGGCAGGCGAGCGGCATGACGCACACCTCGTGGCCGAAGCGGAGGGTGGCCTGCGTCTGGGTGACGGTATCGGCGGTCTCGATGATGTTCCTCAGGAGGTTGCGCTGACTGAAGGGCATGATGCCTTTTGTCTGCGGGGCGGGACCGTAGTTGAGGTACCAGGCGATATTGTTTTGTTTCCACAGGTCGTAGATCTCATCGTCGGTGAAGAGGGAGAAGAATTCGATATCGGTGTCGTGACTCTGCATGTTGGTGGCAATCTCGAAGAGGCTGCGCATGAAGGAACTGGCACGAAGGTTGTTGAACACCCACTGCTGGTCGTTGAAGAGGGCCTTCATCAAACGCTCGGGATGGGTGTATTTGTCGCGCCACAACTCACGGCGAACTTTGCCGTCGTTGCCGGTCTCTTTCACAAGTCCGTCCCAAGGCTGGTTCAGGTAGTACTGCAATGACTCGCTGACATCGTTGTGGAAACGGGCTGACGGATTGGCAGCGGCCAGTTCCTCACATTCGGCAATCATGGAGAGGATGCAGCGGTTGACTACCGTAGAACGGGCGTCGATGGGGACATTCTTGGTCTTGAAAATTTCGGGGAAATTCTGTGCCAAGCGCATGCCGATGCCGTGATGCTGGCGTTCGCCGACGGTGGAGAGGTCACCCAGGCGGTCAACCGATGTGGGCTCGAAGGCTTCGATTTTACGGAGCGTTTCTTCGCCGAGGGGTGTCAACTTGCCCTGTTCCTTCGCCTCGCGGAGGGTGTTCCGGGGGCCGATGTAACTGTTTTCGGCAATCAGCCAACGGGAACCGTGACGGCCGTAGTGGCTCATGTAGAAGGGCTCATAGCCTTTGGGAGCGGGGGTAAGCGGCTTGTCGGGCAGACGACGGTTGTAGTCCAGATACTGACTGCCAGACAAATACTTGTTGGCTTTGATCTCTTCACGGGCTGTCTGGGCAGACATCACTGATGTCACAGCCATAGCGGTCAATAGTAAAATGATTCTTTTCATACCTTATTATATAATAATGGTGCAAAGGTAAGGCATTTTTCGGAGAAAAACAAATATTGGCGGGCTTATTTGCAAAAAGCAAAAAGAAAACCCGGCTCCACGAGGGAAAACCGGGCTAATGAAAGGAGGAGTGGTACCTCCAGGAATCGAACCGGGGACACACGGATTTTCAGTCCGATGCTCTACCAACTGAGCTAAGGC
>CAJODF010000006.1:20028-94714 GCA_905233555.1 uncultured Prevotella sp. | reverse complement strand
GGCTCATGCCCCCGCCATCGCCTACCTCTCCTATAAGACGATGGAGCCCGCCTCGGCGTATGTTCTCGACCTCTCTGCAGCAGCCAAGAAATCAAAGACGACAACCTTCTTTGATGGCGCAACAGCCCTTGGCGATGCAGAGGTAGGCACTTGCGAGGATTGGAACTTCAAGAATAGCAAGGGCGACATCGTCTATGGTCGCCTCTACCTTCCGAAGGACTTCGACGCTACGAAGCAATACCCGATGATTGTCTATTATTACGGTGGTTGCTCGCCCGTCTCCCGTTACTTCGAGTCACCCTATGCGCCGCAGTACTGGAACTCGCTTGGTTATGTCGCCTATATCCTCCAGCCCAGTGGTGCTACGGGCTTTGGTCAGGAGTGGGCCTCGCGCCACGTGAATACGGCTGGGCGCGGACCTGCAGAGGATATTATTGAAGGCACGAAGCAGATATGCAAAGAACATCCCTTCATCAACCCCAAGAAGATCGGTTGTATGGGTGCCTCCTATGGCGGTTTTATGACGCAGTATTTGCAGACACAGACTGATATCTTCGCTGCCGCTGTTTCTCACGCAGGCATCACCAACCATACCAGTTACTGGGGCGAGGGCTATTGGGGCTATAATTACAGTGAGGTGTCGATGGCCAATAGTTATCCTTGGTCGCATCGCCAACTCTATGTCGATCAGTCGCCACTCTTCAATGCTGACAAGATCCATACGCCGTTGCTTCTGCTTCATGGCAATGCCGATACCAACGTGCCGCTCATCGAGAGTCTCCAAATGTTCACTGCCCTGAAACTCCTGGGCCGTGAGGTGGCACTCGTCGAGGTGGCTGGCGAGAACCACCATATCCTCGAATACGGCAAGAAAGAAAAATGGCTTGCCACGCAGATGGCTTGGTTCGCCAAATGGCTCAAAGACGATCCCACTTGGTGGGACGCCCTCTATCCGAAGAAACACCTATAGAAACCTCATATGGGAAAGATCATCGTAGCAGGCATAGGACCTGGCTGTAAGGAAGACATCACGCCTGCGGTGCTGGAAGCTGTGCGGGAGGCAGATGTAGTCGTAGGATATAAGTACTATTTCCAATTCATCGAGGCGTATGTAAAGGATGGCTGTGAGTGTATCGACACGGGCATGAAGAAAGAACGTGAACGTGCCGAACAGGCATTCCAGTTGGCAGAGCAAGGAAAAACGGTTGTCGTCATTTCTTCTGGTGATGCCGGGCTATATGGAATGGCCCCATTGATTTATGAGATGCGAGAAGAACGACACTCCTCCATCGAAGTGGAGGTGCTGCCTGGTATCTCTGCTTTCCAGAAGGCTGCCTCATTGCTTGGGGCTCCTATCGGACATGATGTATGCTTGATTTCGTTGTCTGACCTGATGACGCCTTGGGAAGTGATTGAGCGACGTATCAAGGCTGCTGCGGTGGGCGACTTTGTCACTGCCGTCTATAACCCGAAATCACACGGACGCTACTGGCAACTCTATCGTTTGCAGGAACTGTTCTTGAAGTATCGTTCTGTTGAGACCCCAGTAAGCTATGTCCGTCAGGCAGGACGCGAGGAACAGGAAATCAAGGTGACAACCCTTGGTGACTTTGACCCTGAGGATGTGGATATGTTTACAGTGATTATTATGGGCAATTCCCAGTCGTATATCGCAGATGGGAAGTTCATCACGCCTCGTGGGTACTATCGTGAGCAAGTGAAAGAAGGCAGTAAGATCGGTCAGGACATTATGATCGAGTCGTTCCGAACCATTGAGAGTGAACTTCATAAAAAGGATTATCCCCTTGATCACAAATGGGCTCTGCTTCACGCTATCCATACCACTGCCGACTTCGATATGGAGAATATCCTCTATACTGACCTAGGTGCTGTGGAGACTATATATAATAAGGTAAAGGATGGCATGGTGAAAACAATCGTGAGTGATGTGACGATGGTGACGAGTGGTATCCGTAAGGGCGCTCTGACTCGTTTAGGCATCGAGGCCAAATGCTACCTCTCAGACCCACGTGTGGCAGAAATGGCTAATAAAGAGGGTATCACCCGTACCCAAGCCGGTATCCGCTTAGCTGTCGAGGAGCATCCCGATGCACTCTTTGCGTTTGGCAATGCCCCCACAGCCCTCATGGAACTCTGCGACCTGATCCGTAAGGGTAAGGCTCATCCTGCTGGCATCATTGCTGCTCCTGTAGGTTTTGTGCATGTCAGGGAATCGAAGCATATGGTGAAGCCTTTCAAGGATATTCCCAAGATCATCGTGGAGGGCAGAAAAGGAGGTAGCAACCTCGCTGCGACTCTTTGCAATGCCATTCTCACTTTTGATGATGCTGCACAACTCAAACCTGGTCGTGACCTATGAAATTCATCGTTATAGGTATCTCGGATGCACCAGAGCCATTCTTCCCACCTGAGGTCTTAGAGATCATCAAGAACGGAAAGGTGTTCTCTGGCGGCAAGCGTCATCATGAGAATGTTTCCCCATTGCTCCCTGCCGATGCTGAATGGATTGACATCACCGTACCCCTCGATGCTGTCTTTGAACAATATACCGCACCAGAAATCATCGTGTTTGCTAGTGGCGATCCTCTCTTCTTTGGCTTTGCCAATACTATCAAACGCAAGATACCAGAAGCCGAAATGACTGTTTTCCCCACGTTCAACTCTTTGCAGATGTTGGCCCATCGCCTCGTGATGCCTTATCACGATATGCGCATCGTTTCGCTGACGGGTCGTCCTTGGCCAGAGTTTGATAGAGCACTTATCGAAGGAGCATTGAAAGTAGGTGTTCTTACAGATCGTGAACATACTCCATCTGCCATCGCCCAACGGATGTTGGACTATGGATATAAGGATTATCAGATGCATGTGGGTGAGCATCTGGGTAATCCACAACTCGAAAAGATAACCACCCTATCGCTTGAAGAGGCTACAAAACGTGATTTTGCGATGCCTAACTGCATCATCATCAACAACTTTTCACTTTTCACTTATCACTTATCACTTCCATTTGGCATCCCTGATTCCGACTTTACCCTGCTCGATGGCCGCGAGAAGATGATTACCAAGATGCCTATCCGTCTGCTGACACTTCAAGCCCTCGAACTGCCCAAGCGTCATGTCTTCTGGGATATCGGCTTCTGTACTGGTAGCGTCAGCATTGAGGCCCGCCTGCATTTCCCCCATTTGCAAGTTGAGGCATTCGAGATTCGTCCTGAGTGTGAGCCCATCATCCAAGAAAATGCCCGTCGCTTTGGAGCCCCAGGCATCAATATCCATATCGGTAATTTCCTCGAGACAGATATATCTTCGCTTCCTCGTCCTAATGCTGTCTTCATCGGAGGACACGGAGGTCGTCTTAAGGAGATTATGGCGAAAGTTCTCACTGTTTTGACAGATGATGGTGTTATCGTCTTCAATAGCGTCACCTCTTCTGTTGTCGCTCAGATGACAGACCGTAAGAGTAGTCATCAACTTTGGGATGAAGCCTGTACTGCCCTCAATCTTTCGCAAGAGGCACCTCTCAGGATTCAACTTAACGACTTTAATCCAATTGAAATCCTAAAAGTTCACTTAAAACAAAAAGGGCATTCTATTTGGTAGTTTCAAAAAGAGTTTGTATCTTTGCCAACAAAATTAGGTATATATATGAAGAAGTTTTTTCTAATGACGCTGGCTGTCGTGTTGTTTGGGACGGTTGGCTATGCTCAGGTTAATGAGGCCAAAATGCCAAGCGGAGTGGAGGCTGTGGATCTGGGACTTAGTGTGAAATGGGCTAACATGAATGTGGGTGCAGAGAAGGATTCGGGCTTTGGCACGTATTTCGCATGGGGTGAGATCAAACCAAAGCAATACTACTCATGGAACACCTATTTGTGGTGCAAAAAAGACTCCCAGTTTCTGTTGAAGTATTCAGTTGGTGACGGTAAACATCAGTTGGTGCCATCGGACGATGCCGCTAACGCTAATTGGGGTGGCGAATGGCGCATGCCCACCGTGGATGAGTACGAGGAATTGATAACCAACTGCACATGGGAATGGATTACGAAGGATGGTGTCAACGGCTATCGGGTGACTGGAAAGAAGACGGGCAAATCCATCTTCATGCCAATCACTGGTTTCCGCTATTATGAGAGTATTCAGTTTCGCGCCATTAAAGGTGTTTACTGGACATCATCCCTCTACACAAGCAATCCCACCAAGGCATGGTGTCTGGAATTCGACTTCTCGGATATAAAAGTGAACTACGGAAAATTGTCCAGCAATCGTTTCAGTGGTCGCTGCATCCGTGCCGTCAGTAAATGATGCAGAAGATAGCGATAATACAGATCAGTGAGGCAGGAGGCGAGATAGCCTCGACATTACAAAGACAACTGGGTGCGAGAGTTGTTCAGCGCACAGACGTCGGTAAGGAGTGGAAGAATTTTGATGCCTTTGTCTTTATCGGGGCGATGGGCATCTGTGTGAGGACGATTGCACCCTATATCAAGGATAAACACGAAGACCCTGCAGTAATATGTGTTGATAGCCTAGGACTGAATGCTATCTCTGTGCTTTCAGGACATATCGGGGGTGCTAACGATCTGACGCGAGATATTGCTGCGATGATTGGGGCCCGAGAGGTGATTACCACTCAGAGCGACAACGCAGGTCTATGGGCACTCGATACCTTTGAAGCGAGATTTGATTGGCCCTTAGCCAGCGATATTGAGGACATGAACCAGTGCATTTTTGCTTTTGTGAATCGCGAGCCAACAGCGTTGCTGTTAGATGTTCGCGATGAGGGCACTGACTATTTGGAAGCCACGAAACCTGAGCATGTAACAATCATCAGTAGTATCCAAGAGGCTGACCCAAGGAAGTTCATGTTGTTGATTATCGTATCGCCCTATGCCCACCAAATACCAGAAGGACTATTAGAACTCCACTTTGTCCCAATGGTGGGAACAATCGGTTTTGGCCTGGCCCATCATCCTGAGGATTATGAGGATATCTACGATCAGATAGATGAGGCCTTCACAAAGTTCGGATATCTGCCATGTTCGCATAAGTATTGCACCATTGACGTGAAGGCAGACGAACCGTTTGTAAAAATGCTTAAAATGGAATACGACGAAGAAGTGGTATTCTTTACTGCTGAGGAACTGGCTGCTGTGGATGTCCCCCATCCGAGTGAGACCGTAGCCAAACATGTTGGTACACCCAGCGTCTGCGAGGCAGCCGCCATCCTTGGCTCCAACAATGGAAAGTTGGTAATCTCTAAGGTAAAAGGTAAGAACTGGACGGCAGCTCTCGCCATCGATGAAAAGCATCTTCGTAAAAAAAGTGGCCATATTGAGATCGTAGGCGCTGGTCCTGGCGATCCAGACTTGGTGAGTGTTCGAGGAAGGAAGATGTTGGAGAAGGCCGACCTTATCTTATATGCAGGTTCATTGGTACCTAAGGCACTGACAGAGTGTCACAAGCCTGGTGCTGTGGTTCGTTCTTCAGCTGATATGAATCTCGAAGAACAATGCCAATTGATGAAGGAACACTACGACAAGGGACATTTCATCGTCCGTCTGCATACAGGCGATCCTTGTATCTTTGGGGCCATTCAGGAACAGATGGCATTCTTCGATGAGCATCAGATGGATTATCATATCACGCCAGGTATCTCGTCTTTCCTTGCAGCAGCAGCTGAACTGCGCTCTCAGTTTACGATTCCTGAGCATACGCAGACTATTATTCTGACAAGGGGCGAAGGTCGTACACCCATGCCCGAAAAAGAACAACTGCATCTGCTTGCCAAGAGCCAGAGCACCATGTGTATCTTCCTCTCTGCCGCCATCGTCGATGATGTTCAAAAAGAACTCCTGCAGGAATATCCAGAGGATACGCCCGTTGCTGCTTGTTATCACCTTACTTGGCCAGACCAGAGGATTTATCGAGGTGTACTGAAAGACCTTGCCAAGATTGTCCACGACAATCACCTCACCCTCACCACCATGCTCGTCGTTGGTGAGGCCATCGACAACCGCCAAGGACTCTCTGAGTTATACAACAAACATTTCACCCACCTCTTTAGGCAGGGTGACGCATCATAAATCAAAAAACATATGTTAGTCAATACCGTTATCAACAATCGCATCTGCTATGTGGAGATGCAAAATGCTGACCATTTCAATTGCCTCAGCGAAGTGATGTGTCAGGAATTGTGTGACGCCATTCGCTCGGGCTACGATCAGGAGTGCGTGGGCGTTGTCATCAAGGCTCAATGCAAGAAAGGTGTCTGGAGCGCTGGTCACGACATCCGTGAACTTCCTCAGAACGGTGAGGATCCCTTGGCTTACGACGTGCCGATGGAACGCCTGCTACGTTGTATTCAGGAAACGGCTATCCCCGTCATTGCCTGTGTTGATGGTGGTGTGTGGGGCGGAGCCTGCGACTTGTGTCTTTCGTGCGACATGATTGTCAGTACTGATACCGCTACTTTTGCCATTACTCCCGCGAAGATAGGCATACCTTATAACGCTTCGGGCATCATGCACTTCATCAACCAGTTGGGCATGAACAAAGCCCGCGAGATGTTCTTCCTCGCACAGCCCATAACGGCTCAGGATGCCCTGAACGTCGGACTAATCAATCGCGTAGTAACTGCTGATGAACTGGACAAAGTCCTGGAGGAGCAGTTCCTTAACCCGTTGCGCCGCAACAGCGTTATGTCTATTAGCGCCATCAAGCGTCAGTTCCGCATCCTCAGCAAGGCGGCCACTGTATTGTCGTCCGAAAGTTTCGAGCGTATCAACGCCTATCGTACCAAGGTCTATCAAGGTTCCGACTATCTGGAAGGCATCCGTTCGTTCCTCGAGAAGCGCAACCCAGAGTACAAAGGCAAAGCCTCCGACCTCGACACAAGCAAGTAATATGATACTTGTATTCGGAGGAACGACGGAAGGTCGCAAGGCTGCGGAGGTGTTGGAAGAGGCTGGATCACCATTCTTTTATAGCACGAAAACGGGGGAACAGGATATCAGCCTGCATCATGGCGAGCGCATTGATGGTGCGTTGGACGAAGAAGCGATGCGGCAGTTCTGTCAGGAGCATGAGATACGGCTTATCGTCGATGCTGCCCATCCGTTTGCCTCGCAACTCCATCAGACAATAGCCGGGGTGGCTGGCTCGTTGCAGATTCCTGTCGTCCGTTATGAGCGGATATATCCTCCGAGGGATCCTGATATCACGTGGATTGACGACTACTCGCAGGTGCCTACGGATATTCAATCATTGCTTGCCACGACTGGCGTACAGAGCATCAGAAAATTGAAATGGTTAGAGGCGCAAGGCGTCAAGGTGTATTATCGCATTCTGAATCGCGAGTCGTCAATTGTGTTGGCTCATCAACAGGGGGCTACAGACGAACAACTTTGCTTCTATGAGGACAGCAATGCTATTAACATAGATGTCGATGCCGTTCTCTTGAAGGAAAGTGGTCTTTCAGGAGGCTTTACTGAAAAGGTTGAGGCTGCCAGAACAAAGGGTATGCGGATTATTGCCCTCAAACGGCCAAAGTTAACACTGGAGGACTGTGTCAATGGCCCGTATGGACTGCGGAGGGCAGTGGAAAAATTGTTACCAGAGTTCTATCCTTTGCATAGTGGACTGACGACTGGGACTTGTGCAACTGCTGCGGCAATTGCTGCAACCATCAAACTGACGAAAGGCGAGATGCCTGCTGAGGTGCCTGTACTATTGCCCGATGGCGAGACGATCAGTGTGTTGGTGGGGTATGGAGACGGGTATGCCTACTGCATCAAGGAGGCTGGCGACGACCCTGACGTAACAAATGGTATTGAAGTGCGTACAAGCGTACAATTAAGCGATACATTTGAAATTGTTGGTGGCGAAGGGGTAGGACGTTTCACGTTGCCTGGGTTTGATTATCCACCAGGTGAGGCGGCTATCAATAAGGCACCACGTGAGATGATTCGCAGCAATCTCGAACCCTTTGGAATCCCACTCCGTGTGACGATCTGCGTGCCTGATGGTGAGGAGATTGCCCGTCGTACTTTTAATCCTCGATTGGGTATCGAGGGAGGCATCAGTATCATCGGTGTGTCAGGTATTGTGAAGCCGTTCTCAGAAGAGGCCTTCATCGACAGTATTCGCAAATGTATGGAGGCAGCTAAGGCTAGCGGAACAGATCGCGTGGTGATTAACAGTGGGGGTAAGAGTGAACGCTTTGTCAAGGCACTCTATCCTGACTTGCCACGTCAGGCTTTTGTGGAATATGGTAATTATGTTGGTGAAACGTTGAAGATAGCCAACGAACTGGGATTCATGCATGTAACCCTTGGCGTGATGCTGGGCAAGGCAGTCAAACTTGCAGCGGGTAATCTGGATACACATAGTCGGAAGACGGTGATGGATAAGGTTTTTATCCAGCAGATGCTCCATGAGGCAGACTGCGATATAGATATCAGCGACATCACGTTGGCTCGCGAACTATGGGATCGTCTGTATCAACGGCAGGACCGCTTTGCTAAGACGGTTATCCGACATTGCTTTGCGCATTGTGCCCCATTGCTGCCTAATGGCGAACTTACGATATTATTGATTGATGATAACGGAAAGATATATGAAATATAAAGATCTCTTTATTGACTTCGACGATACACTTTACGATACACACGGTAATGCTGTCATTGCACTGAGTGAGACGTTTGATTGCTTCCATCTGGACCAGTATTTCTCTGACCCGCAGGTATTTTTTGATGCCTATTGGACTGCGAACATTGACCTTTGGACGCGATATGCCAAAGGAGAGATCACTCGCGATTATCTGATTGTAGAGCGCTTCCGTCGGCCCTTAAGTGTGGGTAAAGGACTTGAAGTCACAGAACAGTTCTGTCTGGAGATGAGCGACAAGTTTCTCGATTTCTGTGCCTCGAAACCTGGTGTCATTGATGGTGCCCATGAACTGATGGACTACCTGAAACGGCAAGGTTACCGTATGCACATGTGCAGTAACGGTTTCCACGAGGTGCAGTATAAGAAATTGTCAGCCTGTGGCCTTAGAGACTTTTTCGACACCATCATCCTGAGCGAGGACGCAGGTGTCAACAAGCCTTCGCCTCTCTACTTCGACTATGCCCTCAAAGTGTCTGGGGCCAACAAAGAAACGACGTTGATGATTGGTGACAATTTGCAGAGTGATATCATCGGAGCCCTCAATGCAGGCCTCGATGCGATGCTGTTCAACCGTTGGCAGGTTCCCTCCGAGGAGTTTCCGCAAGATCTTACTTTTGCCGTTGAAACGCTCAGCGAAATCAAGACTATTCTTTGAAGACTTTTATTCTTCCACTTCGCTCTTCCGTCGGCCAAAAAGTACGACTGCAATCACAGGAGCACCTACCAGAGCCGTAACGGAATTGACGGGTAAAGCCCCCTCGAAGCCTGGCATACGCGCAACAAAGTTACAGAATAATGCCAGCGCAGCACCGCAAAGTGCGGTGGCGGGCATCAGGATACGATGGTCGGAAGTGCGGAAGATGGCACGGGCCAGATGAGGAACGGCCAGGCCAATGAACATGATGGGTCCGCAGTAAGCGGTGACGATAGCGACGAGTATGCCAGAAGAGATAATCACGAGCATACGACTGCGACGGATGTTCAAACCCAGGTTGGCAGCATATCGGTCGCCCAACAGCATCAGATTCATGGGTTTTATCAACAGGCAGGCTAAGGGCAGCAGTATGCACATGAGTACGATGAACAACACCATCTCATCGCCTGACACACGTGAGAACGAACCTAATCCCCATACGACGAAAGCCTTCACATCCTCCTCAGGCGACAGGAACTTTAATACACCAATGATAGCATTGGCCAGATAGCCTATCATCACACCTATGATTAATAAGGTGACATTACCCTTTACCTTTTGCGATATCCAAAGGATCAACGACAGCACAGCCAAGGCTCCAATGATAGCGGCTACACTCATGGCGGCATCGCCCAGATAACCCAGTCTGCTAAGTGCCACGCCGCCAATGCGACCTGAGAGCAATACCACAAAGGCCACACCAAGGGCAGAACCATTGCTGATACCTAACACCGAAGGCCCTGCCAAGGGATTACGGAAAACGGTCTGCATCTGCAATCCGCTGACGGCAAGACCTGCACCAGCCATGATAGCAGTCAATGCCTGAGGCAGACGACTGCTGAAAATGATGTTCGTCCAGATTTCGTTAGAGTCATCGCCCATCAGGATACGGCACACCTCTGCTACAGGAATCCTGACGGAGCCGATGAGTAGGTTGATGATCATCAGCACCAGGATGCATACAACGAGGACGAGTATCAATGGGAGCGAACGTCGCATCTTATTTCAACAGTTTATAATAGGTGGGTTGATAATCGGGTTCTACGAGTTTCGGATGGAAGATGGCTACAAAGTCCTTCAACAGTACATCGGGCTGGACGGGTGAAATTTCGTAGTAGGGTTGCTGCTTCATGTTGCAGTAGATGACCTTCTTCTCCTTGAACGCCTTGAAAAGTTCATTGCGAGGTTCAGAGGCTTTCAGGGCTTCGTACGAGAACTCATCAGGGAAACTGTTCAGGATGCGCCAGTAGTCGGCCTTGGCAGCAAGCGCATACATCTTCTCAAATTCCAGATCCTCGCCAGCCGTCTCGTCGTCATTGATGACGTATTCTGCACCTGCATCACGGAAGATCTGTGCCAGATAGTTCTTGCCACCCACGGCGTGCCAGTTGCCATAGTGCATCTCACCACTGAATACTGTCGGATGAGTCTCTGCCTTGCTGGCTTTTTCTTTTAAATCACAATATCTATTTTCGATTCCTGCAAAGACCTCGTTGGCTTCGCGCTCCTTACCAATAAACATGCCCACGAACTTAATCCACTCTGCCTGACCTAACGGATTGAGTTCCTGATACCCCAGATGAGGCACCAACGTGATACCCGTTTCTTTGATGGCATCGTAGCCGCCTCGTTTGGAGGGAGAGATGAAGATGACATCAGGATTGGCAGCCAACACCAGTTCTGTATCGAAATTACCCTCCATACCAATCTTCACGATGCGACCATCCTTTACACGTGTCAGAATGTCCTTGTTGAAGAGGTTCTTCGTGCCAGTGAGTCCCTTCACCACATCGTGGCCATCGAGAATAGTGAAGTTCGAGAGTTGCAGCGAGGTCATACAGATGGTACTCTTGATAGGTACACGTACCTTCGTGTAGCCATTGGGGACTTCTGTGTCGTCGGAATGAACCAAAGCGAAATGATCATGCTTGCCAACATCCACCAGACGAATATCGACAGAGTCGCGCACGCTGAAACCTGTGGCGTATTTCACATCGATGGTGACGATGGAATTGCTCGTAGCCGCATTTGTTTCTTGGACCTTGACGTTCTTCCCTGAACAGGCACAGAGTAATGCCGCAATAGCCAAGAAAAGGACTAATTTCTTCATTTCTTTTGTTATTATTTTGTTTCTGTCTGCAAAAGTACAAAATATTTTTGTAATTTTGCAAGCAAATTCGAATAATATGCAGACAAATATCGACCAGACGCATTGGTGCGACCGGATTTGGGCAGCGTTCATCTTCTTTACACGATTGCCTTTCTGGCGACTCCATGAGCCTCCTAAGGCGTGCTACCAGACGGTAGTGGAGCACTGGCCCCTGACTGGCTGGCTCACAGGTGGAGCAATGGGACTCGTCATCTATTTCGGTAGTCTCGTGCTGCCTTATAGTGTGACGGTGCTCCTCGCCATTGCTGTCCGTCTGCTGATTACTGGTGCGCTGCATGAGGACGGGCTGGCTGACTTCTTCGACGGTTTCGGAGGTGGCGGCAATAACCGTCAGCGCATCCTCGACATTATGAAGGACTCCCGTATCGGCACGTATGGGGTGCTGGGACTTATCTTCTATGAACTGCTTTTGGCGGCTACGCTCATATCGATACCGCCCGAATGTGCTGCATTTATGGTTCTGGCAGCCGATCCTTTCTCGAAGATGGTGACCTCGCAACTGATACTGATGATGCCGTATGCCAGAAACGAGGAGGAGGCAAAAGCCAAGACCGTCTATCGGAAGTTTAATGCTTGGGCAGGTGTCAGTCTGGCCATTCAGGGACTGCCTGCGATGATCTTTTTTATCTGGATGATGGGGCTCGACTGGCAGGTGATTATCTTCATCCCCGCCATTACATTCTATATGCTCTATCTGCTGATATGGCGAAAGATTCACGGCTATACGGGCGATTGTTGTGGAGCGGTGTGCCTGCTGGTGGAATTGACGGTCTATCTGGTAGTTAGTGCCATTAACTATATGAATCCGCTATGAAACGTATCATTCTCATCACAGGTGGCCAGCGTTCTGGCAAGAGTCGTCAAGCCGAAGAATTGGCATTAAATCTCTCAGAACATCCAGTATATGTGGCTACAGCCCACGTCTGGGACGAGGAGTTCCGAGAGCGCGTTCGCAGACATCAGGCGCGTCGTGGATCGCAATGGACGAATATCGAAGAAGAAATCCATCTGAGTCGTCACAATCTGATGGGTAGGGTAGTGGTCATCGACTGTGTGACACTCTGGCTCACCAACTTCTTCTTCACTAACGACTCCAATGTCGATAAGTCGTTGGAATTGGCTAAGGCTGAGTTTGATGCCTTCACGTCGAAGGATGCCACCTATATCTTTGTGACGAATGAGATTGGTAGTGGCGGCGTCAGCGATAATGCCATTCAGCGTCAATTTACCGACCTTCAAGGTTGGATGAACCAGTATATAGCCTCCAAGGCAGACGAGGTCATACTGATGGTGAGTGGAATACCAGTAAAGGTGAAAAGTTGATGAGGGCGTTCGATATACATCCCACAGACAAGTCGTTGCAGGCAGCGATACAAGCCAAAATCGACAACTTGAACAAGCCCAAAGGTTCGTTAGGTCGTTTGGAGGAACTGGCGATGCAAGTCTGTTTGATTCAGCAGACGCTGGAGCCTTCTTTGACTCAGCCCTGTCATCTGCTTTTAGGGGGCGATCATGGTATCGAGCATGAGGGTGTCAGCGTATCGCCTCGCGAGGTGACTTGGCAACAGATGATTAACTTCACCCGTGGAGGCGGAGGTGTCAATATGTTTTGTCGCCAGCACGGCTTCAAACTCCGTATTGTGGATGTGGGCGTTGATTACGACTTGTCATCCGTCCCAGGTATCATCGACCGCAAGATAGCCCGAGGTACCAAGAACTTCCTCTACGAACCAGCCATGAACGAGGAGGAGTTTAACAAGGCTATCGAAATAGGCTGCGATTTGGTTGACGACTATGCCAATGAGGGTTGCCGCATCCTCAGTATTGGCGAGATGGGCATTGCCAACACCTCGCCATCGAGTATCTGGATGAGTCTCTTTGGCGATATTCCCCTCAAAGACTGCATTGGCGCAGGTGCAGGCCTCAATAGCGAGGGCATCCGCCATAAATACGAGGTCCTTTCGAAGGCTGTCGAGCGATTTCTGAACACAGAAGAACCGTCCCTCTGTGTCCGCCTTCTGGCTTATTTCGGCGGCTTCGAGATGATAGCAGCCATTGGGGCCATGCTCCGTGCTGCCGAGCGGCACCTTATTATATTAATAGACGGCTTCATCATGACGGCTTGTGCTTTGGCTGCCATCCGACTTTATCCTGCCTCGCAGGATTATATGATCTTTACCCATTGTGGCGATGAGAGTGGTCACAAGATGATGCTCGATATCATTGAAGCTAAGCCTCTTCTGCATTTAGGATTACGGTTAGGCGAAGGGACAGGCGCCCTTTGTGCTTTCCCCATCATCGACTCCGCTGTTCGCATGATGAACGAGATGAACAACTTCCAGAATGCGAAGATCACCAAATATTTCTAACGATTGCGTAAAAATATAGGAAAAACGCATTGACTTTCACAAAAAAGTTGTACCTTTGCAACGTGATTTTGAAAAGAGTCGCCCGTAAAGGTTCGCTTAGCCGCGATTAATTGGGAATGTGAGTGAGAATCTCCGACTGTCCCGCAGCAGTGAACTCCATTATGGCTCCTAAGCAAAAACGCCATTGAGAATTCTCGAGAAGGCGCTTGGGAGTGGAGGAAAGTCTGAAGACCAGCCTTTTTCGGTTAAAATGCCAAACGGCCCTCGATGTAAGGGCGTGAGGCGCAAGCATTATCTTTATTGGTTCAGCGCTTTTTGCGCATACGTGTATTATTATATAAGTTCAACGGGGCAACCTGTCGTGAGACAACGTTTCCCCTTTTTAATGAGATTATTAAATTCAACCATTATGATATACAGTTGTATTGTAGTTTTCGAGTTCGTGCTGGCCTTCGTCGGCGTCGGCTTGCTCATCAGACACTATAACCACAAGGCATAGGTCTGATGGCGAGCAAGGAACCTTAGAAGAACTTCACGATATCGTCAAACGGACGGTGACGGGGCTGAACAGGCTCACCAGCACGGTAGCCGAGTGAGATGACAGCCATAATGGTCTCACCCTCTGGGATGGCGAAGAGTTGACGCAGTTTGTCGGCATCACGCATACCCATGATAAGCGTATCGAACCCCATGGCACGGGCTTTCAATACGAGATAGCAGTTGCTCAGGCCATTGTCGTATGCGCCCCAGCCGTCGCCTACCTCATTGGCCGGACTATCACGGAAGAATCCGGATTTTCCACGTTCGAAGGTAGATACAATAAGAACAGGTGCGTCCTTGATGCGCGATTTATTGCCACCAACCATATCCTGCACTGCCGCAAGTTTCTCAGGCGAGATAGCCACGTAATAATGCGTCGGCTGTTGGTTGGCCCACGATGGCGCCTCCTGTACAGCCTCCATCAATTCGCGTACTTCGGCCTCAGAGATTTTCTTCGTGGCATCGTAGTTGCGGATACTACGGCGTGTGGTTAATACTTCGTCAAACGACGTTATTGCACTCTGTGCCGAAAGGGTCAGCACGCCCATCATTGCCATCAGGCAGAAAAACATTCTTTTCATAATCGTTATCGTTTTTGTTGGTTTATCTGACGAAATGTTTGGCAAATATACGCATAAAATTCCGAAGTGCTGCTATTTCATCTCAGGATTTAATTTTTATTGGGAAATCAATAGGGGGTACTATATATAAAGCTTCCTTGCGGACACGAGGGGGGCAGGAACTGTTGTGTAGGCAAGATTTCTAAATGGGATAAATTTGATTATCAGAAGGTTATATAATCAGGCGGGTGGAAGGATTTCTCTATCTAAAACTTGCGGTTATTAATTTATTTGTATGTTTTTTCCCAAAAAACAATTGTTTTTCAAAATAAAATTGTATCTTTGTCCCCAAGTTGAACATAATATATACGCCAATGGACAGATAAAAGAATATACGACATATGGAAAAAGTGTCCGCTTACCATCTTGTTTTCCGAAATCTCCCAAATTGAAGAAAGCTACAAGAGTAAAGAGGATGCTCACGTTCGCGTGGGCACATTACTCGTTCAAAGTAGCTTAGGCGTTTGGGAGATGCCTGGAAAACGTAGACGAAGTGATTGTCCACGTTTTTTTTTATTCATAGAACAAAGTAATATGGAAACAATTGTTATTATTGTTATTGCAATCATTGTTTTTGTCATAATTGTCGAGATTCAAGCTAAGAAAAAGAAAGAAGAAGATGACATCCGAGGTATTATGATAGAGAGTAGAGTAAATGATATAGACGATTTCTCTGCCACGATAAAAGTCGTTGGCGTAGATAATCTCTATACATTTGCTATAGATGAAAACAACAGAAAAGTTGCATACTTTGACGAAGAACAAGAGACTTTTATACCATACGATGAAATTATAAGCGTTGAACTAATAGAAAACAATACTACCATTGCATCAAAATCAACTATGCGAACGATTGGAGGTGCATTAGCAGGTGGTGCTTTAGCAGGTGGTGCTGGTGCTATCGTTGGAGGACTATCTGGTAATACAAGCATGAAAAAAAGAGTTTCATTAGTGCAAGTTAAGTTGAGAATCAGAGATATTTCAATGCCAACCCTTTCAATTAATTGCTTTGATTGTAAGACAATGGCAGCAGGAGAAGAAATAAAACCAGATGGAATACTAGGATTCAAATATAAACAGGGATTAGAGCACGCAAATAAAATTGTAGATCTTGTTAGCGTTATAATAGATGATGTGGATAAAAATGAAAAGAAATCTTTTATTAAAAATACAAGCATCAGCTCTATTGCCGAGGAATTATCAAAACTTGCAGACCTAAAAGATAAAGGAATATTGACAGAAGAAGAATTTAGTGTACAAAAAGCAAAATTACTTTCATAACAATTAATATGCAGATAAGATTTCAGATTAATTACCATCCTAAAGGGAATCAGTTCTTTGAAACTGAAGACTTAAAAAATGCCTCGTTTGATGTCTTCAAAAAGGTAGGTTTTGCTTATGAATTTAATGTAAATAGCAAAGTATTCACAATAGAGAGAGTGGATGCCGTATTTGATATGTTCTCTATCAAACAAGACGATTATCCCGTATCGGAAATATATTGTGGCTTTGGGGATAATGCTAAGAATGAACGAATAATTAAACACTTGGAGAGTCTGGCTACAGGAGGACGACATCCAAACTATTCACCTCTCTTCCATATGCCACAAGCAGACTATTTCTTGGTTATAATGAGACATCTTTATCTTACCGAGAAGGAAGTAACGGAGATAAGTCAATTATTCTATGTAGGATTATTCTATCAGAAAATTAATCTATAAATATAAGTTTATGAAACGACAATTATTTCTTGTAGCAGCAGTTATAAGTGCTGCAAACTGTTTTGCCTATTATGATGATTATTCATCTACTCCAAGTACAGAACTGCCGGGATGGGTGACGTTCGCGGGATTCCTCATGATCGCATGGGGCATATTGGAAATCATTCTCTTCTTTAAGATTTGGGGTATGACAAATGATATTCGTGCTTTGAAGAAGGATTACTTTCATGAAAAAACGGATGAGTCATATTATTTAATGGCGAAGAATTTGAGAAAGAATCTTGTGCTTGGTAATATTGAGCACGTAAAGAAGACATTGCTAACCAATTTCATGGACGAAATAATTAAATCATACTCAAAATTGCCTTTGCAGGGTTATGAGAAAGATGAGAATGGCAAAGATCGTCTTGTATCTTATGAAGAAAAGAATTTGAGAACTCCAATAGCTCCTTATGTTGAGAACTTGAGAAAGCAATTTGAAAAGATTGGAGAGCCATTGCCACCATACATTAATAATATGGCGACTTATGGCGACTTTCTAAATATCTTTACCAAGGAGGATTTAATGATGAACTAATAGATTATATAGATCATGAGAATTACTATTTATTGCTTTGCGACATTATTATTTGTTGCGTGTGGGAAAAAAGTAGCTCCGCCAGAACCATCTGAGAAGGAGCAAAAGAAGGTTGTTAGTACAAGAACTATTGTTGACCCAAAGAATCGTCAAGATACAATATATTTGGGATATATCTTAGGGCAAAAAACAAAGAGTATTACTAAACAATTAATTAAGAATGGTGATTTGTTGTCAAAACGAATAGAAAAAAGAACATTTACACTTTCTATGGGTGGTTTCGCGCGGAATATCATCGTAAAGGGCTATCCTTTAGACCTATATATAGGTGACAAGAAATATGACGCACTTCTATCGCTGTATGATACAAATGGCGACTTGATTGAAGATGACGGAATGTTAATGAGTCTCCGTATTTATATTCCTGGTGGTGCATTAGAGAAAGCAGACATAATCACAGAATTAAAGAAACAATATGGCGAGCCTAACAGGCCCCCGCAAGGAGGTTATAAAGTTGATGTTCCTCAAGAAGTTGATGTCTTTTGGAATATTTCGAACAAAGCTGTTTATTTGGAATCCTTTAGTGGGTTTATGGTTCTAATTTATGAAGATATAATAGCGGTTAGAAATAAAAACAAAGCAGAGGCAGTTGCAAAGGAATCTGAAAAAGCAAGGAATCGTGAACAATCTAAGAAAACGCGTTTGTAATTCTTTCATTATATGATAATTGAAAGAATAGTAGGCTCGAAGATATTGGGTTATTATAATAAATGACTATGGGAAGATACAGACGTGACAGAAGTTTGCACTAGATGACGCATCCGCGCAGTGATGAACGGGTGGTTTGCCAGTAGCGGTAGTCAACGCCCCAGAATCTCTGGACTCTCGGTAGGCAAGAATGGTGGGTATAATCTTGTTTGTTGTCATTGCTGGTTCCTATCAAACTATTCGAACGAGCTTTAGGGATAGTCTGAACGAAGTGTGGAGATTATTTGAATGACATATATTTGGCATATATTTTTTTTATCATATAATCTGGTTCTACCTCTACTAATTTTGTGATTATTTGCCTTAAAAAGTGTGTTTTTACTGGTTGTCTGAAAGATTTTCGTTATGATTACGCATCTATTTTGCTTCTACTTATCCTCTACTTTCCTTCTATCTTACCTCTATAAGAATTCTGCTTTCAATAACCTGCCATTATTGTGCAATAACCTGCCATTATTGCGCAATAACCTTGCCTTATTTCAGAATACTCTTGCCTTATTCAGAAATACTCTTGCTTTATTTAGAAATACTCTTTCTTTATTTCAAAATACTCTTGCGTTATTACGTGGAGAATTCCAATGGCGTAGTTGTTTGAGACCTGAACCCTAAGGCTTCGAGGCTTGAACCCTAAGGCTTCGTGGGCTGAACCCTAACCCTTTAACTCGTTATTTATTCCCAAGGTGGGAACATTATATTCCCAGGCTGGGAACGTTTTATTCCCACGGTGGGAACAAATTAGGAGAGGTAGTTACTATGAAAAAGACAAACTGTGGCAGTTAGAATCACCATCAGTATTTCGGCTGTGCGGTTGATGCGGATGGCGGTCTTCATATCGGCGGTGGTGAGGGGACGATCGTTGATGCCGATGTAGGGTTTGTCGAAGAGTTGGCCAAAATAGTAATGAGGACCGCCAAAGCGGCAATCGAGGATGCCAGCAAGGGCGGCTTCTGGATAGCCGCTGTTGGGCGAGGCGTGGCATCGTCCGTACTTATGGACGAAACGCAATAGTCCTAATCGTCCTGTAGCCATAACCATGAGTAGTGCCGTCAGGCGGGCGGGGATGTAGTTAGCGATGTCGTCGATATGGGCAGCCCAGCAGCCGAAGTCCTTATAGCGCTCCGTCTTGTAGCCTATCATTGAATCGAGGGTGTTCACCATCTTGTAGGCCAGCATACCTGGTGTACCAAGGATGGCAAACCAAAATAGAGGCGCAATCACACCATCGCTTAGATTCTCTGCCAACGTTTCGAGGGCGGCTGTCCTTACTTCCTGGGCTGAGAGTTCTGAGGTGTCGCGCCCAACGATGCGAGCCACCTGCTTGCGACCTTCCTCAAGGCTGCGATCCAATGCTAGGAAGACGGCCCGAACCTCACGGATTAGTGTTGTTCCTGCGAGGCAATAGAAGATAATGAGGGCATCGAAGATGCAAGTGAAAAGGTTGATGCCGCAAAATGGAAGCAACGAGTTTAAAATGTAACGCAGGAACCATGTGAGAGCAAAAGTCGCTGCGATGAGGAATACAGCCGTTAGGGCTCCCTTCAACTTACGATGATTCCCTCTGTTGAGTCGATGCTCGCAGAAAGCGATTGCCTTACCAAACCACACAATCGGGTGGGGTAGTCTGGAAGGGTCGCCAAAGACGAGGTCGAGCAACCAACCAATCAGTAAGGATAACACGTTAGTCATCACCTCTTAATATCTGATAGATTCGTTCCATATCGACATGTTGGCGCACGTGGTCAGCCAACTTGTCGTATTGTGTTTCCTTGAAGGCGGCATAGTCGAAAGAGGCTTCCGTCTGGCTCAGTTTCTCTGCGAACGGTTGCAAGAGGCAATCCACAAAAGCCGCATTGTCGAGAATGCCGTGAACGTATGTGCCCATACATTTGTTGTCAACGATGTATCCGTCCTCTCGTCCGTCGCTGAGGTGCAGTAATGGAGAGGCCTTTGCCTCACCGAAGGGATGAGTCTCGCCCATGTGTATCTCGTAGCCTTTGCCATATTCGCATTCCACCTGAACAGTCCGTTTCTCGCCACTCATCGTAGTGGTGACAGGCAGCAGTCCGAGACCAGGCAGACGGTCGATATCGCCCTCTACATGATTGGGGTCGCACACCTCGACACCCATCAACTGGTAACCGCCACAAATGCCCAACACAGATGCCCCATTGCGATGGGCCCGGATGATGGCCTGTGCACAGCCGTTGCGACGCAGTTCGTACAGATCGTGGAGTGTGGATTTGGTGCCTGGTAGGATGATGATGTCTGCCTGACGGATATCATCCACATTGTTGGTGTAGAACAGATGGATGCGAGGGTCTTGTTCAAGCGCGTCGAAGTCGGTATAGTTGGAAAGGTGCTGCAACATCACGACAGCCACATTCACCTTGCCCTGCTGCATCGCGAACGACTTCTGCGCCAAAGCCACAGAGTCTTCTTCCTCGATGTGTATATGATTATAATAAGGTATCACCCCAAGGACGGGAACGCCACAGATGTCTTCCAGCATCCGTCGGCCTTCTTCGAAGAGGCGCATGTCGCCACGAAACTTATTGATGATGATACCCTTGATGAGTTTTCTGTCCTCTGGACTTTGCAGGGCGATGCTCCCATAGACGGAAGCAAACACACCCCCTCTGTCGATGTCGCCCACCAAGATGACATCAGCCTTCGCATGACGGGCCATCGACATATTCACCAAGTCGCGGTCTTTCAGATTGATTTCTGCGATACTGCCAGCACCCTCCATTACAATGGGGTTATAGCGGGCTGCCAGACGGTCAAAGGCCTCGCAGACTTCCTTGCGGTAATCAATATGCTCGTTCAGACCCCTCCTGACCTCCCCTAACTTAGGGGAGGAATGCTGCCTCCAATAATCATACGCATCCTTGTTGCCGATGGGCTTGCCGTTCAGGATAACCTGCGAGGTATGGTCGCTTTGGGGTTTTAGCAGCAGGGGGTTCATGTCTGTATGACAGGGGATGCCTGCCGCTTCGGCCTGTACAGCCTGAGCCCGTCCGATCTCCAATCCCTCAGGTGTGGCGTATGAGTTCAGTGCCATGTTCTGTGCCTTGAAAGGTGCAGGCTGATAGCCGTCTTGCTTGAAGATACGACAGAAAGCAGCAGCTACGATGCTTTTGCCAACATCACTGCCTGTACCAGCAAACATAATGGGATGGAGTGGTTTCATATCTGATAGAGGTGGGTGTAACTGGCTAAGACATTCTTATATTTGAATACGGGCGTGGGGACAGGCTCGCCTTTGGCATTATAGACTTGGACGATGCTCTGTGGTGTCTCGCCTATAAACTGCGTATAGTGGAACTCATGACCTCGATACGTCTTGCCGTCGAGTACAAATTGCCGATAGCCCAGCGAGAGTTTGCGCTCTGCCTTGCGCGCAGAAATTTGATAGGGTAGCACGCCACACATGGGATATTCCCCCTCGTCTGTCACGATGCTTTGGCAGAGATACATCATACCTCCGCATTCTGCCACGACCCTGCCCCCTTGTTCGGCATAGTCCTTGATGGCCTTGCGACAAGCCTCATTCTTTACCAACGCCTCCAAATGTTTCTCTGGATAGCCGCCAGGCAAGTAGAGCAGGTCGATGCCCTCAAACGACGGCACCTCCGTCTCTGGGTCGAAGAAACATACCTGAGCAAAACTGTCTATCGTCTCCTGATAAAGAAAAGAAAACGACTCCTTATTACGTGCTATCAGAGCGCTAACATTCTCTGCCATCTTACATGTTCCTCCAATAGTTTTATCAGCTCTTTATGCCTTGTTTCTTCCGAGAAGTCAAGGCCCAGATATCGTGAGCCTTGTTCGAGGTCAGGTGACTTGGGTAAATAGCCGAAGCATTCAACGCCCAAGTCATCACATACTTGTTGCAGCATCGCAAAATGCTTCTGCGATCCCACCTTATTATATATAACGCCCGCGAAGCGGATGTCCTCCCTGAAATGGATAAACCCAGAGAGCAGGGCTGCCATCGAATAGGCTGCCGACTTGGCATCGACCACTAAGATGACAGGGATATCCAATATTCGTGCTATCTCGTACGAAGAGCCTTTCTCTCGGTCGTAGCCGTCGAACAGTCCCATCATTCCCTCTACCACACAGACATCAGCGTCAGCGCCATAGTGGGCAAAGAGGTCCTGGACATGTTCTGGCGTAGCCATAAAGGTGTCGAGATTGATGCTGGGACGCCCTGTTACGGCCTCGTGGAACTTGGTGTCGATATAGTCTGGTCCGCACTTGAATGGCTGCACCTTGTATCCTTGTTTCGTGAGCAACGCCATCAGTCCTCTGGCAATCGTCGTCTTGCCAGAGCCGCTGGTGGGTGCTGCTATCAGAAAAGCCTTTTTCGTCGTCATCTTCTCTTCTTTCTGCTGCAAAATTAAAAAAAATCCGTGAAATATGCATAACGTATTGAAAAAAGTTGTATCTTTGCACCCATATAATGGCAATCTGGTGGCTGTAGCCGCCTGATGTAAGGGAATCCGGTGAGAGTCCGGAACTGTACCTGCAGCTGTAATCCTCCTTTGAGAGGTCTGCTTGTATAACACCACTGACAAGTTGTTGGGAAGGTAGAGCAGACTGAGGAAAGTCAGAAGACCTGCCGTAGGCGAGAGCAGAATAGAGTGTGCTCTGCAAAAAAGATGCCCGTACAGGAATATACGGTGCTGGAAAATCAAACAATGATGAAGAGAAGACAGAAACTGGCTATTTGCCTTTGGCTGTTGGCTGTCGGCTCATGGGCCCAGACTGATATTTGGCGCACGGACAGCCTACAAGAAGTTGTGGTGACGGGTACTGGTACACAGCACCTGCTGAAGGATGCGCCTGTGCAGACTGAGGTGATTACGGCTAAGATGCTGAAAAACTATGGTGGTCGTAGCATCGAGGATATCCTCTCTGGTCTGACGGCTTCATTTGCTTTTAGCGAGGATGATATGGGTTCGCAGATGCAATTGAACGGTCTTGGCAACAATTATATCCTGGTGCTGATTGACGGCAAGCGTATTCATGGCGATGTGGGAGGTCAGAACGACTTGTCGCTCATCGATCCCCAGAATATCGAGAAGATTGAGATCGTGAAAGGTGCGTCGAGTGCGCTCTATGGCTCGGATGCCATCGCTGGTGTGGTAAATATTATCACGAAGAAACACAACGAGGGGTTGCTTATAGAAAATAGTACCCGTGGCGCTAGTTATGGTGACCTGCGTCAGCATAATGGTCTGGGTATTGCGATAGGTAAGGTAAAGAGTTATACGAATTTCCAACTCCAGCACTCCGATGGCTGGCAGAATACGGCAATGGAGGATCCTCGTCAGACGGAGTTCCTGATAGAAGACTCACGCAATATGACGGTGAATCGCTATACCAACTGGCAGGTCTCTGAGCGCTTGACCTACGAGCCCGTGAAAGGTCTCGAACTCTATGCTGAGGGCAGCACCTATTGGAAGCGCATCTACCGTCCGAGTGGCAAATATCCGGCTGATATGAAATTCTATGATTTAGAATATCGGAATCAGAGTCTGGCAACAGGCGGTATCTGGAAATGGAACAAGACAGACCAGTTGACGCTTGACGTGAACTGGGATCGTCATGCGTACTACTATTATTATACTGCAGAATGGGCGATGGGTGACGGATTGGACCAGCAGGGTAACTTCACGACCTATTATCCCTATTTCCGTGACGACGAGGTACTGCAGAGTGACCAGCGTCGTACGATGGCCCATCTGAAAGGCATCTTCTCGTTGCCCTACAACAACCGTCTTAGTGGCGGGTTGGAGTGGCGTTACGACTATTTGGAGGCTCCGATGCGCGTGGATGGCGGTGTGGCGAGGGATAACACAGAGGCCGCATATGTGCAAGATGAGTTCAGTTATGTCTTCAATCCCAAACTCTCTGCCAACATTACCGCTGGTTTACGACTGAATCATAACGAGCAGTTTGGTTTCCGTCTGACGCCGAAGGTGTCTGGTATGCTCTCCCTCGGCAACGACTTCCGTCTGAGAGTCACCTGGAGTCAGGGCTTCAAGACTCCTACGCCCAAGGAACAGCATTATCGCTATGTGAAGTATATGAACGGCACCTATTTATATATAGGTAATGAGAACCTGACCCCACAGACCTCCAACTATTATGCCGTGAGCGGAGAGTACAACTGGCAAGGACTGAACCTGACGGTGACGGGCTATCTGAATAACGTAGATAACATGATTACCCTCGTGACCATCCCCAATACGCAGGCGCCGGCAGAGTATATTGTGACCTACGATCCCAGGAAGACACGTCAGTACCAGAATCTGGAATCGGCCAAGACCAAGGGTGTCGATGTATCTGTGCGCTATCGTCTCAATCGCGACTGGATGCTGGGCGGTAGTTATAGTTATCTCGATACCGATGCTAAACAATACGATACGACCCACGATCGATTGGTGGATGTCATCATCGACGGTACGGCCCATCACAAGGCCAGTTGGTATGCCACCTGGAATCACGCTTTCTCAGAGAAATATAATATGGGAATCGGACTCTATGGCCGTATGTCGAGTAAACGCTACTATCAGATCGATGGCGATGGCAAGGGCTACCAGATCTGGCGAATCTCCACCAACCACGAATTCCCCGTTAGCAAGAAGTGGCTCTTCCGTGTGGAGGCGGGCATCGACAATATCTTCGACTATGTGGATCGTGCCTATCACGGTCTGCACCTCGGAACGACGACTCCTGGACGTACCATCTATGGTACGCTGACCGTCCGTTTCGCACAAGGTAAGAAACTCAAATTTTCAAGTAACGATAAGTTTAACTCTAAAACAAGTAACAATGAAGAAAATTAAGTATTTGGTATTGGCATTCGTAGCCGTTTGCCTCACCGCTGGTATTACTTCCTGTGAAAAAGAAAAGGAAGTGGAGAAAATCGTGGAGGTCATCAAGAATGACACGATTAAAGTGATTCAGACCGACACCGTGAAAGAAGACAACAACTGGTCGCGCTATCAGACGATCGTTACCCAGACGGTAAAGGACAACAAGAAGCACGACAAGGTGATCCTGCTCGTGGCTTTCGGTTCGACATGGGAGCAGGCATATGATGCTTTCGACGCCACCGTCGATGCCTATAAGAAGGCTTTCCCAAGCTACGACATTTTCCTGAGTTATTCGTCGGCTATCTGTATCAACCGTGCTGCTGCCGGTGAGAACACAGAGCCCCGTTTCTATTACGCTCCTCTTTTCTGGCTCAATGCATTTGCTGACAAGAAGGTTCGATACAATGAAATCGTAGTTCAGTCGCTGCAGGTGATCCCGGGTGAGGAATATACCCGTGTGATTAACTACATCAAGGACTTCGCCAACAATGCCAACGGCGACCTCGACGACGACTATTTGGCTGGTGTGGAACTGAGACTTGGTGTGCCCCTGCTGCAGGATGCTGAGGTGGATGTCAATGAAGTAGCCAAGCAACTCAACGAACTCTATAAGAGCCAGGCCGCTCAAGGTGTTGTTGCCTTTATGGGTCATGGTAACCCCGACGAGTACGACACCTATAAGGCTAATGTGCGTTACACTCAACTCGAAGCAGCCTTACAGCAGTACAGCCCCAACTATTTCGTAGGTACAGTGGATATGATGGAGAACTTCAAGACCCACGTTTGGGCCCGCATGACAGCCGCAGGTATCACCAGTGGTAAGATATTCCTGCACCCGCTGATGTCTATCGACGGTGACCACGGTCATAACGACATGGGTGGTGACGATGATGACAACTGGGAAGAAGGCGTAGGTTTCACTCCCAACGAGGAGGGTGAGGTAGAGGATACCTCTTGGAAGATGTACTTCCGTCACCTCGGCTACGACTGCCCTGAGGAGAATGTCATCCACAAAGGTCTGCTCGAACTGCCCACCATCCGTGAGGTGTGGATGGAACATACGAGATACGCCATTGATGGCGAGCCTCTGGACTATTACCATTCAAAGAATCCGGAAGAATAATCTCTCTCGATGCAAAAGAAACTATTGATGCTCATAGTGGCACTCCTTTCGGGGAGTGCCGCTTTTCCCCAAATCCATAAAATGGAAAAAAATGATTCGTCGTTGACGGATCGCACCTATAATCTCAACCCCGTAGTCGTAACGGGTTCTGGTCATCACCAGCGCCTGAAGAGTACGGCCACACCCGTCCATGTGCTCTCTGCACAGGAAATCCGCGAACAGGGTATCACCAATTTCGGCGACGCCCTGACACGTATGTTACCGCAGGTGTCGATGGCTCCCAACTCCATGGGAACCTTCCTCCGTCTGAATGGCCTGGGCAACAAATATATCCTCATTCTTATCAACGGACAGAAACTTTCTGGCGACATCTCCAACAACGTCGATTTGTCGCGTATCAATATGTCGCGCATCAAGCGTATCGAGATACTGGATGGCGCTGCCTCGTCGCTCTATGGCTCGGATGCCATCGGAGGTGTTATCAACATCATTACGGATCAACCCACACAACAATTGGTGAGCGTAACCAGCGACACAAGGGTATCAGGGAAAGGACAACTCACCGAGTCCGTCAACCTTGATATCTACAAGAATGGCTTCGGCTCCTATACATCGTTTACCCACGACCGAGCCGATAGTTATCAGAATAACAATCTGGAATATATCAAGGGTTCTGACACAGAGACCCAACAGACGATTGCGCCGTTGTTTACGGGCTATCGCTCCAACATCATCGGACAGAAATTCACCTACAGTCCCAATCAGCATTTGGCTCTGAATGCGGGCTTAGACTATTCATACAAGATCACCGACCGTCCAGATACGCGTGCTGACATCACTGGCGGTACAGACTATGAGATGCGTTATAAAGGTTTCCGTTGGAATCTGGGTAGCATCTACAAATTTACGTCCAAGAATTCATTACAGGCAAATTTTACTGTCGATCGCTTCCGTTATGGCAAGGAGTACGACGTGGAGACAAAGACCTATGCTATAGGCGACTATGTGCAGTCGAAGAAACAACGTACGATGGAAGGCGAGTTGAAGACCATCCTCGGACTCATGGAGGGCAGTACTACCATCTTGGGTGCTGACTGGCGCAAGGACTGGCTGGAAGCCACCTCTGGCAACATCAACCAACATGCTTGGACATTGGCGGCTTACGCCCAACACGAACAACGATTCCTGCAAATTCTGACGGCAACCCTCGGATTGCGTTATACCAATCACGAAACTTTTGGCAGCCAGTTGACACCCAAGGTCGTATTGATGGCTGCACCAGGCGATTTCCGTTTCCGTGCCACCTATTCGGCAGGATTCCGTGCCCCAGGACTCGACGAGATCTATTACCGCTATTTCAGCGTCAACCGAGGCAAGGCACAAATAATCTTCGGCAACCGTGACCTGAGGGCCGAACGCAGTCATTACCTGTCGCTCAATGCCGAATACCGTAACAATGTGGTAGCCATCAGTCTGACAGGATTCCTTAATCGTATCAACAATATGGTGGTACGTCAGGACATTGATGTCGATGAAGTGTCGTTGGCCCGTTTGCGACAGGAATTCCCTGAGATGACCGACGACCAAGCCGCAAAACTGGAACGCTATTCGCTCTATCAGAATAGTGATCGTGGTGATGTGAAGGGGTTTCAACTCAATGTCTCGACCAACCTCTTCCAAGGCTTCAACCTCTCTGCCAATTACGTCTACACTTATGCCCGCACCAAAAGCGGTACAGATTGGACTATCATGGAACGTAGTATCCGTAATGCCGCCACCATCATTGCAGACTGGCATCATTCGTGGGGCAATTATGCACTTAATGTCAATCTAAACGGCAAATTACAGTCGAAGACCTATTACACCAGTTACGAGAATGCTCCAGGGTTCGGGCTTTGGAACCTTAACACTATCCACACATTCAATACCGTCAAGTGGGCCGTCATTGAGCCTAGCATTGGCATAGAAAACTTATTCGACCGTTTGGATCGTCGTATTGATTCCAGTAACCGCAGGTATGCCCTCTACACTCCTGGGCGCATGTTGGTAATAGGCCTGAAAGTCAGGTTTAAGCAATAAAACTTTTTATTGGTAGTCGCGGATGCGGATGTCGATGCCGCTGCCGGCAAGTTTCATAACGGCCTGGGAGATGGGCGTCTGGCTGTAGTGATAGGGGAAGAGTACCTTGGGAGAGATGGTCCGTGCGGCCTTCACCAGTTGATCGACAGTCATCGTGTAGGGCTGGTTGCAAGGCAGGAAGGCGATGTCGATATCCTTCAGGTCGGCCATCTCGGGGATGTCCTCTGTGTCGCCGGCGATGTAGATGCGCAGTCCGTCGAGGCTGAGGATATAACCGTTGTCGCGTCCCTTCGGATGGAACTGAGTGCGGCCCTCGCTGTAGTTATAGGCAGGTACGGCCTTGATGGTGATATCCTGACGATAGGTGATGCTGTCGCCGTTCTTCAGCGGGAGGCTGTTGCGGAACATGTTATAGACGGCCGTATTGGAATAGACCGTTGTGGCCGGCGTGCGGATGCAGGCGATGGCCTCGCGCTCGAAGTGGTCCTTGTGCTCATGGGTGATGAGGATGATGTTGGCCTTGGGGAACTGGGCGTAGTCGGTGACTGGTGTGACGCCGGCGCCCACAGGGTCGATCTGGATCTCCGTGCCGTCGTAGTTGATTTCGATACTGGCGTGCTTGATGCATGTGATGGTGACTTTCTTGCCGTTCTTGGTGGTGAACTCATCCACCTTCTGGGCGGCATTGCAACTGGCGGCTGTTAGGCAGCCGAGCAAAATGGTAAAAATGCTTTTCTTCATATATAATTATGTTGTTTCTATCGGCAGGGTTATGATGAAACGGGCACCAGGGCCTTTGAAGGTCTGGTCGAGCAGTACATTGCCGCCCAGTCGCTTGATGAGCGTGCGGCACAAGGGCAGTCCGAGACCGAGACCCTCCTTGAAGTCGTCGAGTTTAACAAATCGCTCGAAGATATGCTCCGCCTCTTCTTCGGGGATGCCCGGACCGGAGTCTTCCACCGCCAACACAAGTTGGGTACTGCCTAGGGCGGATACTTTCATTGTGATGGTACCCTTGGTGGTATTCTTGATAGCATTGTCGATCAGGGTGGCAATAGCGCGCCGGAGCATCGTCAGGTTCGTGGTCAACACGAAGTCGTCGCTGATGGTGGTGTTGAACTCCAGTTTCGTGCCGGCATTGACAAGTGGCTGGTTTTCCTGCAGCATGTCGCGAAGCATATCGTTGATTTCCACATGGTCTTCTTTGACTGCATCCTCCGTCGATTCACTGAACGAGAGTTCTAGCATCTCGTCGATGAGCGATGTGATTTGGTGACAGTTCTTCTGCATCATCAAGGCCATGTGCTGACGCTCCTCGGTATTACTGGTGAGTTCAGGCATGGCGATAATCTGCGAAAAGCCGCTGATGATATTCAGCGGGGTGCGCACCTCATGGCTCACGTTCTGGATGAAGGCTGTTTTCATGCGGTCCGACTCCAAGGCGTGATCGTAGGCGATCTTCAGTTCCTTCAGATGTTTACGACGGTTGAGTACAATATAGGAGAGGGCTCCCACGAGCAGTGCCAAAAGCAGCAGACCGATACCCATACCGATGAGGCGGTTGCGGGCGGTCTGTTTCTCCATCTCTTCCAGCCTCAATTGGTCGCTAATGCTTCGCATACTGTTAATCAGCACCACGTTGTTGACTGAGTCTTTGGCGTTTGTCGCCTCTTTGAGTGCCTTGTAGGCTTCCTCCCATCGTCCGGCTCTCTGCAATATTTCCGCGATGGCATCGCCTCCCTCGTCACCCAGTTCTTCCTTGGCGAGGGCGATGGCTTCTTCGGTTTTGCCGAGGCTGGCCAGATAATAGACCTCCATACTGCGGCCGTGGACGGACGACTTGCCTTCAGCCACACCCTTGCGGTAGAGTTCATAACATTCCTGGAACTTCTTGATGTCACCTTTGGTGAAGTAGGTGAGGTATTTTCTGGTCTCGATGTCGAACATGCGTTCTGGCGAGTATTTCTGGGCGATCTCCAGAGCCTTGTCGAGCAGGCGCATGGCTTCATCGGGGTTTTCCTCAATCTCCACGTTTACGAGGTTCATGTAGATCGGGGGCATGTTCTCGTAATAGCCTGCCTCCTCCATCATATCGATGACTTTGCGGAAAATACGCCTCGCAGCGGCCTTGTTGCCGCAGTAGCGGTTGATATGTCCAAGGATATTGTAAGCCATATACATTTCCTTGTCGATTTTCTTCTCGCGCAGTTCGGTGGAGAGTTGTCGTCCGAGGGTATAGGCTTCGAATATCTTCTGCTGGTTCATCAAGAAGATGATCTCATTACACCGTTGGGTATAGTAAGCGTGCAGGTCGTTCTTTTCCAGAAGATAGTTTTCGAGATTCTTGACGGCGGGGTAGAAACGGGCGCTGTCGGCATCATTGAAAGCATGATGCATGGCGTCGCGCAGTTCGAGGTATCGCTTGTCGTTTTTGTAATCATCATTGGCTTTGACACTGCCAGTGCCAAGAAGCGCAATAATTGCCAGAAGGATCAGATGTCTTATATTCATGATTGATAGGTCGTTGTTATTCTTTTGCAAAGATAGAGGAAAATTGGCAAAGTTCCAAATAATAGGCCGATATTTTTTGTTTTTTTATGTGTTATCGACAGCATCCAGACGATTGTGCCATAGATATTTCCTCGTTTCGTTGACGACGATACCGCTCAGGAAGAGCAGGGAAATCAGGTTGGGTAAAGCCATCAGTGCGTTCATGCAGTCGGCGAAATGCCAGACGATGGAAAGGTTCATGATACTGCCGATGAAGGCGGCAGCAATATAGATGACACGATAAGCGATAACCCATCGTTTCCCCTTCAGATACTCCACCGCTTTTTCGCCATAGTAGCACCACCCGAGGATGGTGGAGAAGGCGAAGGTGAACAAGCCGAAAGTGAGCAGCGGAGTGCCTATGACTGGGATTTTCGCGAAGGCGGCTTTGGTGAGGGTAGCGCCGTTATCGTAGCCGATTTCGGGATAGGCAATGATGCTGCTGACGATAACCAGTCCTGTCAGGGCACAGATGATGACAGTATCCCAGAAGGTGCCACTCGACGAGACGAGGGCTTGGCGTACGGGGTTGCGCGTCTGCGCAGCGGCTGCCACAATGGGGGCCGAACCGAGACCTGACTCGTTGGAGAAGAGTCCACGGGCAATACCATAGCGGGCCACCATCATCACAGTGGTTCCTATAAAGCCGCCGCCGGCAGCCTGTGGGTTGAAGGCTGACTCCACGATCAATTTGACAGCAGGCCACACGTAATGAATATTCATTCCTAAAATGTATAAGCAGCCGATGACATAGAAGAAAGCCATAAATGGTACGAGCATGCTACAGACACGGGCGATGCTCTTTACACCACCCAGAACGACGGCACCCGTGAGTAAACAGACGAAACTGCCAGTCAGGTATGGAGAAATCTCGTAGGTCTCATTTGCCAGTGTGGCGATGGCATTGGCCTGTACGGTGTTTCCGATACCAAAAGAGGCGCAGGCCGTGAAGATGGCGAAGAGTATGGCCAGCCATTTCCAGCCAAGGCCACGCTCTAAGGCATACATCGGACCGCCGATCATCTTGCCACTTTGGGTCTGTACCCTGTACTTGATGGCCAATAGTCCCTCGGCATATTTCGTAGCGATGCCGAACACGCCCGTCAGCCAGCACCAGAGCACGGCGCCTGGGCCACCCAGTGCGATGGCGGTTGCCACACCGATGATATTACCTGTGCCGATGGTAGCCGCTAAGGCTGTGGCTAAAGAGCCGAATTGCGACACGTCGCCTGAAGCACTGGCGTCGCGCCTGACGGAAAGTCGGATAGCAGTGAAAATCTTCCGTTGCGGGAAGCGCAGGATAATGGTCAGATATATATGTGTCCCTAATAGTAATATGATCATCGGCCAGCCCCACAGCAGACCGCTCAGTTCGGTAAAGAATTCATTAAGTCCTTCCATCTTTGTGCTTTATTATTGTTCGAATGATATCTGTACGTTCTTGTAGCCCATTGAGAGCATCATCTTGCGGAATTGCGCTTCGGCATTTTCCTGTGCCGTCTGCAGGTTGGCTGGGGTGAGGCAGCGATTCAGCATCTGGCGGTAGGCTTTCTTGTACAGGGCCTCTCTGTCCTTTGCCTGCCATCTGCCACTCTCGTAGAAGGATTTCGTACGGGCCTCGTCGATGAAGTCCTTGTCGAGCAATCCTACCTTTGGCAGGACGGCGGTGACGGTGTCGCCTTGTACGGTGAGCCAGCGGGGCTTTACCTGATGCATATTGATGCCCAGTCGCAGGGTACCGTAATAGATGCGTACCAGATGGTCGTCGCTGAAGAGACCCTTGCGAATGGTATCGACCAGTTCTTCGTTGCTGATGCTGAGAAATTCCCATTCACCTATCTCCTTGATGCTCTCTATCTGTGTCGGAGTGACGTCGATCTGGTTATCGACTCCGAGTTCTACGCTATTGTCTTTCTTGAAGAACGCCAGCCATACAAACACGAGGATAAAGGCAATGAGCGCCAGTATCTTGACAAGGTCGGGCATTTTTGCTGTATTTTTTCTCATTGTTCTAATAGTCTCATGATGTTGTTCTGGTTAAACTCCTTACGGAAGGCGATGGTGATGTTCTCCTCCCGATATCCCAATTGGGTGAGCATGGGAACGAGTACCCTGGCGGCATTCTCCTTTGCGATGTCGATGATTCCCAGATCAGGGATGCTCTGGATGATAGCGGCACGCCCTTGCTGTTCATAGTCTGTCATCTCAGCATCACTGAAGTTGGCACGGGCAAAAGCCACATAATGACGTACGTTCTTCTGGTCGATCTTGGAACTAGTCATCGTCACCTTAGGGTCGGGCAGTAGGACGGTAATCTTGTCGCCCTGTCGCTCGATATTCTTGTCAGAAAACTGGCTGAAGTCGATGTAGGCCTTCAGGGTGGCGTCCATCGGGATGGCAATCTTACGATCGCCGAGGGGAATCTTGATGTTGTAGTCCTGACGCATGACTGACCCCCTCAGGCGCACCACGTCGTCGTGGGTCACAATCTTATGTACCTTGAATTCTGAGGTGTAGAGTTTCGAGCATTTCTGTACTTGCATCACCAGCATCGGCACAGTGTCGATGCTCTGATAGCCAGTTTGTTCTGCCGTTTGCTCTTTCCCCTCATTGCAGGCACAGAACAGCATACAAACCAATGCGAAAAAAAGACTGCTCTTTTTCATCTGATTGCTAAATTTACGGGCAAAGGTAGTAAAAATATGTCGAATTGCCTTAAAAAACACAAATTATTTTGCAGGAGCAATAAACTTTCTGTCTATCTGTACGTCAAAAGGATGTAAATGGCAAGCGAGCCTGTCCTTTCAATTGGTTAGTAATATACGTTTAGGTATTAAGATTTAGGTTTCAGATAACAAAATTAGAAAGTCTGCTTGTGAAAAGCAGACTTTTTTTGTGTCAGATGCTGATTTTTTCTCTTTTCGTTGTTATGTTTTCACTTTTTTTCGTACCTTTGTCCTCGAAACCATTACATTAAGATTATGAGAAAGATTCAGATATTGTGGTTGGTAGTTGTTGCCATGATGGTGATGAGTTGTGGTCAGAAGAAAAAGAGCGATGACATCATCGCTCCCAAGGCTGAGCAGCCGAAATTGCAGGCGCCTATCAAGATGCAGGAATATAACCAGACCACGGACATCAAGTGGCTCGACAAGAACTATCAGGTGGAGATTCGTCGTGTGCCGGACGACAGTCTTAAGATGGTAAAGGATGAGACGGGACAAAAATTTGTCGATAACCGCATCTCTCTTCGTATCCTGCGTGCCGACGGGTCTGTCTTCTTTAGCCGCGTCTTTACGAAGGCTGCTTTTGATGCCTGTCTTGACAACGACTATCGCCAGACTGGTATTCTTGAAGGACTGGTTTATGACAAGGTGGAGGGTACCAACCTTTTCTTTGCCGCCAGTGTCTGTCATCCACAGACTGATGAGTATATACCGATGGTGGTGTCGGTTAGCAGTCTGGGAGAGGTAGGCATACGTCGGGATACCGATCTGGATACTTATGGCGACGGCAATACTCCCAGTGTCAATGCTAATGAAGAAGAGGACATATGATGGAAGGGCGTACGAAATTTACATTTGACAACGTCGTTCGAGGACTTCTTTGGGCGATAGTAATAACGGGTATCGTCATGCTACTCAACCGTTTGAGTGGCGTGCTGGTGCCGTTTTTCCTGGCGTGGTTGATTGCCTACCTACTGTTCCCGTTGGTAAAGTTCTTCCAGTACCGTTGTAAGATGAAGTACCGATTTCTTGGCATCATTTGTTCCTTCCTTGTGGTGGGACTCGTGCTCACGGGCATCTTCTTGCTGATATTTCCCCCGATAGTGGAAGAGACGACGCGAGTGAAGGATTTGCTGGTGGCCTATCTATCGCAGTCGCAACTTATGAATAATATCCCTGATACGATTGAGGACTTTATTCGCGAACACCTCACTGTAGAAGATATCAAGGGCATCGTCACTCAGGATGGATTCCTCGATGGCGTGAAGGCTACTGTTCCGAAACTCTGGGATGTCATCACCCAGTCCATAAGTATTGTGTCCAGTCTCTTCACGATATCTATGGTTATCCTCTATACCTTATTAATATTATTAGACTACGAACGCCTCACTACTGGTTGGCCTCGCCTGTTGCCAGAGCGTTATCGTCCCTTTGCCACCCAGTTGGTTCATGATGTGGGGGATAGTATGAACAAATATTTCCGTGGTCAGGCTATGGTGGCATTCTGTGTGGGTATCCTTTTCAGTATTGGTTTCCTCATTATCGACTTTCCGATGGCTGTGGGTTTGGGCTTGTTTATCGGCCTGCTCAACATGGTGCCTTATCTCCAACTCATCGGTTTTGTGCCCACCATCCTGTTGGCCATTGTCAAGGCAGCCGAGACAGGTCAGAATTTCTGGATGATCATGTTGATGGCAGTGATAGTATTTGCTGTGGTTCAAGCGATTCAGGATGCTATCCTGACCCCGAAGATCATGGGTCATGTGACAGGCCTCAATTCGGCCATTATCCTGTTGTCGCTCTCCATCTGGGGCTCGTTGATGGGTATTCTTGGTATGATTATCGCCTTGCCGATGACCACACTTCTTATTTCCTACTATCAGAAATATATCGTCAAGAACAAATAGGTTACAACGGGAAAAGGTTGTGCCAGTTGTCGCTGAAATCTGTCATCTTGGGGAATAACAGGTCAGCATTGGCGTCGAGAAGTATCTGGGCGGGCAGTGGACCAGTATTTACGGCAACGGTAAAAATCTTTGCTGCCACACCTGCTCGCACGCCTAATGGCGCATTCTCCACGACGATGGCTTCGTAGGGCTTTAGTTTTCCTGCTTTCTTCAGACCTACGAGATAGGGATCCGGGTTGGGCTTTCCGTGTTTTACATCGTATGCAGTCGTAATATGGGCTTCATCGACAAAGGCTTTGAAGTCGCTGAGGATCCGTTGGATCAGTGGGCGCTGTCCGCTGCCAGTCACTACACCTATCTGGATGCCATCAGCCTGTATCTGTCGCATCAGGTCGAGGATGCCTGGCATGATGGGGGCTTCCGGCAGGGAGTGGAAGATATGGCTTTTGACATCGTACATACGCTGGGCTTCGGCCTCGTCGATATCACGTCCCTGTTGGCGCTTTACCATCTGTCGGATGGTATCCACCCCACGTGCTCCCTCAGTGGCATAAGCGTCATCGGCTGTCATCTGGATGCCGAATTGTGCCATTGACTGTTGCCAGGCGATGGCGTGATTGGGCATCGAATCGTAAAGCACGCCGTCCATATCAAAGAGCACGGCTTTGGGGCGCAGTGCCTCAAAGCCGTGTCTTTCTAAGTATTTTCTGATTGCGAGTTGATACATTATGCTTCTTTTGCGAGGCGCTCTTTGATGGCTTTGCTTTCTGCCTCGTAGCCTGGTTTGTCGAGCAGGGCGAACATGTTCTTCTTGTAGGCCTCTACACCAGGCTGGTTGAATGGGTTCACGCCCAGTACGTTACCACTGATGCCACAGCCAATCTCGAAGAAGTAGATGAGTTGCCCCAGATAGCGCTCAGAGAGACGAGGCATTGAGATGCGGATGTTAGGTACGCCACCATCCACGTGAGCCAGTTTTGTGCCAAGTTCTGCCATCTTGTTCACCTCATCCACACGCTTGCCAGCGAGGAAGTTCAGTCCGTCGAGATTCTCCTCGTCGCTGGGGAAGAGCAATTTCTTCTCAGGCTCCTCAACGCTGATTACCGTCTCGAAGATGGTGCGCTCGCCTTCCTGGATCCACTGTCCCATAGAGTGCAGGTCGGTGGTGAAGTCAACACTTGCAGGGAAGATACCCTTATTGTCCTTACCCTCACTTTCTCCGTAGAGTTGCTTCCACCACTCGCTCATAAAATGCAGCTTGGGCTGGAAGTTCACCATAATCTCAATCTTCTTGCCACTCTGATAGAGCCCGTTGCGAACGGCTGCATACTGGGCAGCGGGGTTCTCTGCGAAAGGCACGCTGGGAGCGCAAGCCTTTTCCATATCCTGGGCACCTCCAACGAGTTCCTTAATGTCGAAACCTGCGCAGGCGATAGGCAGCAGACCAACTGGTGTCAGCACAGAGAAGCGTCCACCCACATTGTCGGGGATGATAAAACTCTTGTAACCCTCCTTGTCAGCACAAGTACGGGCAGCACCACGCTTGGCATCGGTAATGGCTACGATAACCTTCTTGGCCTCTTCCTTGCCACGCTGGGCCTCGCACTGCTTCTTCAGCAGACGGAAGGTAAGGGCTGTCTCAGTGGTTGTTCCGCTTTTGGAGATATTGATCACACCGAATTTCTTGTCCTTCAGATACTCTGTCAGTTCGAAGAGGTAGTCCTCACCGATGTTGTTGCCTGCGAAGAGAATCGTGGGATTCTTCTTGTCGCCAACCAGCCAGGCAAATGAATTGCTCAGCGCTTCGATGACGGCACGGGCTCCGAGGTAAGAACCACCGATACCTGCGACGACGATAGCCTCGCAGTTCGCACGGAGCGTGTTGGCACAAGCCTGCAGTTCGTCGATAAATGCAGGCGTGATGCTGCTGGGCAGATGCAGCCAACCCAAGAAATCGTTACCTGGACAAGTGCCCTCTTCAAGTGCCTTCTGTGCAGCCTTTACTTTCGGCTCGAAAGCCTCTACTGCGCCTGCCTTAAGGAAGCAGGCAGCCTTTGTGATGTCTAATTTAATGTTACTCATACTTTGTTATATTAATGTTCTTTTGTTCATCTGTCTAATAACATTCTGCAAAGATACAACTTATATTTGAAATCAACGAATCTTTTCGCTACTTTTACAGAAACTTCACAATTTGATCCACACCTTGTGTGAGTGACTGCCTCGTGTGGTGATGCCCGAGTTGGGGTCTGAGGTCAAATCCTTCAGGTCGATCGATGCTGCTGTACGGCTTTGACCAGTAGCGATGGCATAGTCGGAAAGGGTCATGAACCCGTTACGGCTGATGATGTCGTGGGCGATGGCGATGCGCTGCTCAAGGCTGTATCCAGATTTCCTCGCTTTCCTGATGTCTGGCTCAGAGCGCTCAAACGTGCTCTCGCGATTCATCTTGCTGATGAGGGCGGCATCAGGCTTGAAGTTGATCCCTTTGATGCACACATGGCGATATTTCGATTTGGGTTCCTTTCCGCTTTCTGTATCGGCTGCTGAGGCTTCTGCCTGTTCGGCTCTCTCCGAGGGATAACTTTCGTCGAACCCCAATGAGAGCGTGAACACGCCGAGTCCGTCTATCTTCAACGGGTGTCCCATTGGCATCCAGGCTTTCATGGTCTCGACAAAGGTGTCGAACACACCCCGTATCGTACCTTCCTTGAAGGGACCATAGTCCTGCATGTGTTTCAGCACTTCGTCGTAACTGTGCATCATATAGTTCTCTATCTTCGGATAGATTCGCTTCTTGCCGTCAGTCATCTCCTCCGGCAGTTCTTTGAGGATGTATTTTGGCATAGTCGTCCGTTTTTTATTGGTTCGTATTGTATTTTCTTTGAATCCTTGTTGTATTTGTTTCTGATATCCTTTGTAGTTTACGTTTAGCGGTCTTGAACTTATGTTCAGCGCCTTTGAATATATGTTCTTCGACTTTGAATTTAAGTTCATCGCCCTTGAACATAATTTTCAACTGCAAAGATAATCATTTCTCCCGAAACCACCAAACTTTCGGAGATAAATCTAAAAAAATCAGGGGCGACATTGCTGCCGCCCCCGTCCGAGAAGAAATTCAGATACTTTTGTTATTTATGAAACTCGACAGTTATCGAATAATCATCGCTTGGCAGCTTAGAATACTTATAATTCATCCAGCCTTGTTTATGTTCTCGTGTACAACTATTGATTGTTGTACCTGTGGACTTATTACCTACAACCTTTCCGCTTTTGTCAGGTAAAGGAATATTGGATGCGGACAATTCTTCCCTACTCCAGCATTCCTCTACATTTCCACCCACGCTCGCATCAGCAACTTGTTTAGAATAATAATTGCATTTAGCTGAAAGATTAGTAATCTTGCCATTTACGAGATCATCGATATCCATGACTATTGTGTATTCCGTCTCTAAATGATTTTTGCCCATCCACTCCCATGTAGAATCAGTTCTCAAGCTACATTCAATGTGAGCGCCCCTTCCATTATAGGATACGGTAGTTTTTGTTTTTTCTGATTCTGCTAAGACTCTTGGCGAAGTCCAGAAGTTCTCAGGGAATTTAACTACGATATTCTCATCGTTTCTGTCAGAATCCCATACTCCTGTGTAATGAGCCTTCATGGTGAGCTCAATAGTTATGTATTTACATTTAGAGAAATCATAATCACCCTTTGGCGTAATTTGGGCAGAGGCAGATTGATTAATCGGCACAGTTTCCACCACAACCTGATTGCCAAGTCCATCAGCTCCATAGACATACATGTTTGCTGAACGATCGGCACCAGTATTGTTTGCATCGGCGGTCAGTTTGATGATGCCTCCTTTCACTGCTTCGCCAGACAGCCAGTTGTTGTCACTAAAGCGGAAACCAAATCTTGGCTGATTGGTTGTTACCTTCAACTCTTGGGTGCCTCCCTCAGCTCCGAAATTGACAGAGCCAGGGGTGATGCTGATAGTTGGCTCATTGCCGTCATCCTGGGAAATGGTAATTGTTGCAGTTGCTGACATCGTCTCTGTTTCGTCGGACAATGTTACTATGATAGTTGCAGTCCTGACAATTCCCCAGTCATTCTTTTCCACCTCAATCTCCCACCAATCTGTGTATATACCATCTTTTCCGGTCTCGTCATAACGCGTGGCTTTCATTGAGTACCACTGATGGTCGTCCTCGCCGTTAACTGTCCAAGAATGCTCTCTGTTAAAATAATACCAAGCGAAGTTGCAAGTTGATGTCAGTTGTTTTTTCCCTGCTTCTTGCGAGAATAAAAGACCTGAAGGAGTGAAATTGACGTATAGATTATTGTCCTCACCGCCCGCCTGTGAGATAGAGATATGGTCTTCGATGGTTTCTCCGAGTGGACTCTTGCCCCTCAGCATGATGACACCAGAGCGCTCCTGACCAGTGGTATTCTCAGGCACGACGACTGTGATGGTCTGAGCCTTGGCATCATACGTCATCGTATAGAAGTTCGTGGCGTTGCCTCCCTCATAGATCCATACTTGTATGTCATCGAGCGTGGTCTCAACGGTGGCTTTCTGCGTACCTCCCTTTACGTCAAACTCCATAACGCCAGGCATCGCCTTAATCATTGGCTCCAACTGTGTGACGACAATGGTGTCGCGCAGCAGTTCCTTGCCATCTTTGTCTTTACAGATTCCGATGACGTTTCCCTTGCGTATCTTCGTGCCGTCGGGTAATTCTTCAGCATATACCGTCAGTTGCCCGATTTCATTCACCCAGCCCGGCTTCGGGTTGTTGAGCCAGTCTGCATCGGCAGTAAATTCCGTATTCTTGACGTTCGTAATCACCTCTATATCCTTATAGCCATTATATCTGTCAAAGTAAATATTCTTGTTCTTGATATCCATCATCGGTGCTCCGAGGGTGAATGTGACGTCCTTGTTGGCCAGGAGAGGATAGTTGTAGAGTTTGATTTGTGGATAGGCCTTGTAGTTCTTGCTGGGCTCCAAGTCCTCAAAGGTCTCTTTTAACCTGCTGAAGACGGATGTCTTTGTATATTCAGCAGGATACCAGAAATCTTCAACCTGCTGTGGCTTGTCAGCCTCCGTAATATCGAAAATACCGATGCCTACATTCTTGCCAAACATCAATGTGCCGTCGAAAGGAACGGTCAGCGAGCCTCGCCAAGGAGCCTTCTTGTCCACATCCCATGTGATGCTCTTGGCCTCTGGTATAGAGGTAAAGAGGTCGGTCTTGCCGATACTGAATTCAACAGGGGTAAAATTTATGAGGTTATAGTAAGTATTTTTCGTTATATTTTTCTTCAGAGCCAGATTGATAGAACTGTAGAAATCACGAGAGACTTTATCATTTTCAAGTGTTTTGGTATATAGTACAGGCGTATCCATCAGCTTGGTCGAGGCCACCTCGGATGGATTCACGCTGATGTTTTCCTGTATGCGCACGCCTAGCTCAGCCCTGGCCTCTGTTTTCCAGGTACGGCCCAGGAACCGAACTTTTGCATCAGCCTTTGCATAGGCACCTAAGGCGGCAGTGAGTCCGTACCCCCAGCCGTCAGCCTCTACATCGCCTTCATCGACTCTTGAAGAATAACTCACATGGAAATCTGGAGCAATGGGTATTTGGCCAAAGGGACCATCATAGTGAATTGTGAACAGATGGGTTTCTGTTTCTGAGCAACCAATTTTCGAATTTACTATACCTTTACAGTTCAGGAACATGCCAAACCCATAGTCAGCATAGAAGAAACCATGGTTTCTTGCTATCTTCCTACCACCTTCCTCGACAATAAATTTACCTAATGCTTGTACAGCATCTTTGGCAATATTGATGGGGATATCGAGATTGGCCCCAACGGTACCCGACAACGTCAAATCTACAGTCGATTTTGTTTCAAACTTCATGTATTGGTAGTATTTCACGCCTTGAGCGACATCGGCATACAGAAAGGCCTTGAACTCTTTTAATTTAGGTTCTATTGTGTAATTGAGAGAGCCAGAACCTTCCAGTGAAATGGTGAAGTTGTCGTTGAATGCTTTGATAGCATCACCAGAGAAAGAGGACAACGAAAGTGAGCCAGAAAGGGTCGGCAATTCCACTTCTTCTTTGCTTTCATACTGAGAGTCAATCAACTCTTCCACGCCAGGGATGCGTCTTCTGGCAGCGATACTGCCTGGTTCGCCAGCCGATGCCTTAGCGATAAAACGGTCGAAGAGGTCTTCCAGTTCCAAAGCGTCTGTCTCAACGGTATAGCCAGCATCAGAGATATCGACCTTAGACACTCTTCCCGAGAAGCCTTCCGGCAGATATTCCACAGGATCTATTATCAGCAGTTTATCGCCTACTTTTGGAATGACATCTTGAGGGGCAGAGGCTGACAGACGGAACCAGGAAATGGAGTCTGAGGCAATGATGTAGTCAGTCATCGCTTTGTCTGGGCAGACAACATCTGCTTTGACGATATTATTTGGCGTGACGAAAGCCACACTATCGATGGCAGAGACAGGAATGCGGAAACAACTGTCGAGCGCATAGACCTCCTGCACCACGTAATCATCCTGCTCCACTCCAAGCGTATCAATTTTCGAATACTCTATCCTGTCAATGTCAGCATAGAAGAAAGCATTGAAAACGCCATCATTGCGGAAGATATAGAGTGCATTTTGATCATTCTTCTGCTGGGCGCTTGTGGGCTGGATATTGAGCATGCCCAATACAGCCGCTAATATATATAGGGTATAGTGTTTCATTGCTTCGTGATTTTATAGGTGACGTTATCAGCCTTGACGAGATACAGTCCTGTAGGCAGTTCGGAGAGGCTGAGGCGATAGGTGCCTGAGCGATGGGCCGTGAGTTGACGGAGCAGTTTTCCATCTAAGGCATAGATACAAACAGAGGCACCAGCCTTGAGTTGACTGATGACGAGTACACCATCCTGAAAACGGACATCCGTGGGGTCAATAACAGTCTCATTGATGCCAGCAGGGTCTTTCTTGGCATACTCGAAACGGAGCACGTCGCTGAGAGCAAACGTGGCAGTGGCCTTTTCGGAGACAACCTTCAGATTGGTGCCTTCGAAAGTGACTTGTGGCTTGTCTTGTAAGAAGAATGCTGTCTCGGCTCCGTTCTTCGTCTTCACAATGAGTGTGTTAAGATCGTCTGCTAACATTCCTATCGGCAATGCTAACAGCATCAATAATAAGAGTTGAAGTCTTCTCATATCTTTGCGTTTTGATTAGTAATTATGCGACAAAGATAATAAAAAGAATGATATGGAACGGAGAAAACAAAACAAATCGACAGACAAATTCGGAATTTGTCCGTCATTTCTTAATATTGGGAGTTAACTTTCCACTCTGTGGGCGTCATGCCAGTGTGCTCCTTGAAGTAACGGGTCATGGCCTTGTCGTTGGAGAAACCTGATTCCGTAGCGACTGCAGATATCTTCATGTCTGGCTGCTCTCGCATCAATTGCTTGGCATAGTCCATACGGTATTCATTAATGAATTGGGCAAATGGGATGCCCTTGACAACATTGATGCAGTCGGACACATAACGGCTGTTCGTACCAAGTGCTGCAGCAATGTCGGAGACCTTTAGACCAGGACGGAGGAAAAGTCGTTGTTCGTCCATCAGGAGACAAATGCGCTGCATCAACTGTTCGTCGCCTTTAGGAGGCAGAACTTCGGACGGCTTTTCTGGCTCTACGGATGATTGTAGTCCATTTCTTTTTCTCCATGTGTAGCCAATGAAGAAGATGGCTAGAACTGCCAGAATCACTCCGGTCCATATCCATCCGTTTTTGCTCTGTGCTGATGCTGTCTGATCATTACCGTTTAGACGTAAAAGCCACACTGAGGCTGAAGGGGTGAAGTTGCTGTTTGGATAAAAAGATTTGAATCCTGTTAGTAGCAGGTTGCCATCGTCTGTGATGACGGGGATAGTTGTTGCTGTCGTATCCGTCAACACATCGGTATGGTAGAGAGTCAACTCTGCTGGTTTTTTAGCATAGTCAATACAAAGTGCATACTGGCGTCCAGTCTTGTCGCTTCCCACCATATAGCCTCGTTGCCGTTGCTGGTCTGTATAAATAGGTGAATAGTAAATGATTTTTCCCCACTGGCTTTGTATGGGAATAGGAGATGTGGTGGGCAAAAGTGAGAAAACAGTGTCGCACACCTCGACAATCGCCATCTGTCCACTTTCGTTTTCCACAGGCATCAGGTAGGCATAAATGCCACTTGCCTCGTCGCCCACAAAACTGTCGTTGCTCTGAAGAGATATATCGTATTGCAGGGGATGCCAAGTGTCAAAGAGTGAATCCTTGAAAGTCTCTCCATGCAAACGGTCTATGAGTATAGTGTCAAAACGTTTTCCATGATAGTCATAGCCTGCCAGTATCAGGGCGTCATTCTCTGAAATCCGAAATACATGAGGCAGGTAACGTGATAGGCTGACATTCTTGACGTGGGTAAATGTCGATTGTCCGTCGTATATTTCCATCCCGTCGTCAGCATACCAGTTGCCTGTTATCAGCACGTGTCCGCTGTCGAGTTCCACGGCACCTGCTGATGCCCGTTTATGTGCGAGACAGCCAAAGCCCTCAAAACGATGGGTGATGGGGTCGTATTTCTCTACTTCGAAACTTTGTCCGATGCCTAAGTTGTCCTTGAAACCTCCAGCAATCAGCACTTTCCCTGATTTCATGGCAATGGCGAATCCACCATCATGGGGATAGACCGTTTGAATCAGATGCCACTTACCATCCTTGAAATATTCTGCTGTAGGTGTGAGGACAAAGCCAGAGGTGTGACCACCGATGACAACTGGCTCTCCATTCAGACAAAACAAATTATAGCCATAACGGGGGATATTCAGGTCAGGCAGGCGTTCTGCTTCAATCTTGACAAGGGGACAATTTCCCTTGCTGTTGGTTTCGGCAGTAGCCTGTATGCCCCATTGGGTGCCTAATAATATTATAATAAGGTGTAATACGTTCCTCATGGGCTTGCTTTATCTAAAGCTGTCTGTGAGTAACTTGATTTCAATCTGTGGGGCGATGCGTTCGTAAAGAATATTATAAACTGCATCAAGGATGGGCATATTGACGTGACAGTGACGATTAATCTCTTTCATACACTTCGTACCAAAGTAGCCCTCGGCAATCATTTCCATCTCTATCTGGGCAGACTTGACGCTATAGCCTTTGCCAATCATGGTGCCAAAGGTACGGTTACGTGAGAAATTAGAGTAGCCAGTAACCAACAGGTCGCCTAGATAGACACTGTCGTAAGCATTACGCTCGATGGGATGGACAGCAGTAAGGAAACGGTTCATCTCCTGTACAGCATTCGCCATGAGAACTGCTTGGAAATTGTCACCATATTTCAGACCATTGCAGATACCTGCTGCAATGGCATAAACATTCTTAAGCACACTGGAATATTCGATACCAATCACATCTGTCGATATCTTGGTCTTGATAAAATCGCTTGCGAGCACATTGGCGAAGGCCTGGGCTTTCTCACGATCGGCACAGCCTACGGTAAGGTAGGAGAGACGTTCCAGTGCCACCTCCTCGGCATGCGAGGGACCACCGATGCAGGCGAGGTTGTCATATGGAACATCAAATACCTGATGGAAGTACTCGGAACAAACGAGGTTCTCGTCAGGCACGATACCCTTGATGGCTGTGATGACATATTTGTCGCGCAGACGGGTCTTCAACTTTTTTAGGTGACTCTTCAGATAGGGTGAAGGAGTCACAAATACCAAAGTGTCGTATTGTTGTACGATACGGTTGATGTCGCTTTCGAACTGGATCTCGTCGATGTTGAAATGTACACTGGTAAGATAAGCAGGGTTGTGGCCGAGACGACGGAAATCTTCGATACGGTCGTCGCGACGCATATACCACCCGATGTGGTGAGTGTGACTTACCACAATCTTGGCTATTGCTGTTGCCCAACTGCCACCACCGATAATTGCTATCTTACCACAATCGTACATGGTTCATTGAACATTGACCATTGAACATTGACCATTAGGCTTGCGCCTTCTCGATCCAGACAGCAACTTCGTCTACTGAAGGCTTCTGGAGCTCAAGCTTGTATTTCTTGAAGATCTCGCCAATCTTCTGCTGCAGGCCCTGGGGCTTCTCGTCCTTGATGTTTGTAATCAGGTTGAAACCTGCCTTGCGCAGTACTGGAACGATATCCTCAGGTACACCAATCTCGGCCCACTCGGCTACTGACGACTGAGGAATCTTCTTCTCAGGCTTCATCTGTGGGAACAGCATCACCTCGCCAATGGCGAACTTACCTGTGAGCAGCATCACCAAACGGTCGATACCAATACCGATACCAAACGTAGGAGGCATACCATACTGGAGGGCACGCAGGAAGTCATGGTCGATGATCATAGCCTCGTCGTCGCCCTTGTCAGCAAGTTTCATCTGCTCGATGAATCGCTCCTCCTGATCGATAGGATCGTTAAGCTCTGAATAGGCGTTAGCCAGCTCCTTACCATTGACCATCAGCTCGAAACGCTCGGTGAGTCCGGGCTTAGAACGGTGCATCTTGGTAAGAGGCGACATCTCAACGGGATAATCGGTGATGAAGGTTGGCTGGATGAAGGTGCCCTCACAGAACTCGCCAAAGAGTTCGTCGATAAGCTTACCCTTACCCATGGTCTCGTCTACGTCCATACCATTAGAGAGGCAGAACGCACGAATCTCGTCCTCGGTCTTGCCATCGCAGTCGAAACCAGTCTTCTCCTTGATGGCATCGAGGATAGGCAAACGACGGAATGGAGCTTTGAACGAGATGACGGCCATCGATCTCAACCTCGGGCTTGCCATTTACGGCTGTGCAGATCTCCTCGAGCATCTGCTCTGTGAAGGTCATACCCCACAGCAGGTCCTTATAGCTAACATAGAGCTCCATGCAGGTGAACTCAGGGTTATGGGTCTTGTCCATACCCTCGTTGCGGAAGTTCTTACCCATTTCATAGACACCCTCGAAGCCACCAACGATGAGGCGCTTCAGGTAAAGCTCTGTAGCGATACGCATGTACATGTCCTGGTTCAGGGCATTGAAGTGGGTGATGAATGGGCGGGCTGATGCACCACCTGCGATGCTCTGCAGGATAGGTGTGTCAACCTCAGTATAACCAGCCTCGTCGAGAATTCGACGCATGGTGCGGATGATAGTGGCACGCTTCAGGAAGGTATCCTTTACGCCCTCGTTAACTACCAGATCGACATAGCGTTGGCGATAACGCAACTCAGGATCGTCAAACTTATCGTAGGCCACACCATCCTTATACTTCACGATAGGCAGGGGCTTCAGACTCTTGGAAAGCAGTGTGAGCTCAGAGGCATGTACAGAAATCTCACCAGTCTGGGTACGGAACACTTTACCCTTCACACCGATAAAGTCGCCAATATCGAGCAGACGCTTGAACACATTATTATATAAATCCTTGTTTTCGCCTAGGCAGATATCATCACGGGTGATGTATACCTGAATACGGCCCTTGGAATCCTGAAGTTCTGCAAAAGAGGCCTTACCCATCACACGACGGCTCATCATACGGCCTGCAATAACAACTTCACGCTCCTCGTCATCCTTGAAATTCTCCTTAATTTCAGTACTAAATGCATTAGTAGGGAACTCGGCTGCAGGATAGGGATTGATACCCATCGAGCGCAGTTCCTGCAGACTCTGTCGTCTGCCGATTTCTTGTTCGCTTAATTCTAAAACGTTCATGTCAAATATTCGAATATATGTGCTTAAGTGGCTGCAAAGATAATAAATAATCCCGAAAAAAACGTCTTTTGAGTAAATAATTGCAAAAAAAGATGCAAAGATTTGCATGGTTTGGAAAAAATGTTTATATTTGCGACATAAAAAACAACAAAATTATAAATAGGACGCAATACATATAATATAATGGAAGCAGAAGCCGTAGATATGATTAAGACCCGTGTGGTGGGTATTGATATTCGTGTGGAGAAAACTACATTTGCTGTGGTTGATATCCGTGGTGAGATTGTCGCACAGGATTATTTCGCCACGACGGATTATCCTGATGTCAGTGAATATGTTCAGGCATTGGCAGAGAAAGTGCTGACGCTCGTTGAGGAGAATGGTGGCTTTGAGACCGTTCGTTCCGTCGGTATCAGCGCACCGAGTGCAAGTTCTATCTCTGGATGTATTGAGAATGCCGCTAATCTGCCTTGGAAGGGCGTCATCCCTCTGGCAGCCATGCTGAGGGATTGTATGGGTCTGGCTGTGGCGCTGGCTAATGATGCACATATTACTGCATTGGGTGAGAAGGCATACGGCAGTGCTCATGGTATGAAGGACTTTGTCGTAGTTTCTATCAGTCATGGCGGTCTTGGCAGTTGCTTCTTCTCCAACGGACAGCCCCATCTGGGCTTTAACGGTTTTGCCGGTGAAGTGGGACATACTTGTGTGAAGGTTGACGGACGTGAATGCGGCTGTGGTCGCAAGGGTTGTTTGGAAACTTATTGCGCAGAAAATGGTCTTTACAAGACGGCAGAGGAGTTGTTGTCAGAGAGCAACAAACCTTCGTTGCTGAGAGACCTTCCGAAACTGACGATCGGTGGCATTGCCCAATGCTGCGACCAAGGTGATGAACTGGCAATCGAGGTGTTCCGTCGTACTGGTGAAATGCTGGGGATCGGATTGGCCAACTATGCATCCATCCTGAATCCTGAGGCTATCATCCTGACGGGTGATATGATGCAGGCCGGGAAATGGCTTCTGAAGCCGATGCGTGATTCGTTCGATAAGCACGTGTTCCATAATATCAAGGACACGACGCGTATTCTCGTATCCATCCTTAAAGAAGGTGAACGTGATGTGCTCGGTGCCAGTGCGCTCGCTTGGGATGTCAAGGAGTATTCTTTATTTAAGTAACATAATCTTATTACATTACAGTGGAAGAGTATAATATCAAAACAAGAGTTGTCGGCGTCGATATCAGCATGGAGCGTACGACCTACGCTATTGTTGATGTGCGAGGTAACGTCGTTGCCGAGGGTCATTTCGCAACACTCGACTATCCTGATGTAAACAATTACGTGACGGCACTGAGTGAGAAGATCGTAATGTTGGTAGAGGAGAATGGAGGTTATGAGACCATCCGTTCTATCGGTATCAGTGCACCGAGTGCCAGTAACTTGTCCGGCTGTATTGAGAATGCAGCCAACCTGCCTTGGAAGGGAGTCATCCCTCTGGCAGCTATGGTACGTGACAGAATCGGACTGGCAGTAGGCCTGGCGAACGATGCACATATCGCTGCTTTGGGAGAATATGTGTTCGGTAGTGCGCATGGCATGTCGAACTTCATCGTTATACATCTCGGATCAGGATTAGGCAGTTGTTTCTTCAGCAACGGACGTGATCACAAGGGCGTTCAGGGCTTCGCTGGCGAAGTGGGCCATACCTGTGTCGTCGATGGCGGTCGTGACTGTGGCTGTGGTCACAAGGGGTGTCTGGAATCTTATGCTGCCGCCAAGGGTATTGTACTGACGGCTCGTGAGATGATGGCCGAGAGCGATAAGCCTTCGCTGATGCGTGATATTGAACATCTGTCGCCAAGAACTATCTCCGAGTGCTGTGACAAAGGTGATGAGATGGCCATTGAAGTCTATCGTAAGACGGGCTATATGTTAGGCATTGGACTGGCCAATTATGCCTCGATCATCAATCCCGAGGCAATTATCCTGACGGGCGGTATCTCCCATGCAGGACATTGGCTGCTCGATCCTACCTATGATTCGTTCGAGGCACATGTGTTCCCGAATATGCGAGGTCATGTGAAACTATTGTTGTCGAAACTCGACGATCGTGAGCGCGATGCACTGGGAGCAAGTGCCTTGGCTTGGGAGGTCCCTGAATATTCATTGTTTAAATAGAATGGATGTAGAGAGAATCAACGAGATTATCAACGCAAAGCCCAATTTGAGTACCGCCCTCGGGATGGAGTTTATCTCCACACCCGAGGACGATACTTGTTTGGCCCGTATGCAGGTCGATGAGCGTAATCGTCAGCCTTTTGGGTTCTTGAGTGGCGGTGCTTCACTGGCATTGGCAGAGAATGTAGCAGGCGTTGGTTCCTCTGCCCTCTGTCCGGGATGTGCTTGTGTGGGCATCGAGGTGAGTGGTTCTCATGTGAAGGCTGTGGCCGAGGGCGATACTGTGACGGCATATGCCCATCTGTTGCATCAAGGCACAACTCTTCATGTTTGGAATGTTGATATCAAGGACTCATCGGGTGACTTGATCTCGAATGTCCGTGTTACCAATTATATTATTAAGCAGAAGAAATAATGTCTTATGCCATCTATCGTTTGCCGCATGCTGATTATGCGACGCTGATTCAGCAGACAGAAGGTGAGCCTGCCGAATATCTTTTTTGTTCGGAACTCAACGGCAAACGAGGGTTTGTTGTTGCTCCATTTGAGGTGAAAGAGCAACAGCCTATCTTGCTCATTCGTCCAGATAAAGTGGAGAAGATTGGCGTTGGAGATGGTCATTGTAATACTTGCCTGCCCGTTCTGTCGACTCCTCAATCCCCGTCAACGACCTATACCATTGATTTCGCCAATTATCATGCCCAACTTGAGGCAGGCGTCTTTCGTAAGATTGTTTTGGCTCGTTGTGTCGATGAAGAATTCGAAGTGCCAGTCACCCCGATACAACTCTTCCATCGGGCTTGTGCGCTTTATCCCAGAATGTTTATCGCTTTAGTCGAGACAGAGAAGAGTGGTTGCTGGTTGACTGCTACACCTGAGATATTGCTGGATGGTGGAGGGTCGGACTGGCGCACTATCGCCCTGGCTGGGACGATGAGGTTGGCAGGCGATCAACTTGTGGGTGAGGGGGAGACCGTCTGTTGGCCTACCAAGGATATACAAGAACAGCGCATCGTCGCCACCTATATAGCAGAATGTCTGGAGCAGTTTACTGGTGATTTCCACGAGGAAGGCCCTCGTACCGTGCGCGCTGCCAACCTTGTCCATCTGCGGAGCGACTTCGCCTTCTCGTTGCCCGACAGTCAGCATCTAGGCGATTTGCTTCATGCGCTTCATCCCACCCCTGCCGTCTGCGGCCTGCCGAAGCGTGAGGCATTTCAATTCATTATCCGGAATGAACATACCCCCCGTCGTTATTATAGTGGATTCATGGGGATGCTTGATCCGTCGGGCGATACCCATCTCTACGTGACGCTTCGCAGTATGAATATCGATGGCAGTCATTATCATCTCTATGCTGGAGGAGGTCTATTGAAGGACAGTACTGAGGAACAGGAATGGCAGGAAACGGAGGCGAAACTTGAAACCATGCGAAGATGTATAGCAATAAAGAAAATGTAAATATCCTGACGGCTTTGTTGGTGGCGCATGGCGTGAAGCATGCCGTTTGTTGCCCTGGGAGTCGAAATTCTCCCATTGTGCATAACTTCAATGAGTGTCCTGATATTGAGTGCTATCCTGTGACGGATGAACGCAGTGCAGGTTTCTATGCCTTGGGTATGAGCCAGTGCTTACAGCAGCCAGTAGCCGTTTGTGTTACCAGTGGAACGGCCTTGCTCAATCTTGCGCCTGCTGTTGCTGAGGCTTACTACCAACATATTCCTTTGGTGGTGATTTCTGCTGACCGTCCTCAGGCATGGATAGACCAGTTGGACGGACAGACCCTTCCACAGCCCGATGCCCTCGGGCGATTTGTGAAAAAGGCGGTATCCCTGCCAGAGCCTTACGATACAGAATCTCGTTGGTATTGTAATCGCCTTGTCAACGAGGCTTTGATAGTCAGAAATGTTCCTGTTCACATCAATGTCCCCATTTCTGAGCCGCTTTTTGATTTCTCTGTAGAGCAGTTGCCAATGGAGCGTAAGATTGAACTCCGGCCTGCCGATATCTCTAATACCACCCTCACTCATGTCTGCCGTATGTTCATGCAGGCTAAGCGTCCCATGCTGATAGAAGGACAACCCATGAATCCTCATCTTGACGAAGCCGTCTATCTCGTGGGGGATACTGAGGACTATGTTCCTGACTTCGTACTATATACAGGTGGTTCAATCGTCAGTAAGCGCCTGAAACATTTTTTGAGAAAGGCCAAAAAGACATGGTCCGTCAATGAAACGGGTGAGGTGAATGATACGTTTATGAATCTGACACATGTCATTCAGGGTGATGCTAAGGTTGTGGCCGATATGATCCGTTTCAATCTGGAACAGCAACCCCATCCTTTTGTCGAGAAATGGCAACGATTATTGGACGATGTGCAACAGATGGCAGAATCTTACGAGCCAGCCTATTCCCAAATGGCAGCGGTGAAGTACTTCGAGGCAAAAGCCCTTCACTTTTCACATATCACTTTTCATTATGCGAATAGCACTGCTATCCGTTTGGCGAACATCTATGCCCGCCACTATGTCTATTGTAATCGGGGCGTGAATGGTATCGAGGGCTCCCTCTCCACAGCAGCAGGCTTCTCCTGTATTACAGACGAGACAGTCTTCTGTGTCATTGGCGACCTGAGTTTTTTCTATGACCAGAACGCCTTGTGGAACCAGAATCTGCGCGGCAATCTCCGCATCCTGCTGCTTAACAACGGCAAGGGCGGCATTTTTAATTTGCTGAAAGGCTTGGAAAAGAGTCCTGCCCGCGACCAATTTGTAGCTGGAGAGCACCATACCTCTGCCGAAGGTATTTGCCAACAGAACAACATCACCTATCTTAAGGCGGAGAACATGGAACAAATGCAGCAGGGCATCGACACCTTATTATATATAGAAAGTGAACGTCCCGTACTATTAGAGATCTTCACCGATTCCGCCGAGGATGAAAGGGTTTTCCGCGACTATTACCAAAAACTACGCGAAAGAGGCACCAACTGATGCCTCTTTCTTTATCTCGGATATTTGAAACTTGAGCCTCCTACGAACTCACGCATGATTGACGTGGGTGGTATCTCTGTATCGCTAATGGGGATGAAGTAACGGATAAATTTCAGCAGACGGTGGGCATCGGAGTATTCTGGACAGTTCTTGGGTACAGAGGCAAGGATAATCTCTGCATGGGGTCTCAGTACGGCAAACTCGATGTTAAGAGCCGAGTTGAACATCACGTCAGCAGTCTCTTGGAAGGGAGATATCCATTGGTCTTCAGACTCTAAAACATTCTTCCACTGGGCGATGGTCTGTTGAGCCGTAAAGGCCCCTTTATTGTAGTCGCGGATGATACGGCGCAGCAGACGGTTGTCACGGGTAGGAATCCAGTTGTGATCGTCGAGCGAGATACTCGTCAATGCGGAGATAAAAACCTTGTATTTCAGACTGTCTGGAATCTTCTTTGTCAGCAATGGGTTCAGCGCGTGGATACCCTCGATGATGAGTACCGTGTCGCTGCCTAACTTCAGTTTCTTTCCATTATACTCCCGTTTGCCCGTCACAAAGTTATACTCAGGAATCTCCACGCGTTCACCATTCATCAATCTTAGCAGATGATCTTCGAGCAATGCGTATTCTACAGTCTCGATATTATCGAAGTCATAGTCGCCGTTTGGCAACTTCGGGGTATCGACACGGTTCACGAAATAGTCATCTGTCGAGAACGATACGGGTCGCAGTCCGCAAGCCAACAACTGGATTGAGAGTCGTTTACAGAAAGTTGTCTTACCTGAACTCGACGGTCCTGTAATGAGCACTAGTCTTACTGGATCTTTTTCACGATGGAACCGATGGTCTATCTCTTCTGCAATCTGTACTATCTTCTTCTCTTGCAGGGCCTCCGACACCTGTATCAGTTCTGAGGCATGTCCCCGCATAACGGCCTTGTTCACGTCGCCCGCATTCGAGAGACGCATGATGATGTCCCAGCGGGTCTTCTCTGCAAACATTTCGAAGGTCTTGGGTTGGGGCATTTTCTCAGCCACCTTCAGCGGGTTATACCAGTCTGGTACCCGTAGCAATAGTCCGTCCTCGTAGCGTTCCAGTCCCCATACCTGCAGATAACCTGCACTAGGTACCAGCGGTCCGTAGTAATAATCTACGGTGTCGCCCAGTGTGTAGTAGTCGCTGTATATCTGTCCACTGGTCTCCAAAAGCTTTACCTTGTCAGAAAACCCCCGTTCCGAGAACACGCGAATGGCCTCTTCGTTGGTGGCCTCCGTACGACGGAAAGGCATGTCGAGATCAACAATCTCTTGCATCCGATTCCTGATATGCTCTACATCGTCATCCGTCAGCGGCTCATTGCCTTTCTTCTTTAGGTTACAGTAATAGCCCCTGCTTAGCGAGTGCTCGATAAACAACTTCGACCCAGGAAAAACATCCTGCGTGGCCTTGTAGAGCAGGAAACTCAATGAGCGCACATATACACGGTGGCCTGATCCCTCACGGGCATCCAGAAACTCTACGTCACGATTTTGAAACAGTCTGAACTTCAGTCCCTGCGAGGTGTTATTTACTCTGGCTGATACGACTGGGTAAGGCAACTGGATGTCGTTGGCAAATTCCTGATACACGTCGAGCAGCGAGGTCCCCTCAGGGAAACTCTTCGTCACATTGTTGTTCTTACAGCGGATTTGTAACATAATCTCACAGGTATAACTTCATTGCTGGGGTTTGTCCTTGCCGTGCACACTCTTGATCTTCATGCCTAACTTACCGGGTAGGATGGCGTTGAGCGTTACACCTACAAGGGCAGCGAGAGCCAGTCCGGAGAAATGGATGGGGCCAATGCTCACATTATCGTCGGCACCGTATTTCACTCCGATGGCGATGACCAGGATAGAGGCCGCCACAAAGACATTACGTGAAGAGTTTAGGTCGACACTGTCCTCCACAAGATTACGCACACCAACGGCAGAAATCATGCCATAGAGAATCAGACTTACACCACCGATGGTAGCAGCGGGCATCAAGCCGATGAGACAGGCAAACTTGGGACAGAAGGAGAGCAGAATGGCGAAGATGGCGGCCAGACGGATGACTGCAGGGTCGAAGACCTTCGTAAGGTTCAGTACACCGGTATTCTCGCCGTAAGTGGTATTGGCCGGCGCTCCAAAAAGTGAAGCCAATGCGGTGGCCAGACCGTCACCCATCAACGTGCGGTGCAGACCAGGCTCCTTCAGAAAGTCTTTCCCTACAGTGGAGGAGATGGCACACATGTCACCGATGTGCTCCATAATGGTTGCAATGGCTATCGGCAGGATAGCGATGATGGTAGAGATGAGGAAAGTGGTGTCTATGTCATCAAAGACAGCCAGTACAGTCTGCTCACGGCTGAAAGGTAGCCCGATCCATGCTGCCTCGCCTAACGCCGAAAAATCCACTTCACCCAATACGGCGGCCAGCGTGTAACTGACCAGTACGCCCAACAGAATGGGGATGATCTTGATGATACCCTTACCCCATACACTGGCAGTGATGACTGTCACCAAAGCCACAATAGCCAGCAGTCCGTTAGTGGTGCAGTTCTGTATAGCACTGCCCGAGAGTACCAATCCGATAGCAATAATCATAGGACCAGTGACCAACGGCGGAAAGAAATGCAGAATCTTCTCTAATCCGAACGATTTGATGAGGCCTGCCATTATGAAATAGCACAGTCCGGCGCAGAATACACCAATACAGGCGTAGTCTAAGGCCAGCGTCTCGGTCATACCCTGATCAACGCCCAATGATTTCACAGACAAATAGCCTCCTAAGAAAGCAAACGAGGAACCGAGGAAGGCAGGCACCTGCAGTTTGCTCACAAAGTGGAATACCAGTGTGCCGATACCTGCAAATAGTAGGGTTGACGACACGGAGAGACCTGTCAATACGGGCACCAATATGGTAGCCCCGAACATGGCGAATAAATGTTGGATACCTAAGATGATGTACTTGGGCATGCCCAGTTGCCTTGCATCAGTGATGCCTTCCTTTTCTGTGATGTTCATAATTTGATTCGTTTATCTGCCTGCAAAGATACGAAGAAAATAAGAATTAAGAGTAAAGATTTAAGAAAAAAATAAGATGGCGACAACAATTTTTTCACTTTTCACTTCTCACATATCACTTCTTTTTAGTATCTTTGCATCCTAATATATAAGGTATAAGCATTATGGAAAAGAGACAATGGAAGACGATTAGGGAGTTCGAGGAGATTCTCTTCGAGGAGTATAATGGGATTGCGAAGATTACGATCAACCGTCCGCACTACCGCAATGCCTTTACGCCGAAGACAACATGGGAGTTGTCACAAGCCTTTGCACAGTGTCGCGAGTTGCAGGATATCAGTGTGGTGCTACTGACTGGTGCCATGTCGGAAATACCTGAGGGGAAAACGCTTGCCGATGTGAAACATGCCTTCTGTTCGGGCGGTGACATGCATGTGAAGGGGCGAGGTGGTTATGTAGATGAGGAAGGTGTACCCCGTCTCTCTGTGCTCGATGTGCAGATGCAGATTCGTCGTCTGCCAAAACCCGTCATTGCCATGGTGAACGGCTATGCCATCGGGGGTGGACATGTACTCCATCTGGTCTGCGACCTAACAATTGCTTCGGAGAACGCCATCTTTGGACAGACGGGACCCAAGGTGGGCTCGTTTGATGCAGGCTTCGGCTCTTCGTATCTGGCCCGTATCGTAGGACAAAAGAAGGCTCGTGAAATTTGGTTCCTCTGTCGCCAATATACGGCGAAGGAGGCCGAGCAGATGGGTATGGTGAACAAGGTGGTACCTATTGAAAGACTCGAAGACGAGTGTGTGGTGTGGGCTGAGACAATGATGGAACGTTCGCCGTTGGCACTCCGGATGATCAAGGCCGGATTAAATGCCGAACTCGACGGACAGGCTGGTATTCAGGAACTGGCGGGCGACTGCACGATGCTCTATTATTTCCTCGACGAGGCGCAGGAAGGAGGCAAGGCCTTCCTCGAGAAACGGAAGCCCGACTTTAAGAAATATCCCAAATTGCCATAAGGATGGACTATCGTATAGAGGAGCGCCTGCTCCACTTCAAGCAGCCTGCGGGTACGTCGCGAGGGGTCTATACCACCAGGAAGATCTGGCTGATTCATCTGTTGGATGGTCAGCATGAGGGTGTGGGAGAGTGTGCCCCCTTGCCTGACCTCAGTTGTGATGCCATGGGCGATGAGGCATATGCTGGTATATTAAATAAGGTGTGCTCGGACTTCAGTCAGAAGGAACAGATTGATTACGAGACACTAAGAGACTATCCTTCGATGCTCTTCGGTCTTGAAACGGCTCTACAGAATCTTAATCGAGGCGACAGACTCTTCGATACAGCCTTTAGTCGAGGCGAAGTGGGGATACCCATCAACGGACTGGTGTGGATGGGGAGTTACGAGGAGATGCTCCAGCGCATGGAACAAAAACTGGAACAGGGTTTCCGTTGCGTGAAACTGAAGATAGGGGCTATCGACTTCGACCAGGAACTCGACCTCGTGAAGCGCATCCGGGAACGGTTCGGTTTCCACGAGGTGGAACTGCGCTTGGATGCCAACGGGGCCTTCCTATATGAGGAGGCACTTTACAAACTTGAACTTCTTTCTCAATATGCCATCCACAGTATCGAACAGCCCATCAAGGCTGGACAATGGGCTTATATGGCGGAACTCTGCCGTGAGTCGCCCCTGCCTATCGCCCTTGATGAGGAATTGATTGGCATTAACGACCCTGAGATGAAGCGCCACATGTTGAATGTTATCAAACCAAGATACATTATCCTGAAACCCTCATTACATGGAGGTATGTTGGGGTGCAGGGAGTGGATTTCTGTAGCCAGGGAACAAAGCATCGGTTCGTGGATAACCTCGGCCCTTGAGAGTAATATCGGCCTGAACGCCATTGCCCAGTTCGCCGCAGAGGTCTATGGCGACAATATCCGAATGCCACAGGGATTAGGCACAGGACAACTTTTTACAGACAATGTCGATATGGGTTTGGAGATCCGAGGAGATAAACTTTGGAAAGTAAAAGGATGACACTAGAGGCATTCCTTGAAGAGTGGAATAACGCTTCAGAAACGGTGTTGGTGCATACCAGTGGTAGTACGGGAGAGCCTAAGCCGATGTGGGTAGAGAAACGTAGGATGTTGGCCTCTGCCCGTCGTACCAATGACTTTCTGGGACTAAAGAAGGATGACACCGCCCTGCTCTGTATGTCGCTTGACTATATAGCGGGGAAGATGATGGTGGTACGTGCGATTGAACGGGGACTGAGATTGATTACTGTCGAGCCGTCCGGACATCCGTTAGCGGTGGCACAGGATGTTACTTTTGCGGCGATGGTGCCTTTACAGATGTATAATTCTTTACAGGTGGCTGAAGAGAGGGAACGGTTAATGCAGATCAGACATCTGATTATCGGAGGCGGGGCTATTGACGATAGTCTCGCTAATTCATTGAAAGATTTTCCGAATGCCGTCTGGAGCACCTATGGGATGACAGAAACACTTTCCCATATCGCTCTTCGCCGATTGAACGGCCAAGATGCCTCTGAGTGGTACACGCCATTCCCTTCCGTAAAGGTTTGTCTGAATGATGATGGCTGTCTGGTAATAGATGCCCCAGAGGTGTGTGCCACAACCCTCGTCACTAATGATATCGCTGAGTTGCACCCAGATGGCACTTTCCGGGTAAAGGGGCGGAAGGATAATGTCATCTGTTCTGGTGGCATCAAGATCCAGACAGAGGAGGTGGAACGGCAGTTGCGTCCTCATTTGTACGAACCGTATCTGATTACAAAGCGACAGGACGATAAGTTTGGTGAGGTGGTCGTGTTGCTGACAGAAGGTCTGATAGAAGAAGTGCGTCAGGTCTGTGAGTGCATTCTTCCCAAGTACCATCAGCCTCGCGTCTATCTTCATGTTGATCGAATCCCCCTCACAGAGACGGGCAAGCCAGCACGAAAAAAAGGATTGGCAATTGCCAATCCTGAATTTTGAACCAAAAAAGGATTGGCTTTCGCCGATCCTCCGGTAGAGCCTCTTGTCGGATTCGAACCAACGACCCCGAGATTACAAATCACGTGCTCTGGCCAACTGAGCTAAAGAGGCGGGTGGGTAAGCTGACTGTATCGCGCCGCTACAACCTAATACCCTTGCTGCGTTCCCACCCTGGGGGATTCAAAGGGAGCTGGCCGTACAGGACTTACCCGTGTATAAAAGAGCGATTTGCCCAAAAGCGGGTGCAAAGGTACGATAAAAAAGTGAAAAGTGAAAAGTGAAAAGTGAAAAGTTTCCCTTTTTTAACGATTTTTTGAGGCAAAGCACACGTTATGTGCGGGAAATTGCGTAATTTTGCACCCGATAAGCATTAAGTGTTAAATGATGACTCCTGCAGAATATATACAGTTGAAGGCTTTCGCCCGTCAGGACGGCGCTCTGCTCGCCCTGCTCCTGGTAGTGGTCTTCTTATTTTATATAATAGGTGTGTCAAACCAGATGTTAGGGTTGGCGGCGGTCTTGCTGTTGTTCTACGTCCCCTTCTTTGTAGGTAAGCGTCTGGCTAAGTTCCGTGACTATGGGCGCGAGGGACTGATTTCATTCCGTCGTGGCTACGCCTATACAATATTGGTATTCTTCTATGGGGGCATCCTTTTCGCAGTGGTGCAGTATCTCTACTTCGCATTCATGGACAATGGCTTCCTACTGAGTCAGTTCTCCAAGATGGTCACCTCTGAGGAGGGAAAGGCGATGCTACAGCAGTATGGTATGCAGCAGATGGTCGATGAAAGTCTGCATGAGATGGCTAATATCCGTCCGATAGACTATGCATTGAACATGTTGACCATCAACATATGCATGGGCTTTATCTTAGGCATCCCCATCAGTCTGGTGATGCAGCGCAGCGTGGTGAAGAAGTGAAAAGTGAAGAATTGAATAGTAAAATAAGATATGGATATATCAGTGGTTATACCTCTGTTTAATGAGGAGGAATCGATACCGGAACTCTACGAGTGGATAGAGCGGGTGATGAAGGAGAATGGCTTTAGTTATGAGGTCATCTTCATCAATGACGGTTCTACGGACCGCTCGTGGGAGATCATCAACGAACTGAACCAGAAGCAACCTGATGTGGTGAAAGGCATCAAGTTCCGTCGTAACTATGGCAAAAGTCCTGCACTTTACTGTGGCTTTGAACAGGCGCAGGGCGATGTGGTAATCACGATGGATGCCGACCTGCAGGATTCGCCCGACGAGATTCCCGGACTCTATATGATGATCAAAGAAGAGGGCTACGATTTGGTGAGTGGCTATAAGCAAAAACGCTACGATCCATTGTCGAAGACGCTGCCCACGAAACTCTTCAATGCTACAGCCCGTAAGGTGAGCGGCATCAAGAACCTGCACGACTTCAATTGCGGACTGAAAGCCTATCGCAAGGCAGTGGTGAAAAATATTGAGGTCTATGGCGAGATGCATCGATACATTCCCTATCTGGCCAAGAATGCCGGCTTCAACAAGATCGGTGAGAAGGTTGTACAGCATCAGGCCCGTAAGTACGGCTCGTCGAAGTTCATGGGACTGAACCGCTTCGTGAACGGCTACCTCGACCTGCTGACGCTCTGGTTTCTGAGCACTTTCGGCAAGAAGCCGATGCATGTGTTCGGATTCCTCGGCACACTGATGTTCTTCGTAGGCTTTGTTGCAGCGGCCTGCATCGGCGCCGACAAACTCTGGTGCCTCTATAACCATATCCCGCAGCGCTTAGTGACAGATTCTCCCTATTTCTATATCGCCCTGACGATGATGATCATCGGTACGCAGTTGTTCCTGACGGGTTTTGTGGCCGACTTGGTGAGTCGTTCGTCGAGTGGTCGCAATGACTACCAAATCGAGGAAACGATATGAGAAAACTGCTGCTCTTTTTCTGCATTGTTGTATGGCTGGCATCTTGTTCTACCATTGACTGTCCGTTGCTGAGCACCATCTCTGTGCAGTATGTGATCCGTGATAAGGCGGGGAAGGCTCTGACGCTCACCGATTCCCTGACAATCATATCCATACAGAAAAGCGGAGAGATTGTGGTACTCAATAGGCTGTCTGGCAAGTCGGAATTCAGTCTTCCTGCCAGTTATTCCCATCCAGAAGATGTGCTCTTTTTCCGCTTTAAGAACAAGGATACGACGGTGGTTGACACGGTCTGGATGAAGAAAGACGATATCCCTCATTTCGAATCCGTCGATTGTAATGCATCATTCTTTCACGAAATCACCGATGTACAATATACCCGTCATGCCATGGACTCACTTATACTTCTAAACAGATCAGTAACTTATGACCAGACGACCATCCATTTCCGTCTCGTTCCGAAGAGCGACGATTAGTCTGCTGTTGCTGATGTCGGCGGCAGGTGCTTCGGCTCAGTGGAAGTTCTTCTCGTTGCAGAAGGACTCCATCCCGACGTTCCGTGGCTTCGCTGTCTCCTTTGACTTAGTGAGTGTTGCCATGATGCAGTTGTCCGATCACGGGGCATATGAGGGGGCGTTCCGGCTGAACATACACGACGAATGGTTTCCGATTGTGGAGATCGGTTACGGCAAGGCCAACCATGAGACGGACGAAGTGACGAATATTTCCTATAAGACGCAGGCACCGTACTTCCGTATCGGTATCGACAAGAATCTGCTGAGAGATAAGCATGGGCCGTATCGCCTATATGGCGGTCTGCGCTATGCATTCACTTCATATAAGGTGGATATTGACTGTAAGGACCTCGTTGATCCGTATTGGAAGTGGGATACGCCCTTTGGCGTGAAGGATGAGCCTTGCAATTACCACTGGTTAGAGGCCGTGCTGGGTGTAGATGCGAAGATTTTCGGTCCGTTGCACTTGGGATGGAGCGTCAGGTACAAGCGTCGTATCGCACATAAGGACGGTATCATGGGACGTACCTGGTATGTGCCAGGCTATGGTCTTGAGGAAGACACCCGCCTTGATGGCACATTCAATGTAATAATTGATATATGAACAAGAAGAAACTGATCTGGCAACTGCCTTTCCTGTTGCTTCTGATTATAGGCACAGTGCTGATTATCCGTCAGCAGCAGAACATGCCTTACCAGAAAAATACAGGTCTGGTTTTCGGAACGGTTTATAATCTGACCTACCAGTGTGACTCTGATTTGAACGAAGGCATTATGGCCGAGTTACAGAAGGTAGATCATTCCCTTTCGCCATTCAATGAGCAGAGTATCATCACTGCTGTCAACCAAAACAAAGAAGTCAAACTCGATGAGATGTTTCTGACGGTATTCAAAAAGGCAATGGCTGTATCTGAGGATACGGAGGGCGCCTTCGATATCACGGTGGCCCCGCTGGTGAATGCCTGGGGCTTCGGCTTCAAGAACGGCATTGAACCTACTCGTCAGCAGGTGGATAGTCTCCGCCAGATAGTGGGCTACAAGAAGGTCTCACTGGTGGATGGGAGAATCAACAAACAAGACCCGAGGATGATGCTCGACTGCTCTGCGATAGCCAAAGGCTATGGTACTGATGTCATCGCCAACTATCTCCGTCATCGCGGTGTGAAGAACTTCATGGTGGAAATCGGTGGTGAGATTGTGACCAGTGGCGTGAATGCCCAGCGCCTGCCGTGGAAGATCGGTGTGACAAAGCCTACCGACGACTCCCTCTCGGTAAGTGGCGAGATACAGACAATACTCAATGTGACCGATAAGGCGATGGCTACCAGTGGCAACTATCGCAGATTTTATTATAAAGGTGGCAAGAAGTTTGCCCATACAATCGATCCAAAAACGGGCTATCCTGTGCAGCACAGCCTGTTGTCAGCTACCGTGCTGGCCAATGACTGCACCACCGCCGATGCCTACGCCACTTCGTTTATGGTGATGGGTATCGATCAGGCCCGGAAATTGTTGGAAAGGCATCCGGAACTGATGGCTTATTTCATATACAGCGACGAACGCGGAGAGATGGCGGTATGGTTCTCGCCTTCGTTGAAAGAAAAGATTGTAGAGTAGGAGAGAGACGATGGCAACCCTGCAGATATACGACAAACTGCTCCAGTTCTCCCTGTTTCAGGGTATGAGCCGCGATGACCTCGAACTAGTGGCGGGGCATACCCGCTTCGGCTTTGTCAAGGTACAGCAGGGAAAGACTGTGGTCAAGGAGGGTGCCGCCTGTACCCACCTATATTTCCTGATCAATGGCACCATTCGCGTAGAGAGCCGTTCCGACGATCACTCCTATACCGTCATCGAACAGATGCAGGCGCCGTATATTCTCCAGCCGGAAGCCATCTTCGGCTACCAGCAGCGTTATACACAAACCATTTTGGCTCAGACGGATACCAACTTCATCACCATAGGGAAAGACGAGGTGGTCCGACTCTCCGAAGATTTCCTAGTGTTCCGGCTGAATCTCCTCAATATCTTTGCCACCCAGACCCAGAAACTGGCCCGCCAGTACTGGCGCCATTATCCCCAGTCGCTTCGTGAACGGCTGATCAGGTTCTTTGTCCAACACAGTGTCTATCCTGCAGGTCCTAAGATGTTCCATATCCTGATGAACCAATTGGCTGGCGAATTGAACGATAGTCGTTTGAATGTAAGTCGTGTATTGAACGAGATGCAGGCAGACGGACTGATCATATTGCACCGAGGCCGTATTGAAATCCCCTTACTGGAGCGTATTCTCATGTCGTAGAGAGCGGCTTTCAACTTTTTTAATGCGTAAAACCTTTTGGGAATCAGAAATTATTTGTATTTTTGCACGCTGAAAAGTAAAGTATGTTATGAGTGAAGAGAAAAGACTCAACCCCTTTTTCGAGAAATACAATACGCCGCACGACACGGCGCCCTTTGACCGTATCCGTCTGGAAGACTACGAAGAAGCCTTCATGGAGGGTATCCGCCGTGACAACGAACAGATAGAGAAGATTATAAACAATCCTGCAAAACCCACCTTCGACAACACTATTATCAGCGTGGATGATGAGAAGGACGGCGAGGGCTATTACGACCTGCTGGGTCGTGTCAGTACTATCTTCTTCAATCTGCTGTCGGCAGAGACCAACGACGATATGGATGCCTTGGCCCAGAAGATGAGTCCCATCCTGACGAAGCATGCCAATGACATCCGGCTCAACGAGAAGTTATTTGAGCGTATCAAGTATGTACATCGACACCACCGGAAACTGACACCGGAAGAAAAAATGCTGCTCGACAACTGTTACGACGGTTTTGTGCGGAGTGGTGCACTCCTGGATGCTGCTGGCAAGGAACGCCTGCGCCAGTTGACGGAAGAGGCATCTATCCTTGGGTTGCAGTTTTCACAGAACCTGTTGAAGGAGAACAAGGCCTTTACCCTCCATATTACAGACGAGGCACAACTCGACGGACTGCCTGATTCAGCCCGTGAGGCGGCTGCACTCGCTGCGAAGGAACAGGGAATGGATGGATGGGTGTTCACCCTTGATACCCCCTCATATTCGCCTTTCATGACCTACAGCAGCCGGCGTGAACTCCGTCAGCAGATGTATATGGCCAAGAATACGGAGTGTATCCACGACAACGAGGAGAATAATCTGGAAATCTGCAAGCGACTTATCAACCTGCGTCGTGAACTGGCACAGTTGCTGGGACATAAGACCTATGCCGATTACGTGTTGAAACACCGTATGGCAGGCAACGTCCGCAATGTCTATAAACTGCTCAACGACCTGATTGTAGCCTATAAGTCCACCGCCATCAAAGAGGTTGCTGCCATTGAGAAACTGGCCAAGAAAACGGAGGGCAGGGACTTCGAACTGAAACCTTGGGACTTCGGTTTCTATTCACACAAACTCCAGTTGCAAAAATACAATATCGACGCTGAGATGCTGAGGCCCTATTTCGAATTGTCGAAGGTCATCGATGGCGTGTTCGGACTGGCCAACCGCCTCTATGGCATCATTTTCAAGGAGAACAAGGACATCCCCGTCTATCATCCTGATGTGAAGGCCTACGAGGTGTTTGACGAGAACGGAGAGTATCTGGCAGTCTTTTATGCCGATTTCCATCCCCGTAAGGGTAAGCAGGGCGGCGCCTGGATGACGGAATACCAGAGTCAGTGGAAGGAGCGCATCGACACGAAGAAGCCCTTCGGTCCTGACAACTGCAAGAATATCAGACCTCATGTCAGTGTGGTGATGAACCTCACTAAGCCTACGGAAGAGAAGCCGGCCCTGTTGACACTGGGCGAGGTGGAGACTTTCCTGCACGAGTTCGGGCACTCCCTGCACGGCATGTTCGCCAACACCCGTTTCGAGAGCCTCAGCGGCACCAGTGTCTGGTGGGACTTCGTGGAACTGCCCTCGCAGTTCATGGAGAACTTCGCTATCGAAAAGGAGTTCCTCCGCACCTTCGCCTTCCACTATCAGACGGGCGAACCCATCCCCGATGAACTGATTGCCCGCATCCGCAGGAGCCGTAACTACAATGTGGCATACGCCTGTCTGCGACAGGTCAGTTTCGGTCTGCTCGACATGGCCTATTACACTAGGAAAGATGAGTTCACCGATGATATTATCCCCTTCGAGAAAAAAGCCTGGCAGAAGGCTATGGTGACAAAGCAGTTGCCCGACACCTGCATGACCGTGCAGTTCTCGCATATTATGGCCGGTGGCTATGCCGCAGGCTACTATAGTTACAAATGGGCGGAGGTGCTTGAGGCCGACGCCTTCGCCGTATTCAAGAAGCACGGCATCTTCAACCAGACGATAGCACGACGTTTCCGTGACAACATCCTCTCGAAGGGCGGTACGGAAAACCCGATGGTCTTATATAAACGATTCAAAGGCAGTGAGCCCACAATTGATGCATTATTGAAACGCAATGGAATCAAAACAAAGAAAACTGGATGAACGCTATCTGAGGATGGCGCGTATATGGGCAGAAAATTCCTACTGCCAGCGTCGGCAGGTGGGAGCACTGGTGGTCAAGGACAAGATGATCATCAGTGACGGCTATAACGGTACGCCCAGTGGCTTCGAGAATATCTGCGAAGACGATAACAATGTGACTAAGCCTTACGTGCTCCATGCTGAGGCGAACGCCATCACCAAACTGGCCCGTTCGAACAACAATAGCGACGGTGCCACCATCTATATCACCGCCTCGCCCTGTATCGAGTGTGCCAAACTCATCATTCAGGCAGGGTTCAAACGGGTGGTCTATGGCGAGAAATACCGCCTCACCGACGGCATTGATCTCTTGGAGCGTGCCGGCATCGAGGTCATTTATTTAGAAGTTGAGTAATTAAGAAGTTAACGAAGTAATATGAATCATAAGTCAATCCGTTTTGCTCCGCTCTGGATGGCCCTGTGTGTTGTACTCGGCATACTGGTGGGCACCTTCTATGCCAATCATTTCTCAGGCAACCGGCTGAGCATCATCAATTCCAACGGCAGTAAACTTAACAACCTGCTCCACTACGTCAACGATATGTACGTGGATACCGTCGATATGAACGATCTGGTGGAGAAGGCCATGCCGCAGATCCTCTCAGAACTAGACCCGCACTCCACCTACATTGCAGCGAAGGATGTGCAGATTGCTAATGACGACCTGAAAGGCTCTTTCTCGGGCGTAGGCATCGAGTTTACTATCCGTCAGGACACCATCCGCGTGCAGAATGTCATCAGTAATGGCCCTGCCGAACGGGCAGGCCTGGTGGCTGGCGACAAGATCGTAGAGGTCGATGACTCTGTCTTCGTCGGTAAGAAGGTTACCAACGAGGAAGCTATGCACCGTCTGAAGGGACCTAAGGACACAAAGGTGAAACTGGGCATCATACGCTACGGTGAGAAAAAGGTGCGCCATGTGACTGTGACCCGTGGTGAAATACCCACCAAGAGTGTGACGGCCTGCTATATGATTAATGAGGAGACAGGCTATATCAAGATCAAGAACTTCGGTGAGAACACCTATCCTGAAATGCTGATAGCACTCGCTAAACTCTCCCAGCAAGGATTTTCCAATCTGGTCATCGACCTGCGCAGCAACACGGGCGGTTATCTCGCCTCGGCCGTGCAGATCGCCAACGAATTTCTGTCGAGGGGTAAACTGATTGTCTATACTCAGGGCCGTAAGTCGCCCCGTCAGGAATACCGCAGCGACGGGCGCGGCTCCTATCAGACCCTGCCTCTCGTGGTACTGATAGATGAAGGTTCTGCCTCGGCTTCTGAGATTCTGGCCGGTGCCATTCAGGACAACGACCGAGGAACCATCATCGGGCGTCGCTCCTTTGGCAAGGGCCTGGTGCAGCAGCCGATAGAGTTCTCCGACCACTCCATGATGCGCCTCACCATTGCCCGCTACTACAGTCCTTCGGGCCGCTGCATCCAGAAACCCTATACCTCCGGAGCCGACCGCGAGTACGAGGAAGACCTGCTTAGCCGCTATCAGCACGGCGAATTCTTCTCGCAGGACAGCATCAAGCACACCGGACCGGAGTATCATACAAGTAACGGACGTGTCGTCTATGGCGGTGGCGGTATCACGCCTGACATCTTCGTGCCGGAGGATACGCTGGGCATGACCTCGTATTATAAGGAAGCATCCATGAGTGGACTTATTGTCCAGTATGCCTATCAATATACCGACGAGAACCGTACGAAACTCAAGGAGATGAAGGACGGTAAGCAGTTGGAGGCCTACCTGAAGCGACAGAATATCGTGGATAAGTTTGCCACCTTTGGCGACAAGAACGGTCTGAAGCGTCGTAACCTGATGATACAGAAGTCGCATAAACTCTTGGAGCGTTATCTGAATAGCCGCATCATCTATAACATACTCGACGAGCAGGCTTGGACGGAGTATCTTAATCAGGATGACCCCGCTATCATCCAGTCTCTCCGACTCTTTGACGAGGGCAAGGCCTTCCCGCAGCCGGAGAATACCGGACAGCCCAAGAAGGTGGCAAAAGCCTTCGACTATCGCGGTACCCATGTCACGGCAAACTTAGTGGCTCATGCGTAAGAGCGAACTCAGGCAGCAGATGCGCCAGATCAAGCGACAGTTCTCCCTGCAACAACTGGAAGAACTGTCGCTTCCTATTGTCGCCCGCCTGAAAGATCGGGTAAAGGATGCACAGACCGTCGTGGCCTATTTTCCTTTGCCAGACGAGGTGGATATCCGTCCATTACTTGACGATCTGGTGGCCGAAGGTAAGACCGTTCTGCTACCTAAGGTGATTGACAGCGAAACCATGGAACTGCGCCGCTATACGGACATTCATGACCTCTGCGAAGGGGCCTTCCATATCATGGAACCGGTAGGCGAGACTTATACCGACCATACGCAGATCGACGTCATTCTCGTGCCTGGCCTCGCCTTCGATGCAGCCAGACGCCGTCTGGGTCGCGGTCGCGGCTACTACGACCGCTTCCTCTCCGAATACAGATGGACTGCCTCCGTGTTCGGCGTCTGCTTTGATTTCCAGAAGGTTGCGGAAGTCCCGACTGACGAACACGACATCCCCGTGGATGAAGTCATCTAATGGAATCGTATGTCGGCAATCACCTGACTGCCCACATACGCATTCAATCGTTTCACATAGTCAGAGCGTTGCATTGAGAGGTCCTGTCTCAGAGCTGGATTCGTCAGGTGCACGTAGAGTGTCTGGTTGCGGATGCTTATCCCATCGGTATAGCGGGCAATCATCTCTCCCGCCACCGTAGGCCATGCCTCCATCAGCCGTTTCTGCAGCAGAGGCGTCTCCAGCCCCTGCTCCCGCAGATTCTTCAGAATCAGTTCCTTGATGTTCTTAACCTCTCTCCTGAACATGCCCGTCTTCTACATAAAAGATTTTATAGTCGTGCGAGGAAGCCGACAGAATCTGGTCCAGATGCTCTCGGTTGGTGTCAGTAATAAAAATCTGACCGAAGTCCTCACCCGCCACCAGACTCACAATCTGCTCCACGCGTCTGGCGTCCAACTTGTCAAAGATGTCATCCAGCAGGAGTAGGGGAGTGGTCTTCGAGTTCGTACGCTTCAGGAAGTCGAACTGCGCCAACTTCAGCGAAATGACAAAAGTTTTGTTCTGACCCTGACTACCCTCGCGCTTCATCAGGTGGTCGCCGATCATGAACTCCAGATCGTCACGATGAATACCGTGCAGCGAGTAGCCTACGGCGCGGTCCTTTAATCGGTCGCGCTGGATCACCTCCAACAACGGTCCCCGCTGACAGTGCGAGATGTAGTTGATGGACACCCGTTCGCGGTTGCCGGATATTGTCTCGTAGTATCTCTGGAAGATCGGCACCATCTCCCTGACGAAGGCATCCCTGCGCTCATAGATCTGTTCGCCGGCCGTAGCCATCTGCTCTTCCCAGATGCCAATCACATCCACGTTGGGCTCCTCCTCGCCTTTCAACATGGTGTTACGCTGCTGGAGGGCCTTGTTGTAACGGTTCAGGGCGTCGATATAGGTGGGATCGTATTGCGAAATCACCATGTCCATCAGTCGGCGGCGCTCCTCGCTGCCACTCTCAATCAGTAGGGTGTCCGATGGCGACACTACGACCACGGGTATCTGCCCGATATGCTCTGACAGCCGCTTATATTCCTTCTTGTTGCGCTTGATGTGCTTCTTCTGGCCCCGCTTCATCGCCGCTGTCACACACACATCCTCATCGTAGTTCCCTTCGATGATGAAGAAATCTTCGCCGTGGCGGATTACCTGCGAGTCGATAGGGTTGTTGGCCGAGTGGCAGAAAGAGAGGTAGTAGATGGCATCGAGGATATTCGTCTTGCCGGCCCCGTTCTGACCGATGAAACAGTTCATCTTAGGCGACAACGCCAGCGTTGCCTCCGCAATGTTCTTGTAGTTCATCAACGTCAGTTTTTCGAGAATCATGCTACAAAGGTACGAAGTTTTTTTCATTTTCCTTTTTTTTTTCACTTCTTTTTTGTACCTTTGCACCCGAATTTGCCCGAAAGGGTGGATTGCGTCCGTTGGAACAATAAAAAAATAGCAATAAAAATGGCAAACAACAACAAACAGCAGGCTGCTCCCGTCGTGGAAGAGCAGACCATCAGTCAAAGTGAGGCCTTCTTCCTGAAATACAAGAAGGCTATTATCGCTGCCGTGATCGCCATCGTGGTCATCATTGCAGGTATCGTACTTTACAAGACTTACATCTCCGGCCCGAAGGAGGCAAAGGCCAGCACGGCTATCGCCAAGGGTCAGGACTATTTCGCAGTAGGCGAGTTCCAGAAGGCCCTCAATGGCGACAGCGCCACTTTCAAGGGCTTCATCACTCTCGCCAGTGAGTACAGCAGCACCAAGGCCGGCAACCTGGCCAATCTCTATGCCGGACTCTGCTTCGCTAAACTCGACAAGTGGCAGGAGGCAGCCCGCTACTTGGAGAAATATGATGCCAGCGACGACCAGATGGTATCTCCCGCAGCCGTCGGTGCATTAGGCAATGCCTACGCTCACCTGAACCAACTCGACAAGGCTGTCAGCACTCTGAAGAAGGCTGCCGAGATGGCCGACAACAACTCGCTCTCTCCCACCTTCCTCATCCAGGCCGGTGAGATCCTCGAGAGCCAGGGTAAGAAGGCTGACGCTCTGAAACTGTACGAGAAGATTAAGAAGGACTACTTCCAGTCGATGCAGTATCAGACCATTGACCAGTATATTGAGCGCGTCAAGGAGTAATGGCTACCGCACTGCATAACCTCTCCGACTACGACTTTGCAGCTGTCCCTGATGCCTCGAACATGATATTCGGCATCGTGGTGGCTGAGTGGAATCCCGAAATCACGGGTGCCTTGCTCGATGGCTGTGTTTCTACCCTTGAGAAGCACGGTGCACTGCCCGAGAACATCCACGTGAAGACCGTACCCGGCTCGTTCGAACTCGTGTATGGTGCCCACCAAATGACTCTCAACGATGGCTACGACGCCGTCATCATCCTCGGTAGCGTCATCCGTGGCGAGACACCTCACTTCGACTATATCTGTCAGGGTGTCACAGAGGGCATTGCCCGTCTCAATGCCACTAGCAACATCCCCGTCGTATTCGGACTCCTGACCACCAACGACTTGCAGCAGGCGCGCGACCGCGCCGGCGGTAAGCATGGCAACAAAGGCGATGAGTGCGCCGTGGTCGCCATTAAGATGGCAAAGTTCTAACAACCAATAAAGGCTTGCGAATCCGCAAGCCTTTATTTTTATAGGATACGCCCAGTCAGCGTCAATCTCAGTACGGGATATACCTTCAGTTTGTCAATCACTTTCGAGAAGTCGCCGTCGGATTTATCTTTCAGCGTGGCACTGATCTCCTGATCGTCCTGATAGATCTTCATCTTTCCCATAAACTGACAGCCGAGTTCAAAGCGGAAACCAATCCTGTTCTTGGGAATCTGCCTGCCGAATCCGAATCCTACATACGGACGGAACTTCTTCACCCTTACATCTCCCTTGACGTAGCCTTGACGGTCGAAGCGCAACTCATACTCATCGAGGTGGGTAGAGATCACACCGGCATACTGGGGGAATTCCTGATACAGTTGGGCTACTTCCGGACTGAAACCCTCCAACTTGCCGAGTTTCTCGCCGCCAAAGGAAAAACCGCCGACGAGATACATGGGGAACGAGTCGCCGCCGGGATACACGCTCAGTTTTACATCGAAGGTCGTGCGTGCCAGGTTGCCCTCTATCTTAAGTGTCTTCAGACTATAGCCCGGAATAGGCGTCGAGACGTTGATGCTCTCATCGTCCTTGATCTTAATGCCCGGCATGATGTTCACTCCGGCACTCAGTTCCAGATACTCCGTGATGGGCGTGGCCAGCCCCACGCTGATACCTTCCGATCCTACGCCGGCATTGATGCCGACGTGGTTAAACAGTCCATACTCCTGTGCAGATGCGGGAGCAAATCCGCATGCCACAACCAGACAAACAATCCATTTCTTCATACGACACATGCCTTTAGTTATTCTTGGATGCAAAGATAAGGATAATAAACGAAAGCACCAAGACTTTCGACAACTTTTTCATTCCTCTCTCTATCCTTTGAGCATACTTCACCAGCCTCTGATTTATGCTGTTAGGGCGTTGCCGGTGTAGAGTTGGTGGTACTTGCCTTGTTGGGCGAGGAGTTGTTCGTGGGTGCCCTGTTCGATGATGCGACCGTGGTCGAGGACGATGATGAGGTCGGCATTGCGGATGGTGCTGAGGCGGTGGGCGATGACGAAGGTGGTGCGGCCCTGCATCAGGGTGTCCATACCGCGCTGGACGAGCATCTCCGTGCGGGTATCGATGCTGGAGGTGGCTTCGTCGAGGATGAGGACGGGTGGGTTAGCCACGGCAGCACGGGCGATGGCGAGGAGTTGACGTTCGCCTTGTGAGAGGTTGCCGCCGTCGCCGTTGAGTATGGTCTGGTAGCCGTTGGCGAGACGGCGGATGAAGTCGTCAGCGCCCACGAGTTTGGCGGCGGCGATGCAGTCCTCGTCGGTGGCTCCAAGTCGGCCGTAGCGGATGTTGTCGAGCACGGTGGCGGTAAAGAGATGGGTCTCTTGAAGCACGATGCTCATGCTGCGGCGCAGGGAGTCCTTGCGGATGTCGGTGATAGGGATGCCGTCGTAAAGAATGTGGCCTTTCTGGATTTCGTAGAAGCGGTTGATGAGATTGATGATGGTGGTCTTGCCGGCTCCCGTGCCGCCTACGAAGGCAATTTTCTGTCCGGGGTTGGTATTGATATCAATGTCGAAGAGTACTTGTTTCTCGGGTGTATAGCCGAAGTCAACGTCGGTGAAGTCAACGTCGCCTTCAGGGTTTTGGAGTTCTACGGTCCCTTCGTCTACTTCGGGTTCGGCGTCCATCAGGCGGAATACGCGTTCGGCGCCGACGGTGGCGTTGAGCACGGAGTTGATCTGCTGGGAGACGTGGGTGATGGGTTGGGTGAAACTTTTGTTCAGCGTCAGGAAGGCTACGACGGTTCCGAGGGTGATGGCGTCGCCATGCAGGGCGAGGGTGGCGCCGACAACGGCGATGAGCACGTAGCCGAGGTTGGAGAGGTTTCCATTGACGGGCATCACGATATTGGCAATTCTGTTGGCATTGCAGGCCGAGGAGCGCAGTTGTTCGTTGATGCGTTCAAACTCGTCGATGGCTTGTTGTTCATGGCAGAACACCTTGACAACTTTCTGTCCTGTCATCATTTCCTCGATGAAGCCGTTGACACGGGCAAGACTCTCTTGCTGGGTGCGGAAGTGGATACGGCTTCGCTTGCCGAGTTTGGTGGTGACTACCATCATGACGATGGCCATCACGATGCTGACCATGGTGAGCGGTATGCTCATCACAATCATCGATGCGAAGGTGACACCGATGGTGATGGCGGAGTTGAAGACTTGCGAGATGGAGGTGGAGATCATCTGCCGCAGGGAATCGACGTCGTTGGTATAGACGGACATAGTCTCGCCGTGGGCGTGCTGGTCGAAGTAACTGATAGGCAGGCGTTCCATCCGTTCGAAGATAAGTTTGCGCAGGCGGAGCATGGTGCCTTGCGAAACGTTGATCATCAGACGGTTGTAGAGGTAGGAGCAGATGACGCCGACGAGCAGGATGCCGCCGAGTTTGAGGAGTGTCTGCCAGAGCGACGAGTATTCGGGGTTGGCCGTCTGCGTCAGCGGTGTGATATAGTCGTCGATGAGTGTACGGGTGAAGAGGGTGGAGGCGAGAGTGGTGACGGAGGTGATGGCGATGCAGGCCAGCACGGTGACGATGCTGTACTTGTAGTTGCCGAGCACGTATTTCGTCAGGCGCCAGATGACGGCGCGCTGCTCTTTGCTGGCCTTCTGGAATCCGGCTTGTCCGTGTTGGCCGCGTGGGCCGCCGAAGTTGGGCTGTCTCATGCGGCACCTCCTTTCTCTTTCTGCTCATCAAAGTCGCCGCAGTCGGCATTCTGGATGGCGTTGATTTCCTGATAGAGGGCGTTCGTCTGCAGCAGGTGCTTGTGGGTGTCGAAGCCCGTGACGACACCGTTGTCCATGACGAGGATGCGGTCGCAGTCCCTGACACTGGAGATGCGTTGGGCGATGATGAGTTTGGTCATCTCGGGCAGTTCTTCTCGGAAGGCGCGTTGGATCTGGGCGTCGGTGGCCGTGTCGCAGGCTGAGGTGGAGTCGTCGAGGACCAGTATCTTAGGTTGTTTCAGCAGGGCTCTGGCAATGCAGAGGCGTTGCTTCTGACCGCCGCTGACGTTGGTACCGCCTTGGGCAATCAGGGTGTCGTAGCCCTCGGGCATCTGGTCGATGAACTCGTCGGCACAGGCCAAGTGGCAGGCACGGCGGCAGTCGTCGAGAGAAGCCTTTGGGTTACCCCAGCGCAGGTTGTCGAGGATAGAACCGCTGAAGAGGATGTTGTTCTGGAGGACGACGCTGACGGCGGAGCGCAGGGCGGTAAGGTCGTAGTCCTTGACGTTGCGCCCGCCTACGAGCACTTCGCCTTCGGAGGGGTCATAAAGGCGGCTGATGAGGCTGATGAGGGTGGATTTTCCCGAGCCGGTGCCGCCGATGACGCCAATGGTTTCGCCGCTCTTGATGTTGAAACTGACGTTGAAGAGGGCCGAGCGCTTGTGCTGTCCTTCCGCCGGACGGTTATAATCGAAGCGGACGCCGCTGAATGTCACGCTGCCGTCGGGGATGTCATAGACGGGGTTCTCTGGGTTTACGATGTCGGGCTCTTCCTCAATGACTTCGCAGACGCGCTTGGCCGATGCGGCACTCTGGGTAAGCATGACGAAGATCATGGAGAGCATCATCAGTGACTGGAGGATCGACATGACGTAGGTGAAGAGGGAGGTAAGTTCGCCGGTGGTCAGTGTGCCGCCGACGATGAAGTGGGCGCCCCACCACGACAGGGCGATGATGCAGCCATATACCACCAGGTTCATGATGGGGTGGTTGAGGGCCATGAGGCTTTCCGCGCGTACATATAATTTATAGAGGCCCTCGGCGGCCTTGTTGAACTTTTTGCTTTCGTAGTCCTCACGCACAAAGGCCTTTACTACGCGGATGGCCTGGATGTTCTCCTGTACGCTCTGGTTCAGGTCGTCGTACTTCACGAAGACTTGTTGGAAGAGGCGTGCCACCCGTGAGATGATATGGTAGAGCGAGAAACTGAGGATGACCATCGCCACGATGAAGATTATCGAGAGACGGGCATCGATGATGAGA
>CAJODF010000006.1:925-19941 GCA_905233555.1 uncultured Prevotella sp. | reverse complement strand
GGTCATACGGGTGACGAGTCCCGAGGTGGAATACTTGTCGATGTCGCTGAAGGCAAAGCGTTGGATGTTACGGTACATCGCCTTGCGCAGGTTGGCGGCGAATCCAGAGGCAGCGTATGCCACGCTGCGTCCTGCCATGATGCCGAAGGCGAGTGAGAGGAAGGCCATGCCGATCATGACGGCGCCGTAGAGATAGACGTTCTCCATACTTCCCGCATTGATGCCCTTGTCGATGAGTGAGGCCGTGACGTAGGGTATCAGCACATCGAGTACCACCTCCATTGCTGTCCAGACGGGGGTCATGATGGAGGCCGTGCGGTATTCCTTGATCTGCTGGGTGAGTGTGCGGAGCATGGACAGTTCTTCTTATGGGTTGAGGGTCAACTCCACGGGGCAGTGGTCGGAACCGAGGATGTCGGTATGTATCTTGGCATCGTCCAGTCGTTCGCGCAGACGGTCGGAGATGACGAAGTAGTCGATGCGCCAGCCGGCATTCTTCTGACGGGCTTGGAAGCGGTATGACCACCAGGAGTATTTTACCTCGTCAGGGTATTTATAGCGGAAGGTGTCGGTGAAGCCGCAGGCCAGCAGGTCGCTGAACTTCTCGCGTTCCTCGTCGGTGAAGCCCGCGTTGTGTCGGTTGGTCTTGGGGTTCTTGATGTCGATCTCCTCGTGAGCCACATTCAGGTCGCCACAGAGGATGACAGGCTTTTGCTGGTCGAGCCGTTTCAGGTAGGCACGGAAAGCATCCTCCCAAGACATACGGTACTCCAGGCGCTTCAGTCCGTCCTGCGAGTTGGGGGTATAACAACAGACGAGAAAGAAATCGGGCATCTCGAGTGTGATGACGCGGCCCTCGTGGTCGTAGAGGTCGATGCCGATACCGTATTCCACGCTGAGTGGCTGGTGGCGGGTGAAGATAGCGGTGCCGGAATAGCCTTTCTTCTCGGCGGAGTTCCAATACGAGGTGTAACCATCGAACTGCAGGTCGAGTTGTCCTTCTTGCATCTTGGTCTCCTGCAGACAGAAAAAGTCGGCATCCAACTGTCTGAATGTCTCACTGAAGCCCTTGCCCTCGCAGGCTCTCAGGCCGTTTACGTTCCATGAAATCAGTCTCATTATTCTAATAGTTATTGTATTTGTCCGCAAATATACTAAAATTAGTTGAATAAAACAGGGTTTTTGCCGATATTTTTTTGTTTATCCCTTCTTTTTTCCTATCTTTGCACCATCAAAATGATAAACCGATGATTGAGTTACTGTCAAAGTTCAATCCCATTACGCTGGAACAGATGAGCGGAGTGAAATTGATGAACCGTACTGATACGAAGTTCGTCACGACTCTCGACCGCCTGCGTCTGTTGCTGGAGATGGCCCAAAGTGACTACTATGTCCAGGAGATTGACGGGGAACGGAACATGGAATACGATACGACCTATTTCGATACGAAGGCGTTCGACATGTACCGTCAACACCAGTATGGGCATGCCAATCGTCAGAAGATACGTTTCCGCACATATGTCAGTTCGCATCTGCAGTTCATGGAGGTTAAGACGAAGAACAATCATGGACGGACCAAGAAGAAGCGGATTGAGGTGACCGACATGAATATGATGGATGCTGAGAAACGTGTGTTTCTGGAGAAATATCTGCGCTATGGCGTCGATACTCTGCAGCCCGCCATTAATAATCACTTCCGCCGTATCACTCTGGTGAACCATGACAAGACCGAACGGCTGACCATCGACAGTGGGTTGCGCTTCCATAATCTGGTCAGCGGCATCGACAAGGACATGGGTGACTTGGTCATCATCGAACTGAAGCGCGACGGACTGGTCTATTCTCCTGTGCTGGAGATGTTGCGCCAACTACGTATCCATCCTCACGGCTTCTCGAAATATTGCATGGGGTCGGCGCTTACCAATCCACAGTTGCCCGTGAACCTCTTCAAGGACAAGTTGCGCGATATAGACATCATCATGAATATTAAACATTAAAAACCAATAAGTATATGGATTTCGTATTAAGTGCAGAGTTCGCCCAGGCGATGGTGAAATTTCTGATTTGTATCGTCGTCAACTGGGTTATTATCTTCCAGTTGTATTTTCGCAAGAGTCACCGTCGTGACTTCTCCTTTACCTTTATGTTGATGTCGATAGCCATCTATTTCCTCGTGTTCTTCATGATGGGAATGGAGCGAGGCAAGGCTACGATGGGCGTGGGTCTCGGACTGTTTGGTATCTTCAGCATTATGCGCTACCGCACGGATGCCATGCCTGTTCGTGAGATGACCTATCTGTTCCTCATCATCTGTCTCTCGGTGGTTCATGCGATGGCCTCGGAGTATATTGAACTCTTCATCATTGACGCGATTGTGTTGGCATCTATTACAGGTTTTGAGATGACGATGAAGATCCAGCCCACCAAGTTGATTCAGTATGACCGTGTGGAACTGGTGAAACCTGAAAAGCGTGATGAACTGAAGGCTGATCTGGAGATGCGTACAGGACTGAAGATTTTGAAGATAGACGTGGGTGGTATTGACTTTCTGAAGGATTCGGTCATAATTCGTATCACCTATGAGAGTGACAACAGGAAGTATAATCGCCTCAATGGTGTTGACGGACAATTCAAAATAAGGAAGTCGCAATGGAACGAGGTGTAAAGTATGCGCTGGTGTTGGTCGCCCTGTTGCTGACAGCGGCAGAGGTCAGGGCTGAGGATGGCGGCTTTGGCATCTGGTCAGAGTTGAATGTTGAAAAGAAACTGACGAATAAAATCGATCTGGAGTTTTTTGGAGAGAACCGTTCACGTTATGGTCACGAGACTGTTGACCGATGGAGTGTAGGTTTGGGTGCCAGTTATAAGCTGACAAACTGGCTGAAGGCATCTGCCGACTACACATACCTCTATGACCATAATGAGAAATGGAATGACAAGCAGACCAAGGTGGCTAATTTCTGGGGTTCGCGCCATCGTTTCAACGTGGCACTGACGGGCTCCGTCAGCTTTGGCAATCTCAGTGTGTCGCTCCGTGAGCGTTGGCAATATACTTACCGGCCGGAGAAGACTGTGGAACGTACCAAGGTGTCGAATGGTAAGGTAGAGGAAAAGACCTACAATGGCAAGGGTAAGAATGTCTGGCGCAACCGTTTGCAGTTGAAGTATAAGGTGACCAGCGTGTGGCGTCCCTATGTCAACGGCGAGACCTTTCTGGCTGGCAGTGGCATAGAGAAATATCGTCTGTCGGCAGGTACGGAGATCCGTGTTTCCAAGAAACATTCCTTTGACGTGAAATACCTGTTCCAGAAGTCGTGCAGTGATGACGATGACGAGGGCGATCGTCACGTCCTTGGTTTTGGCTATACATTTAAGTTCTAAATAGTTCTGAATGGAGATGATAAGGAGAATCTTATTCGTGATGGTGACGCTGGTGGTCTGTATGGCTGCTGGTGCACAGAGTGCCGATAAGTTGTACAAGGATGGCAAGGCACTCTATGATGCCAAGAATTATACGGAGGCAGTGCCCAAGTTGAAGGCTGCTGCCGAGAAGGGACACAAGAAGGCACAGTATCGCCTGGGACGCTGCTATGACAAGGGTCATGGCGTGACAGAGAACGATGTACAGGCCTTCAAGTGGTATTCCAAGTCGGCTGCCCAGGAGTATGCCAAGGCCCAGTATGCCGTTGGCAAGTGCTACAAGGACGGCAGGGGCGTGGAAAAAGACCGCAAGAAAGCGGTTGCTTGGTTCTCTAAGGCAGCCAAGCAGGATAATGCCGACGGGCAGTATGCCTTAGGCAAGAGCTATTTGAAGGGCAAAGGTGTTGAGGCCGACGAGAAGAAGGCCAAGTCGTGGCTTTCGAAGGCTGTCAATAATCCCAAGGACGGCACAGATATCCTTGCCAAGATCCGAAAAGATGCTGCCGCTGGCGATGAGGATGCCAAACGGATACTGAAACTGATCGGAAAATGAAAATATGCAAATCCCTGCCGTCTGGCGGGGATTTGCATTTATACCATTAATCTTCCGGGTTGCCTTTATAGTGGAACTCCTTGGCGGGAGAAATCGTGCCGAGGTCGTGATCGTCGATGGCACCGTTACGCAGGATAGCCTTGTTGAAATCACCGTGCATTTTGCCGATGTAAAGCAGCAGGTCGCTATAGGTGACTGTGGGGAGCACCAGACCGTAGGCACCCCAGGCCACGCGTACGCCTTCCGGATGGACATTATTGTGAATGTAGGCCGTGCGGAAGAAAGTGTGGTCGTGGATTTCCATGCGGTTGTACTTTCTCAGTCCTGCCATCAGGTCTGGATTGATCTGAGTGGTGTCGGCAGTCGTAAAGACGTGGGCGAAATTTGACATGTAGTCATCAATCTTGTCGCCCTTGATGCTGTCGTTGTTCTCAATGCATTCCAGAATGCCGTCTGTGGTATCCGCAATCATGGTTGCCTTGCTGGGCTTGGCAATGATGGCAATGAGAAGCAGAATCACGATTACAATGGCTAAGATGACCAGTTTGCCCAGGCAACTGTGATAGAATGCCTGGCCGACAGATTCTTTCTGTTTAAAGTTGTCGTCTCGATACATAAGTTATTAAATTTTGTTGTTGTGGATTAAATTCATGAATTCCTCACGGGTCTTGGCCTGATTGAAAGCGCCGCAGAAGTCGCTGGTGGTTGTGATGCTGTTCTGCTTTTCCACCCCGCGCATTTGCATGCACATGTGTCGAGCCTCGACAACGACCATCACGCCGAGGGGCTTCAGAGTGTCGCGGATGCACTCCTTGATTTGGAGCGTCATACGTTCCTGCACCTGTAGGCGGTGGCTGTATATATCGACCACACGGGCAATCTTGGAGAGTCCCGTGATGTATCCGTTAGGGATATAGGCCACATGAGCCTTTCCATAGAAGGGCAACATGTGGTGTTCGCAGAGTGAGAAGAAGTCGATGTCCTTGACGATGACCATCTGTGAATAGTCTTCCTTGAAGAGTGCTTGCCGCAGTACCTCGTGGGCGTCCTCCTTATAGCCTCTGGTAAGCGTCTGCATGGCCTTGGCCACGCGCATCGGCGTCTTTTCCAGTCCTTCGCGACCTGGATCCTCACCGATGAGCGACAAGATGTCGCGGTAGTGCTCAGCCAGTTTGTCGAGTCCTTCTCTATATTCTGTTTCCGGATTCATTAGGTTATGGGTTTGACGGTTGTTCCGAGGGAGTAAGATACGGTACCGTAATCTTTCCCTTAACGATAATGGCAGATGAATAGCCGAGATTCTTCACCGCACGTAGCCGTGCGTGGGCTTCTTCGTAAGTACGGTAGTTTCCCATCCGGCATATCCAACGTGGAGAGTAGAAATGCACATAGACGGGTTCACCCGGGAAGAGAGCATTAATCTCCTTACCTACGCGTTCTGCCTTGATGCGGGCATCGCGGGAGTTGCCTCCTGCAAAGACCTGTACACGGTAGCCGTTGATTTTGTAGCCGCCCTTCATGACTTTCTTTCTACCATCAATGATGGCAGTCGTGTCGGACTGCTCTTCTTGTTCTGCCACAACAGGACGCTGGGTGGTCCCGCTGTCGGGCTTATGTTGTTGTTCGGTGGTAGCAGTGGTTTTGTCGTCTCCCTCTTTTTGGGAAGAGGTTTGAGGGGTTGCGGTCTTTTGCGGTTGGGTAGATACTGGGGTCACAGGGGTCTGTGGACCGTTGACGAGTTCGTCGATGGCTTTATCTTGTGTGACGGTAACCTTGCCTTCACCCTGCTTCTTTTCCTGAAGTCTCTGGGTAAAGGTTGTCTGTGCGCTGGCCGCAAGGATGCAGCCAGCACACAGCAATCCTATGGTTATTATGCGTTTCACTTCTTCCAAGCGTCGATGATACCCTTGAAGTCAGCAGCCTTCAATGAGGCACCGCCGATGAGACCACCGTCGATGTCGGGCTTAGCAAACAGCTCAGGCGCGTTGCTGGCCTTACAACTGCCACCATAGAGGATGGTGCAGTCGTCAGCGACAGCCTGACCATACTTCTCGGCGATGATGCTACGAATGTAGGCGTGGATTTCTTCTGCCTGCTCAGCGGTAGCGGTCTTACCAGTACCGATAGCCCAAATAGGCTCGTAAGCGATGACGATCTTGCGGAAGTCCTCCTCTGAGAGGTTGAACACGCTGCCCTCGAGTTCGGCTTTCACCACCTCGTTCTGCTTTCCGGCCTCGCGCTCTTCCAGGCTCTCACCGATACAGAAGATAACCTTCAGGTCGTTCTTCTGAGCCAGCAGCACCTTCTCTTTCAGGATCTCAGGTGTCTCCTTATAGTATTCACGACGCTCTGAGTGACCCAGGATCACATACTGGGCACCGGTGCTCTTTACCATCTCGGCGCTTACTTCACCCGTGAAAGCACCCTTCTCCTTATCGGCGCAGTTCTCAGCACCCAGACCGATGATGTCCTGGTCGAGGAACTGTGCGATTGATGCGAGGTGGATGAATGGGGTGCAGATCACTACACCGCAATTGGGCTTGTCAGCCTTCAATGTTTCGTTCAACTCTTTTGCCAGAGCAATACCATCCTGGAGATTCATGTTCATCTTCCAGTTTCCTGCTACAATTTTCTTTCTCATAATGTTTTTACTTTTTTCTTTAAATATAAAACTTTGTTCTTTACGATTCTTCATTAAATTGGTCTTCCTGCGGATCCATTTGGTCCATGCCCACAGACGATCTGCCAATGTGAGCAAGGCCAGCGGGAGGACGAACCATAACAATATCTTCGCAATCTTGCCTGGGACACTGTCTGACGGCATCTGTCCGTAAGGCAGTTGTTCGAGGGGCTTGACATATTGCTCTTCCTCGATGACGGGCAGTTTGTTATGGCTCCATTTCTGCAGGATAGTGCCTTGCTTCAACAATACCAGTCCCGGATTACTGCGGATGATGGTCTTCAGTGTGATCTCATCCGTCGAGCAGAAGGGATAGTCAGCTCCTGTCATTTCCCGCCAGCGACTGATTGCCTTGTCCGTACTTGCCGTGAGACAGTAGAAGGGATAACCCTGTTCCTTGCTGTATTCGTACACCTGATTGATCAGGTCGAGTTGTGAGTCGTCGGCATTTTCCAGATGCGGTGAAATGAGCAGGAAGGTATAACCCTTTCGGTTTAGCACGTCCTCCGTGATATCTTCTCCCTCACTTGTCAGGATGGAGAAATCGTGGATGGGTGGCACATAGCCCTCAGCAGTCTGGACGGTCTTTGAGTCGATAAACGTCCAGGTGGAGTCTGGATAGTTTTCTGTCGTGAACTCCTGTCGCTGTCCGTCTTTCTCCAGGATGAAGGTGGTCTCAAACTGCGGCTGAGGCGCTCCCTCCGGAATCTCCATGCCTTCCTGGATGTTGACTCCCACGTGATAGGGGCGGAAGTCGAACAGGGGCAGGTCGTAGAGACACCATCCTGCGACGAAGAGGATGAATAGGGTGGAGAAGTTGAATACGATCCACTGGGTGCTCACGCTGATGATTCTGATCATATCTCTCGGCCATCGCCAGATGATGAGGGTGGCAGCAAGCAGCACCACGTTCTTCCAGAAGGTCTGCCAGTTCGTCAGCACGATGGCATCGCCGAAGCAGCCGCAGTCGCTGATGGGGTTTGCGATGGCCAGCCACAGGGTGAGGCCCGTCATGACCACCATGACCGCGAGTGTCAGTTTCGATACCAGCCGCCTGTGGATGGCAAAGAGCAGACAGATGCCGATCATGAATTCCACTGCCAGCAGCAGCACCGACGCTCCCAAAGTCAGGAAGTCGGGCATCCACTGCCCCAGGCCCATCGCCGTCAGATAGTCGTTGATCTTGTACTTCGTGCCCAGCGGATCCACTGCCTTGACAAATCCTGAGAGGATAAAGGTCAGGGCCAGCAGCAGCCGTGCGATTTAGTCCTCCGTTAATTGAATGACGCCAAAGACCGCATAGTTGATAATGTCCATATAGTTGGAGTCGATGCCCTCGCTGACGAGTGTCTCGCCCTGCAGGTTCTCGATTTCCTTGATGCGCTCAATCTTAGTGAGGATGAAGTCCGTATATGAACTGACCCTCATCGAGCGCCACGCCTCGTCGTAGTCGTGGTTCTTGCGTTTCATCAGTTCCAGCGCCTCGTGGGCGTACTGGTCGTAGAGTCGCATGGCCTCCTCGTTGGTGATGTCCACGATGTCGGCAAAACCCTTGTTGAGTTGTATCAGCCCCACGATGCCGTAGTTGATGAGTGCGATGAACTCAGGCCGGATGCCTTCGCCCACCTTGCTCTCTTTCTTGATTTCCAGCGAGCGGATGCGCTTTGCCTTGATGAACAGTTGGTCGGTCAGGGCAGTAGGACGCAGGATGCGCCACGATGCCTTGTAGTCGTGCAATTTCTTCTCAAAAAGCGAACGACATTCTGCCATCGCCTGTTCAAACTGGGCGTTAGTTTTCTCCAAATTGGTCATATCGGGTGCAAAATTACAAATAAGTGAGCAAAAAACCAAATATATTTGGGTTTATTCTTCTTGTTTTTTGCGTATATAGCGTATTTTGGCCCCCAAGGTCTCACATTGGGTGCGGAGCGAGTCGCGCTTGATGCGGGTTTTCGTCAGTAGTGTGAGCTCTTCGGGTGTTGCCCGTAAATCAGCTTTATCTTTTTCCACTTTTGCCTGCAGATTGTCATATTCGTGTTGCACCTGTTGTAACAGACTGTCCGTCAGTGCCAGTTCCTCTTGCGCACGTTTCAGTTCTATCTCCTGATAGAGCGTAAGCGCCTTTTTGCGGGCGTCGATGGCGTTAGGGTAGGCGCTTCGCAGCGAGTCGATGCATGCCCGTGCTTCGTCATACTTTTTCTGTTCAAAGAGGGCGCCGGCCTGTTTCAACAGGTCTTCTGCCTCTTTCTGCTTGCTGTTGCCGCCACAGGCGGTAAACAGAATTACACTGCTCAAAATATAAATGATTCGTCTCATGCTCGAAAGTCTTTGATTTGGGTGCAAAGTTACGAATAAGCGAGGGAATTACCAAATAAATTTGGATATTTGCTCAAATTATGCTATCTTTGCACCCTCAAAGAAGAATTGACGATGAAACTATATAGCGACGAGGAACTTGCTAAGATATTAGACCAGGAGATTTTCCACCTGATCAGTGAGGCGGCAGACCGTCTCGGGAAGGAGTGTTATGTCGTAGGCGGTTACGTCAGGGATATCTTCTTGGAACGGCCCTCCAACGATATCGACGTCGTCGTGGTAGGCAGTGGCATCGCGGTGGCGGAGGAATTGAAGCGGATGTTGGGTCGGAAGGCGCATCTTTCCGTCTTTAAGAATTTCGGCACTGCTCAAGTGAAATATCACCAGAAAGGCACGGAATACGAAGTAGAATTCGTGGGCGCACGAAAGGAGAGTTATAGTCACGACTCGCGTAAGCCCATCGTGGAAGACGGTACTTTGGAAGATGACCAGAACCGCCGCGACTTCACGATCAATGCGATGGCGATTTGCCTGAACAAAGCCCGCTTCGGTGAACTTGTCGATCCTTTTAACGGCCTTGCTGATCTCGAAGATGGCATTATCGCCACGCCCTTAGAGCCTGACATCACTTTTAGCGACGACCCGCTCCGGATGATGCGCTGCGTCCGTTTTGCTACCCAACTGAACTTCCAAATCGAAGATGTGACTTTCGAAGCCCTCGAACGGATGGCCGACCGCATCAAGATTGTCAGCGGCGAACGTATCAAGGACGAACTGAATAAGATTATGATGGCGCCGCACCCCAGCATTGGCTTTGAATACTTGCAGCGCTGCGGGCTTCTCCAAGTCATCCTACCCGAACTTTCGGCTCTCGATATCGTGGATCAGAAAAACGGTCGGGCGCATAAGAACAACTTTTACCACACCCTTGAAGTGTTGGAGAATGTGGTGAAATATTCTGACAATCTCTGGCTGCGCTGGGCGGCTTTGTTGCATGATATCGGAAAGACCAAGTCGAAGCGCTGGGATCCTGCTGTGGGTTGGACGTTCCACAACCATAATCTGATCGGCGCCAAGATGGTGCCTGTCATTTTCCGCCGTCTGATGCTGCCTCTCGACATGAAGATGAAATACGTCGAAAAACTTGTTGATCTACATATGCGTCCCATCGTAATTGCCGACGAAGAAGTGACCGACAGTGCCGTGCGCCGACTGTTGAATGATGCCGGCGACGATATCGACGACCTGATGACGCTTTGCGAGGCCGATATAACCTCGAAGAATGAGGGTCGGAAAAAGATGTTCCTTGAGAACTTTAGGATGGTACGCGAAAAACTCACCGACTTGCAAGAGAAGGACTACAAGCGCCTGCTCCAACCCGTCATCGATGGCAACGAAATCATGGAAATGTTCCACCTTCAGCCCTCACGGGAAGTGGGCGTGCTGAAGCAATACCTCAAGGATGCAGTGCTCGACAATAAGGTAGAGAACGAGCGCGAGCCGCTCATGGCACTTTTGATGGAAAAAGCAAGACAGATGAAGTTGGTATGAATCAGCGTCTCCTTTCCCTCGATATTCTCCGTGGCATCACGGTAGCCGGCATGATTCTCGTAAACAACGGCTGGGGCGAGTCGTTCGAAATGTTGGAACACTCCACGTGGAACGGCTTGACGCCTTGCGACCTCGTTTTCCCGTTTTTCCTCTTCATTATGGGCATCTCGTGCTACCTCTCTTTGGTGAAGTCGGAATTCAAGCCAACGCCGCAGGTCATTCGTCGTATCGTGAAACGGACGGTGCTCCTTTTCGCCATCGGTCTCTTTATCAACTGGTTCGACCATGCTATCGAGGGTGATTTCCTGTGTTTCGGGCATCTTCGCATCTGGGCGGTCCTTCAGCGCATTGCCCTTTGCTACGGCATTGTGTCGCTCTTTGCCCTGTTTTGTAATCATAAATACATCATTCCAGCCATTGTCGGGCTGCTGGTAATCTATACCCTTATCCTCGTTTTGGGCAATGGTTACGTCGAAGATGCCAGTGTGAACATCCTGGCACAGACCGACCTCAAATTGTTCGGCTACGACCATCTTTACCATCATACGCCCGTCGATCCGGAAGGACTTCTCGGCACGATCTCTTCCGTCGCTCATGTCCTTTTGGGCTTCTATTGTGGTAGGCTCATCCGCCAGAAGGAAACCGTTTCCGACAAGGTCATTGCGCTTTTCGTCGTAGGTACGGTCTGTGTCATCGGCGGTTATCTGCTTTCCTACGGTCTGCCGCTCAACAAGTGTATCTGGAGTCCCAGTTACGTGATGGTCACCTGCGGCCTCGCTTCCTTGCTTCATGCTTTTCTGATGTATGTCATTGATTTAGGTAATCATAAACTTCAAACTTCAAACTTCAAATTTCAATGGCACACGTTCTTCCACGTTTTCGGCGTCAACGCCCTGGCCCTTTACGTTTCCAGCGAACTCCTTGCTATCATCTTAGGCCATATCGGCATTTCGGAGTGGGTCTATAACGGTCTTCATACCATCATCCTTCCTCTCAAATGGGCTTCACTCGCTTACGCTCTCTATTTCGTGGCCCTTCATTTTGCCTTGGGATACATGTTGTTCAAGAACAAAATATACATTAAACTATAACAACAGCCAATAAACTTTGTTAAAAACCTTTGAGGGAGATATATCTTTGAGATATATTTTTGTACCTTTGCACCTTGATATTCATTAGAAATGTCAGTAATAATAATAGATTCAGTATGAAAAAGAAGATTTTAATGTTTGCTGCTGCCTCGGTGTTCTTGGCATCGTGCGGCGGTGGAGGTAGTCGTCCGACATTCGGCGACAACGAGTATCCGGTGGTGACGGTCGGTACGTCGAGTACCCAGATGCAGACCACGTATCCTGCAACCATCAAGGGTGTGCAGGATGTGCAGATATGCCCGAAGGTGCAAGGATTCATCACTCAGATTAATGTAAAGGAAGGTCAGTCGGTAGGTGTCGGACAAGTGCTCTTCGTCTTGGATAACGCCACCTATCAGGCTCAAGTGCGCCAGTCGCAGGCTTCTGTAAACACAGCTCAGGCCGCCTGTAATACGGCAAAACTTTCGTTTGAGAATGCAAAGAAACTGTTTGAGAACAAGGTAATTGGTGACTTCGAACTGCAGTCGGCTACCAATAGTTACGAGAGTGCTCAAGCTGCGCTGGCACAGGCTCAGGCTGGTTTGGCTTCGGCCAAGGAGATGCTGAGCTTCTGCTACGTGAAGAGCCCTGCTGCCGGTGTGGTAGGTACGCTGCCCTTTAAGAAAGGTGCGTTGGTGAACACCGCTTCGGTGCTGACCACCGTGTCGAACAACTCATCGATGGAGGTTTACTTCTCGCTGACAGAGAAAGACGCACTGGCAATGGCTCAGACCGCTGGCGGTCAGAAGGCTGCCATGGGTGCCCTGCCTAACGTGCAGCTGCAGCTGGCCGACGGTACGATTTATAACCACGACGGTAAGGTGACGAAGATGAGCGGTGTGATCGATCCTGCCACGGGTTCGATTCAGGTGATCGCCCTCTTCCCCAATCCTGAGCGCATCCTGAAGAGTGGTGGCTCGGGCTCGATCATCATCCCGAAGAGCAATTCTGACGCCATCGTGATTTCCCAGGCTTGTGTCTCGGAGGTACAGAACAAGAAGTTTGTGTATATCTTAGATAAAGACAACAAGGTGAAATATACCGAGATCAAGGTGGAACCGCAGACCGACGGTAATAACTACGTCGTGATTGACGGTTTGAAGGTTGGCGACAAGTATGTAACAAATGGTATTACGAAACTGACGGACGGTATGGAGATTGTTCCCATCACGCCAGAGAAGTACCAACAGAAGATCGACGATCAAGCCAAAGCCATGAGTGCCGGTGACATCGTTGACGCCATGAAATAATAAATTGTAAATTGTAAATTGTCAAATTGTAAATTAGTATGACTTTTACGACTTTTATCAAACGCCCTGTGCTCTCGACGGTGATTTCTATCGTCATCGTCTTGCTGGGCTTTATCGGACTGGTATCGCTGCCTATTGAGCAGTACCCAGATATTGCACCGCCTACCGTAGCGGTATGGACCAGTTATCCTGGTGCTGACGCTGAGACGGTGAAGAACTCCGTGATTGTGCCGTTGGAAGAGAGTATCAACGGTGTGGAGGGTATGGACTATATCTCGTCGTCGGCAGGTGCCGGATCGGCACAGATCAGTGTGCTGTTCCGTCAGGGCATGAATGCCGATATGTGTGCCGTCAACGTGCAGAACCGTGTGCAGCAGGCACTGGCCCTGTTGCCTGCCGAGGTGACGCGTATCGGTGTGACGGTGATGAAGCGTCAGACCTCACAGGTGCTCATGTTTACGCTGACCTCTAAGGACGGACGCTACGACGATGAGTTCCTGACGAACTATAACAACATCAATATCGTGCCTGCCATCAAGCGTATTCAGGGCGTGGGTGACGTGCAGAGCCCAGGTCTGAAGACTTACTCTATGCGTATCTGGCTGAAGCCCGACGTGATGAAGCAGTATAACCTGATGCCGAGTGACATCAGTGGTGTGCTGGCAGAGCAGAACATCGAGGCGAATGCCAACGTGGCCTACGAATACTCCATGCGCTATACCGGTCGTCTGAAGACACCTGAGGAGTTTGGTAACATCATCATCCAGAGCAGGGCTGACGGTACGACGCTGAAACTGAAGGACATTGCCAAGATTGAACTGGGCGGTCAGCAGTATTCGGTATCGATGAAGAACAACAACCTGCCCTCAGTGCTGGGTATGGTGCAGCAGATCGCCGGTTCTAACGCCAACGAGATTGCCAAGCAGGTGAAGGCCGAGTTGGAGGAACAGGCCAAACTGTTCCCTCCTGGCATGGAATATAAGATCAACTACGATGTGACGGAGTTCCTGTACGCCTCAATCGAGGAGGTGGTGTTCACGCTCTTCTTCACCCTCTTGCTGGTGTTCATTGTGATCTACGTGTTCCTGCAGGACTGGCGTTCGACACTCATCCCGCTGATTGCCGTGCCGGTGTCACTGATCGGTACGTTCTTCTTCCTGAATGTGTTCGGATTCTCCATCAACCTGCTGACACTGTCGGCTTTGCTCTTGGCCATTGCCATCGTGGTGGATGACGCCATCGTGGTGGTAGAGGCCGTGCATGCGAAGTTGGACCAGGGGTACAAGTCGACGCTGACGGCCTCTATCGATGCCATGAACGAGATCTCGGGCGCTATCATCTCTATCACACTCGTGATGGCCTCGGTGTTTATCCCCGTGTCGTTCATCGGCGGTACATCTGGAACGTTCTACCGTGAGTTCGGTGTGACGATGGCTGTGTCTATCTTCATCTCGGCACTGAACGCCCTGACGCTGTCACCGGCACTCTGTGCCATCTTCCTGAAACCGCACGACAAGGACGGTCATGAGGTGAAGATGTCGCGTATAGACCGTTTCCATGCTGCCTTTAATACGGCTTACGACAAGGTGCTGGGCAAATACAAGAACCGCGTGGAGAAATTGGTGCGCAAGCCACTGGCCATCGGTATTGCCGTGATTGTCGGTATTGCCGTGCTGGTGACGACACTGCTGACCACTAAGACGGGTCTGGTGCCTTCGGAGGATACGGGTACACTCTTCTGTACCATCTCCATGCCGCCAGCCACCTCCGTGGCCCGTACAAAACAGGTGATCAGCGAGGTGGACAGCATCCTGGCTGCCGACCCTGCTATCCAGAGCCGTGAACAGATCCAGGGTTATAACTTCATTGCCGGTTCGGGTTCCGACCAGGCCACGTTCATCCTGAAACTGAAACCGTTCTCTGAGCGTCAGCATGGCTTCTTCTGGAAACTCAGCGGACTGTGGCAGGGCGACGGTATCTACCGTTTCTTCCTTGATCCGTCGGAAGCCACGGGTGTCATCGCACAGATATTCATCAAGACGGCTCATATCAAGGATGCATCCATTCTGGCCTTCCAACCGCCTATGATCCCAGGCTTCTCAGCCAACAGTGGTGTGTCGATCGTGATGCAGGACCGTACGGGTGGTAATCTGGAGAAGTTCTACGGTGTCGTGAAGGATTATATCGCCGAACTGAACAAACTGCCGGAGTTCCAGATGGCACAGACATCGTATAACCCCAGTTATCCGCAGTATATGATCCATGTGGATGTGGCGAAGTGTAAGCAGAGCGGTATCTCGCCCTCGACCATTCTCACCACACTGCAGGGTTACTATGGCGGTCTCTATGCCTCAAACTTCAATGCCTACGGTAAACTCTACCGTGTGATGATCCAGGCCTCGCCTGAGACTCGTATGACGGTGGAGTCGCTTAATAATATATATGTACGTACGCCTGCGGGAATGGCTCCCATTCAGGAGTTCTGTCGTCTGGAGCGTGTCTACGGTCCGTCGAACATCAACCGTTTCAACCTGTTTACGTCTATCAATGTGACGGCGACGGTGGCTGACGGCTATTCTACCGGTGAGGCTATCAAGGCTGCCGAGAAGGTGGCTGCCGATATGCTGCCTGCCGGATATACCTACGAGTATCAGGGTCTGACGCGTGAGGAGGCTAAGGCCTCGAACACCACTGGCATCATCTTCCTGTTATGCGTCGTCTTCATCTACCTCATCCTGTCGGCACAGTATGAGTCGTATGTCCTGCCGTTGTGCGTCATTCTCTCCGTGCCCTTCGGACTGGCTGGCTGTTTCCTCTTCACGATGATCTTCGGTCATGCCAACGATATCTACATGCAGATCTCTCTGATCATGTTGATCGGTCTGTTGGCGAAGAACGCCATCCTGATCGTGCAGTTCGCCCTCGAGCGCCGTCAGACGGGTATGGCCATCTCGTGGTCGGCTGTCCTCGGTGCCGCCGCCCGTCTGCGCCCAATCCTGATGACCTCTCTGGCTATGGTCATCGGTCTGCTGCCGATGATGTTTGCCTCGGGTGTCGGTAAGAACGGTAACCAGACGCTGGGTGCTGCCGCCGTAGGCGGTATGCTCATCGGTACGCTGCTGCAGATCTTCGTGGTGCCCACGCTCTTCGTGATCTTCCAGTCGCTGCAAGAGAAATTCTCACCGCTGAAGTTCGAGGACGAAGAGAATCCGGAAGTGGCCGCCGAACTGGCACAGTATGCACATTCTAAACCAGAAGACTATGAACTTGAGAAGTAATATGAAGAAAGTAATGATTATGATGTCCGCAGCGCTGCTGTTGTCGAGTTGCGGACTCTATAATAAGTACGAGCGTCCTGAGGTGAAGGCCGACGGCATCGTGCGCGACCCAGTGTCGCTCACCGACACGCTCGCCGTCAGCGATACCACCTCGTTTGGCAACATGCCGTGGCGCAGTGTATTCACCGACCCGCAGTTGCAGGCGCTCATCCAGCAGGGACTCGATAACAATCCCGACCTGCTGAATGCCGCCCTCAACGTCGATATGGTCAATCAGGCATTGAAGGTTGCGAAACTCGCCTTCCTGCCCTCCGTGGCCATCTCGCCGCAAGGCACGCTGTCGTCGTTCGACGGCGCCACGCCTACGAAGGCCTACTCACTGCCCATCAGTGCCAGTTGGAATGTCGATCTCTTCGGCAACCTGCTCAGCGTGAAGCGCTCCGCACAGATGCAACTCATCGGCACAAAGGACTATCAGACGGTGGTGAAGACCAATATCATCTCTGCCATCGCCAACCTCTATTACTCGCTGTTGGCCTTCGACCGCCAGTTGGAAATCTCCACCGACATGGAGCAATTGACGAAGGAGACGTGGGAGAAGATGCAGTTCATGCACGAGAACCGCGTCGGCTACCGCTCTACCGCCGTGCAGAGCGCCGAGGCCGCCTACTATCAGGTGCAGGCACAGAAGGTTGACCTCCAGCGACAGATCCGCGAGTTGGAGAACTCCCTCTCGCTGCTGCTCGGACAGCCAGGACAGACCATTCAGCGCGGCACGTTCGCCGGGCAGAACCTGCCGACGGAACTTTCTGCCGGCGTGGGCATCCAGATGCTCAACAACCGTGCTGATGTGCACTACTACGAGATGGCGCTCGCCCAGTGCTTCTACGACGTAGAGACGGCCCGCAGCCGCTTCTATCCCAGCATCACCGTGACCGGAACTGCTGCCTTCACCAACAACAACGGTATGGTGAACCCTGGCAAGTGGCTCCTCTCGGCCGTCGGCTCGCTCGTGCAGCCCGTCTTCCAGCACGGACAGATCGTGGCCGGACTGAAAGTGGCGAAGGATAAATACGAGCAAGCCTTCAACAACTGGCAGAACGCCATCTACAAGGCCGGCAACGAAGTGTCGAACGCCCTCGTCGCCTACAACTCCTACACTGAGAAAGCCGACCTCGACGCCAAGCGCGTGGCTGTGCTGAAGAAGAACGTGGAGGACACCCGTAGGCTGATGGAATCGTCATCGAACACGACCTATCTCGAGGTCATCTCCGCCCAGTCGAGTCTGCTCAACGCCGAAATCAGCGAGGTCACCGACCAGTTCAGCAAGATGCAGGCCATAGTGGATCTCTATCAGGCCCTCGGCGGCGGAGCGAAGTGATATTTACAATTTGACAATTTACAATTGACAATTGATTGGTCAATTTAATGATTTTTCAATTTGGGCATCCGCTTCGAGTGAATTGTAAAATAGTCAAATTCGTAAATAAATGGTAAATTGTAAAATTGTAAATCAAGAATATGGCAAGCGAAATAAGTCCAAAAGCCGAAATCAGTCCAAAGGCGAAAATCGGCAACAACTGTAAGATATTCCCCTTCGTGTATATCGAGGACGACGTGGAGATCGGTGACAACTGCATCATCTTCCCCTTCGTCAGCATCTGCGACGGCTCGCGCATCGGTAAGAACAACAAGATCCACCAGGGCTCAGTTATTGCTGCCTTGCCGCAGGATTTCAACTTCCGAGGTGCCAAATCGTATGTGGAGATCGGCGACAACAATGTCATCCGCGAGAACGTGGTCATCAACCGCGGTACCAATCAAGGCGGCGTGACGAAGATCGGCAATAGCAACTTCCTCATGGAAGGTGTCCATATCAGCCACGACACGGTGGTGGGTGACTACTGCGTGTTCGGCTACGGCGTGAAGATTGCAGGCGATTGCGAGGTTCACAACGGCGCCATCTTCTCCAGTTCGGCCGTCCAGCATGCCAACACCCGTGTGGGTCGTCTGGCAATGGTGCAGTCCGGTACCACCTTCTCGAAAGACATCCCGCCGTTCGTGGTGGCTGGAGGCAAGCCTATCGAGTATGGCGGCCCCAACGTGACGATGATGAACAATGCGGGTATCGACGAGAAAGTGCAAAAGCACATCGCCAATGCCTACCGTCTGCTGTTCCACGGAAAGACGAGCGTGTTCGATGTGATCAAACAGATCAAGGATCAGGTGCCCGACAGCCCCGAGGTGCAGACCATCATCAAGTTCTTGGAGGACACCAAGCGCGGCATCATGTGCAAGTGACGCCCCGCCTCAATAAAACCAGACATCCCCGAAAGCCCAATGACTTCCGGGGATGTTTTTTAGTTGGCATCGCCCTCGCCGTTGTCGGGGTCGGGATCGGGATCGCTGCCGCCGTTGTTGTCACCGCCGCCTCCGGGCGTGATGGTGCCCGTGCCGCCACCCGTGTTGGTTCCGCCGCCGGTGTTGGTACCGCCACCGTTCTCAGAGCCGCCGTTACTGCCGCCGCCCTCGGTTCCGCCGCTGGGGTTGTCGTCGTCGGCGTCGGTGCCGGTGAGACTCTTCACCAGGGCCTTCGTCTTCGAGGTGAACTTCAACTTGGCGTCGCTGTTCATCTTCTCGATGGTCGTGTTACCGGTGGCCTGCATGATGATCTTCACGTCGCCGACGGCAAACTGCTGGGCGGCGGGGTTCGCCTGCAGTTCCTCATCGGTGCGCTGTGCACCGCGACCGGCCGAAATCTTCGAGCCCTGCTCCAGCGTCAGACCGTTGCCATCGACCGAAGCCTTGAACAGTCCGAGGTTGTCGATCTTGATGACG
>CAJODF010000006.1:0-893 GCA_905233555.1 uncultured Prevotella sp. | reverse complement strand
TACCAGACCCTGCGAGTAGATCGCATTGTGCTCGTGCATGTGCTCAGCCAAGTCGGCCTTGCTCATCGTGCCCTTGTACTCTACGCGAGCGTAGTACTTTCCCAACGTACCCTGAATGGCGTCGTTGGTGTTCTTTGTCAAATTCAATTCTAGTGCCATAATTTTTTAATGCATTTAATTGTTAATACCGTTGATACTTTTGGAGTAATCAGAATTTCTTTTGGACTATCCGGAATCCTCCTCGGAAAACTGATTTCCGTTGCAAGGACAGAGCAAGGCGAATGCAATCGAGCTCGCTAGAATTGCTGAGCCGCAGCCTGTTCTCGCTTTTCGAATGCAAAGATAATACATTCGTTTTTTGCAGTCTCGTTACTTTCAGTTACTTTCCGTTACTTTCCGCAAACTTCCTTTACTTTCCGTTACTTTCCGCTAACTTCCGTTATTTCACGATAACTTCCTCATTCTCAGTAGGGTTCGCCCAACTCGTCAACGATGATTTTCACTTGCCGAGGTGTAAAGCGATGCACATTCCTATTGACCAAACACCTAAGCCTGGGATTTCGCTTCAATTCGATCCTGAACTTATACAAGGCGTTTTCCTTGCTGTCCTTCGGATAGTAAATCATAGCCAGTTCGCTCTTGCCGTAGAACTGAATGACAAAGGGTTCCCGCTTCACGTCGAGCCTCCTTCCTGTCTCGCAAGGGGACTGTCCCCTTGGGCTTCCTTCAGTCGGACATATTCTTCGTACGACACGGCGCCGGCCTTGCGCTCCCTGATTTCCTGCTCCAACTTTGCGTTGGCCTCCTCACGCTCTGCGGCGATGGCTCTCTGCTTCTCGATTTCTGAATCATCACCCCCCTTTGAAAATTTGCCTTTCTTCTCTTTTTCTTCT
>CAJODF010000005.1:48430-106076 GCA_905233555.1 uncultured Prevotella sp. | reverse complement strand
AAAGACGGTCTGCCATCTGGATATAGATTGGTTTATCGTTTGAGAATGTCATAATTAGTCCACTTATTTGTTATTAACTGAAAACCTTTGAAGATATGGAACGATGCCCAGTAGTTGATGATGGATAGTATAGGCAGTGCCACCGTGAGGAAGTAACCCAACGGAGCCACTTTGTGGAAGACCTGGATGGACTCTACTGGTACCTCGCCATCTGTCAAGGCTCCTGCCTTGCGCAAAGCCTCCAGGGACTGACCATCTACCACCGTATCCAGATAGAATACATTGAGATTAAACTTGTGAATCAACCATGCCATCAGAAGGAAGGCTAAGATGATCACCAGACTCGTCACGACGAAAGTATATTTGCGCAGCAGCGTACCTCCAAGGATGTAGGTGGAGTGAATCCAGACGAACAAGCCTACCAAAAAGATGGGAGCGCACACTTTGTAAGGTACCGTTTGGATCATCATGCCTCCTTCATCGAAAGTGGGTACAATCTCACCGAACATTTCCAGCACTTTCGGCACAAGCGAGTACCACTCATTACCATACGCCAGGGCACGGACGGCCATTCTGAGCGTATCGCCTATGGCAAAAGCCAGTAATCCTGCCAGCGACCAGACCACTGTGACATAAATAACGACTGCCAGGAATTTTTCCAGATTCGTTGAAGGCAGCATCAGGAAGGCCTCACGCTTCGCCTTTTTCTGGTAGTCGGCAAAGCCTGTACTCAGCGCTACCAGCACAAATATGATGAGTGCGATCTGGCAGATCTGGGATATGGTGGAATATAATACTGGAACGTAATTTCCGCCATCAGAATGAACATTCATGGCAACAAAAATCATCTCCATGAGGAAAGCACCCACAGCAGCGCCTAAAGTCCATGCTATGAAATTGCGGAAGTTGGTAGCCACCACCCAGCGGAACGTCATCCAGAATCTATTTAAACTAAAATTATTCATAAATTATATTTCCTTTAATTCTATTTTCTGTTTCAAACCCTGCAACACATGTTTCAAAACCCGAAATACATGTTTCAAAGCCTGCAACATAATTTTCACTTCATACTAAAATCATTTTCATAGGTTCACGAACTTGCCGATGATCTGCTGACGGCAGAAGAGCCTGTACGACAGCCAGAAATTCACCAAGAACCAAACACCATAGAGGGCATCCCAGGCAAGTAACTCCTTCGTCGTGTGCTCCCTATCAATCGATCCTTCAGAACTCTCAGGAGACAACCAGAGTATCACCATACAAATCACGATGATAGACACCGTTGTCAACACCCACGAATACTTGTGCGAGCGGAAGAACGTGCCACCCAATACATAGAGGGAGTGGAACAAAAGCGCACAGACAATTACGCCATTTACAATGGTTCTGTTTGAATTCGGCAATCTTACCCACAATGAGTTTATATGATCTATAACATCCTTCGTTACAAACATCACGTCCTTACTGCCCCATATCACATTCACCAGATACTGAACCAGGTCGGCACCAAGGAAAGCCACGATGTAGAGCGGCAACAGAAGAATCCACGTGCTGTAGCGCATCAGGAACTTCTCGAAATTCGAGGCGGGCAGCATCAGCAGCGTTTGGAGATCGTGCTTGCCTTTCATGCTCGAAAACATCCACGACGGTCCTGTGACGCCAGTAATGATGAGCATTATCATCGTCGCAGCGATGCATGGCGTATAGACCGTATCATTGCCATTCAAATAAAGATGGAAGAAGCGCGTCGTGAAGGCAATGAAGAACAGCGACATGACGACAAACACGTTCAGCAGGTTCCTCAGATAAAAGCCCCTATCGACCGTCAGCGACCACTTCGCCACCTTGCAGAATCTATTTAAATTAAACTGTATCATATCACACCCTCCTTAGATCTTCCCTTCGTTGACAGCGTTGAACAACAACTCGAGGTTAACCTGCGTCTCGGCACTACCCTCCTGGCGAGGTGCAATCACAGCGTTGCCCTGCAGCGACGGCTCGGCATAGAGCACATCGTCCATCTCGGCCGGCGTACGATACTCAAAAGTATATTTCTCCTGAATGTCAGCCACCGAGGCATCCAGCAACAACTTCTGCTGACTCAGAATCAGGATATGATCCAACAGCGCCTCCACATCGTGTACCTGATGGGTGGAGATAATCAGGGTGCGGTCGCCACTCATATACTGCGTCACTACCTTGCGGAACTGACTCTTCGACGGGATGTCCAGACCGTTCGTCGGCTCGTCCATCAGCATCACCTTCGTATTCGTAGCCAGTGCGAAGGCCATGAACACCTTCTTCTTCTGACCCATCGAGAGGGCATTCAACTTCACGTCCATCGTCAGTTCGAAATCCTTCAGACAAGCCTCCAGCACCTGCGTGCTAAAGAGAGGATAGAACGGACGGTTGATCTTTACATACTGCTCCAGCGACATGGCGGGCAAGTCGAACTCCTCAGGCACGATGAAAATCTCGCTCAGCGTTTCGGGCTTGCGAAGTTTGGTCTCCACACCGTCGAACATCACACGACCCGACTTCGGGCGCAGCAGACCGCTAATCAGATAAAGCAGAGTCGATTTGCCGGTTCCGTTCTTACCCAGCAAACCGTAAATGTTATCCTGTTTCAGTGTCAAACTGAAATCGTCGAATACCAGGTTCTTCTGACCTGCATACTTAAAACTGATGTTGTTTACCTCAATCATAATCGTATCGTTTAAAAATTACTTTTTTACCTTCTTCTTTTAGTCGCTACGCTTTGTAAAAGCGCTAAAGCGAGTCCTTTCTTACTTTCTTACCTTTAAAAGTCCTCTGTAATAGTGTACCACTTAAATAGTACACTGCAAAAGTAGTGCTTTTATGAATACGCTCCAAATTTTTCGGTAAAAAACTTCAGTTTCTTAACACACTTTAACCCTTTGGCCTCGTGCGTACATTATCTAATAAAAAAGCCGATACACTCCCTCAGAGCATATCGGCAATCAATCCCAATGTGATTATTTCTCGTTTATTCCTTGAACAGATACTGCGCAAACTCGTGCAGCGACTTGCGCCACACCTGCCACTCATGGTCGCCAGGATAGGAGTTGAACTTCACCTCTACCCCACCGTCGCGCATCGTCTTCACAATGTTACGGGTGTACTCAATGCGAGGGTCCTGTTCGCCACAGCTCAAGAAGAACACATCAAACTGCTGATTAAAGGTCTTCGTATCCGTCAGCATACCTGGCACCTCCTTCTCCAAGTCGAAGTTCGAAGCCCCACGAATGCCACCAAACATACCTGTCGAAAAGACACCCACGTTGGCGAACACATCCGGGTCGCGCAAACCGATATAGAACGACTGTCCGCCACCCATCGAGAGGCCACACATCGCACGGTTCTTACGGTCCTTCTTCACACGGTAGGTCTTCTCCACAAACGGAATCACATTCTCTATCAGTTCACTGCGGAAGGTCTGCATGCCCTGCCAACTGTAACCGCCGCCAAAGCCGCCGTTGCGCGAGCGCACGTTGCTGTTCGAACTCACCACAATCATCGGAACGGCCTTGCCTGCTGCAATCAGGTTATCCATAATCTGCGCCGTGCGCCCCTGTTCCATCCAGCCACGATGATCCTCACCACCGCCATGCTGGATATACACCACGGGATAATCCTGCTTACCCTCTTCGTAACCAGCAGGCGTATAGACCATCAATGGACGCCATGCCTTTTCCACGTTCGAATAATAATGAACGGTGCGCACCTCACCATGCTTGACATCCTGCACCTCGAAGTCGTCCATACCCGCCTCAGGAATCTCGATGGCACTCGACCATCGGCTGCATCCATAGAACGACTGGCTGGCAGGATCGGCTACCGAAACGCCGTCGATAATCAGCGAATAGTAGTGGAAGCCCGGCACCTGCGGCTTCGTGGTCACCGTCCAGGCACCACCCTCACCCTTCGTCATATCGTACTTCGTGCCGCCCAGGTCAATCTGCACCTGTTGGGCCTGCGGCGCGTTCACACGGAACATCACGCTGCCATCCTTCAACACACGGGGGTACCCGTTGCGGTTGATGTTTGTCACTGGGGAGTACGAACCCTCCGGGAAACTCTCCATCCTGAAACCCTGCGCTGCCACCTCCGTGCAGCAAACGGCCATCAGCATCATGGCCAGCAAAATCTTGGTAGTTCTCATATAATTTTCGACCTTTATATTTTCTCTGCAAAAGTACGAAAAAAAGGCGAAAGTACCAAGATTATCGCCTCTTTTTTTTATAATATTTTATTTGAGAATTCGCAAAAAACGAATTGTTAATTTACCACTGCCGCGCCTCGAATCGGCATCTGAAAAACACGCCGGCCTCCATATTTTAACATTTCAAATAAATCGAAAATAAAATCTGAAAAGGCTTGTTTTGCATCTGAAATTTTTGTACCTTTGCAATATCAAAGAGAAAAGACGAAATTTGCGGCCAAGGCAGGCAACAAAAATTTCCTAGCGTGCAGGCAATTGTTACCTAGGCAAAGCCAAAAACGGAGTCTAATCGGCGACATGAGAAAATAATTAACAACAATCTATTAATCTTTTAAATTTTTGAATTATGGCATTGAAAGTAAAAGTTGAATGGGGCACGGACCGATCACGATATGCGATAAATAAATTTTTTATTCCGGGGATTTTTCGTACCTTTGCAGCCGAAATAATAAAATGATACGATAATGAAGAGTTTTTTATGGATGGTTGTGGCCGCGCTGATGCTGTTCAGCGGCGTGGCTTGTGCACAGACCAGTTTGGTGGGCAGAGAGTATCACAACGCTAATATCTTCTCGGGTAAGTTCAGGGATTTCGACAAGATGGTGGAAAAGGCCAGAACAGAGGCTATCGCCAAAGCGGAGAAGGAAAAGGGCCGGAAACTGAATGCTGACGAGATGAAGAAGTTGGACGAGCAAATGAAGGAAGCCAGGGCTAGGATGAAGATAATGAAGGAAGGCACGGTACTGGCTATGACCATCACCTTCAAGGACGCCAAGAAGGCGAGCGTGAAGGCGAGGATGAAGGTGAGCGACGAGGTGCTGAAGGAGGCCGGTTATGGTTGGGTCAAGCGTAAGGCGATGAAAGCAGCCATGGCCATCATGCCTGCCCAGACGGCCACCTACACCGTAAAAGGCAATCTGGTGATTCTGCGCGATGAGGACAATGAGACCGACACGCTTCGTCTCAGTGCCGATGGCAAACACTTGAACGGCTTCTATGGGGGGAAGGATAAAGACAATAGCCTGTCATACTCTCTGACACGAACGAAATAAAACAAAGGACCCCGCCACTGTTGAAAAAATCGGCAGGCTTTTTGGTTATTTAATAAATATTTCGTAATTTTGCAGGCAAATTTATAAATTGACCATAAGAATGAAGATAGGTTTCGATAACGAGAAATACCTCAAGATACAGAGTGAGCATATCAGGGAGCGCATCGCACAGTTCGACGGCAAACTGTATATGGAGTTGGGCGGTAAGTTGTTTGACGACCACCACGCCTCGCGCGTGCTGCCTGGCTTCAAGCCCGACTCGAAACTGAGGATGCTGGCACAACTGCGCGACTCGATAGAGATACTGATTGTGATCAGTGCCGAGGACATAGAGAAGAATAAGGTACGCGCGGACCTGGGCATCACCTACGACGAGGACGTGCTGCGACTGCGCGACGAGTTTATGCAGCGCCAGTTCATGGTGGGCTCGGTGGTGATTACACACTATAACGGCCAGCACGCAGCCGACCAGTTCCGTCACCGTCTGGAGCGCGAGGGCATCAAATCGTATATCCACTACCCCATCGACGGCTACCCCCACAACGTGGATTTGATTGCCAGCGACGAGGGCTTTGGCAAGAACGACTATGTGGAGACCTCTCGCCCACTGGTGATTGTGACGGCACCTGGGCCCGGAAGTGGTAAGATGGCCACCTGTCTCTCGCAACTCTACAACGAGAACAAGCGGGGCATCCGTGCGGGCTATGCGAAGTTTGAGACCTTCCCCGTATGGAACCTGCCACTGAAGCACCCTGTGAACATCGCCTACGAGGCTGCAACCGCCGACCTGAACGACGTGAACATGATAGACCCCTTCCATCTGGAAGCCTACGGCAAGACAGCAGTAAACTACAACCGCGACGTGGAGATATTCCCTGTGTTGAACGCCCTCTTCGAGGGTATCTACGGTGAGAACCCCTATAAGAGTCCGACGGACATGGGCGTGAACATGATTGGTTTCTGCATCTCGGATGACGAAGTGTGCTGCAAGGCCTCGAAGGACGAGATTATCCGCCGATTCTACGATGCCACCAACAAAATGGCCGACGGAGCCGACAACGAAAATGAGGTGAGCAAGATTCGTCTGCTGTTCAACCAGGCGAAGATCAGCACTGCCTTCCGACGCGTAACGACCGCCGCATACGAGAAGAAAATCGAGAGTGGCCATACATCTGCCGCCATCGAACTGGAGGATGGCACGATCATCACCGCCAAGTCGAGCCCACTGTTAGGATGCAGTGCAGCCCTTCTGATCAATACCACAAAACATCTGGCTGGCATTGACCACGAGGTGAAACTCATCTCGCAGAGCCTCATCGAACCCGTGCAGAAGACGAAGACGGAATACTTAGGAGCCAAGAACCCACGCCTCCATACCGACGAGGTGCTGGTGGCACTGAGTGTGCTCTCGAACGATGATGAGAACTGCCGCAAGGCACTGGAACAACTGCCGAAGTTGCGCGACTGTCAGGTTCACTCCACAGTAATGCTGAGCGAGGTGGATCGGAAGATATTCAAGAAACTGGGTTGCGGCCTGACGTGCGATCCAGTGAAGAAAAAATAAATAAAGAAAGGCAACCGATTGGTTGCCTTCTTTTGTGTCCTAAAAACAATTCAAGCCGCAGTGTTCTGCGGCTTGTATCCTGTGTCGACACTTGGATTCGGACCAAGGACCCCCACCATGTCAAGGTGATACTCTAACCAGCTGAGCTATGCCGACTTTTTTCGTTTGCGGGTGCAAAGGTACAAAATTTAATGCACAATGCACAATGCACAATGCATAATTAAACGTTTTTTAACGATTATCTCGTGTCGGCGCCCCACATCATCTTCTCGCGGAGGGCGTTGAAGTAGCGGTGGTCGGAGCGCTTTACGACCTTGATATCGTAAGGTGCGCGACGGAGGACGATCTTCGTGCCTTCCTTGCATTTCTCCGAACGGCCGTCGATGGCCACGAGGAAATGGTGGCTGCGGCTCTCCACATCGAGTTCGATGACGGAGGAGTCGGGCAGCACGATGGGGCGTACGTTCAAAGAGTGAGGGGCGACGGCTGTCATGGAGAAGACCTTCGTGCCTGGCACGATGATGGGTCCGCCGTTGGAGAGGGAGTAGGCCGTAGAGCCCGTGGGACTAGAGACGACCAGACCGTCGGCCTGATAGGTGTTGAGATACTGGCCGTTGATGCTGGCACGGATGGAGATCATCGAGGCAGAGTCGCGCTTCAGGATGGCGACATCGTTGAGGGCGGTGCTGTACTCGCCCAAGGGCTGGCCGTCGGCCTCGACCTGAATCAGGGCCCGTGACTCGATGGCGAAGTCGTCGTTGTGGAGGGCTTCGAGGCAGCGCTCGATATCATCGGGGCTGACGTCGGCCAGGAATCCCAGGCGCCCCATATTGACGCCCAGGATGGGGATGTTCTTCCGCCCTACCCTGCTGGCTGACTTGAGGAACGTACCGTCGCCACCCATCGAGATGACGAAGTCGGCCTCGAAGTCGTCGCCTGTAAAGATCTTCGTGGCATTGACCTCCAGACGCTGGTTGTCTTTCAGGAAGTAATAGTACTCCATATCGACGTATAGTTCTGCGCCGTAGTTGGTGATGCACGAGAGCACCTTCTGGATGCTGGCCGACTTCTTGGCCTGATAGATATTGCCGAAAAGGGCGAATCTGAGTCTCTGATGTTCCATATTCTTCGCTTTTGGGTGCAAAGATACGAAGAAGTTAAGAATTAAGAGTTAAGAATTAAGAAAAAATGCAATAGCGGAACCAAATTATTCACTATTCACTTTCCACTATTCACTTTTTTTGCTATCTTTGCGGTCAGAAACCCTAAAAAGAATGATTATGGCAAAAGTTTATGTATTCTTAGCAGACGGCTTCGAGGATGTCGAGGCGCTGATTCCCATCGACGTACTGCGTCGTGGCGGTGTGGATGTAGTGACAGTGAGCACGACGGAGTTTCCGCTCGTGGAGTCGGCTCACGGCGTGAATATCGAGGCTGATATCCAGTTTGATCAGAGCGACTACGAGGATGCCGACCTGATCATGTTACCTGGCGGTATGCCTGGTGCCAGCAACCTGTTTGCGCACGAGGGTGTGTGCAAGGTGGTGATGGACCAGTTTGCTGCCGGCAAGAAGGTGGCTGCCATCTGTGCCGCTCCTGCAGTGGTACTGGCGCAGTTGGGTATCCTCGACGGCAAGAAGGCTACGTGTTATCCTGGCTTCGAGAAGGTGCTGAAAGAGGCAGGTGCCACCTATACGGGCGACCTCTTCACGGTAGATGGCAATGTGACCACGGGTGAGGGTCCTGCAGCTGCCTTCCCCTATGCGTACGAACTGCTGAGTCAGTTGGTGGATAAGAAGACGTCGGACCAGATTGCCGAAGGCATGCGGTTCAAACACCTCATGGCGGAGAAGTGAAAAGTGAGAAGTGAAAAGTGATAAGTTAATTGTGAATTGTGATTTTGTAATCATCGTGGCTGGGGGGAAGGGACTGCGGATGGGAACGGACATTCCCAAGCAGTTTCTGCCCATTGGCGGGAAGCCCGTGCTGATGCGGACGATAGAGCGGTTCCGTGAGTACTCGAAGGACCTGCAGATTATCCTCGTGCTGCCTGAGGCGCAGCAGGATTATTGGCAGGAACTCTGCAGGAGGTATCATTTTGAGGTAGAGTATCTGTTGGCGAATGGCGGACAGACACGCTTCCACTCCGTACAGAACGGACTCGCCCTGGTGCCTGACGATGCGCAGGGGGTGGTTGGTGTGCACGACGGCGTAAGGCCCTTCCCCAGCATCGAGGTCATCCGTCGCTGCTACGAGACGGCCCGTGAGGCGAAGGCTGTGATACCCGTCATCCCTGTTGTGGAAACGGTCAGACATCTGGAGGGAGATGGTTCTGTGACTGTGCCGAGGGATGAGTATCGGCTGGTGCAGACGCCTCAGACGTTTGATATACAGTTGTTGAAGGCAGCGAACAGACAGCCTTATAACGACGGCTTTACGGATGATGCCTCTGTGGTGGAATCGTACGGTCACCAGATTACCCTTGTGGAAGGCAATCGCGAGAATATCAAGATTACCACCCCCTATGACATTACCGTTGCCGAAGCAATTATCAATTCATAATTGGATATTTTAGGTCAGGATATTAAGTACTTGCCGGGCGTGGGGCCTCAGCGCAAGAAGATGCTGAGCAACGAACTCGGCATCGAGACCTATGGTGACCTGCTGGAATACTATCCTTACAAATATGTGGACCGTTCGAAGGTCTATACCATCCACGAATTGACGGGGGAGATGCCCTATGTGCAGGTGGTGGGACACATCCTGAGTTTCGAGACGTTCCCTATGGGGCCACGCAAGGAAAGAGTGGTGGCCCACTTCACCGACGGTACCGCCATCTGCGACTTGACGTGGTTTAATGGCGGCAAATATGCCAAGCAGAACTATCGGATCGGCACGAAATACCTGGTGTTTGGCAAGCCTACCGTCTTTAACAACCGTATCAACTTCACCCACCCCGATCTCGACGATGCTGCAAAGGTGGATATCACGACGATGGGGCTCCAGCCGTATTACAATACGACGGAGAAGATGAAGAAGAGCGGCCTGAACTCAAGGGCCATCGAACGGCTGACCAAGACCCTCATCGAGAAGTTGCCGACGCTGCCTGAGACGCTGCCCGACTTCATCATCGCCGAGCGCCACCTGATGGGTCGCGACGAGGCGTTTCGCATCGTGCACTATCCCCAGAACGCCAAGGATCTGGAAAGGGCCCGTGTCAGACTGAAGTTCGAGGAACTCTTCTACATCCAGCTAAATATATTAAGGTACGCGAGTGACCAGCGACGGAAATACAGGGGTTACGTGTTTTCTGTCGTCGGCAATGCATTTAATACGTTCTACAGTCAGTATCTGCCCTTCCCGTTGACGGGTGCCCAGAAACGGGTGATCCGTGAGATCCGCAAGGATACGGGCAGCGGACGCCAGATGAACCGACTGCTGCAGGGCGATGTGGGCAGCGGCAAGACCCTTGTGGCGCTGATGTCGATGCTCATTGCCATCGACAACGGCTATCAGGCCTGTATCATGGCACCTACGGAGATTCTGGCCGAGCAGCACCTGCAGACCATCATGGCGTTCCTGAAGGATATGGACATCAGGGTGGCGCTGTTGACTGGCATCGTGAAGGGTAAGCGACGCAAGGAAGTGTTAGACGGACTGCTGGATGGTACTATTCATATCCTGGTGGGTACCCATGCCGTGATAGAAGATACAGTGCAGTTTGCCCGTCTGGGGTTCGTGGTGGTCGATGAACAGCACCGTTTCGGCGTGGCCCAGCGTGCGAAACTCTGGAGCAAGAGCACCAATCCGCCCCATGTATTGGTGATGACGGCGACCCCCATCCCCCGTACGTTGGCGATGACGCTCTATGGCGACCTCGATGTGAGTGTCATCGACGAACTGCCCCCAGGGCGTAAACCCGTGAAGACGACGCACGTGTTCGATGCCCGTATGACATCGCTCTACGACGGCATCCGTCAGCAGATCAACGAGGGGCGGCAGGTGTATATCGTCTTCCCCCTCATCGAGGAAAGCGAGAAGAGCGACCTAAAGAATCTGGAGGATGGTTTCGAGGTGTTGAAACAAGTCTTCCCAGAATTCCGTCTCAGCAAGGTGCATGGTAAGATGAAGCCGAAGGACAAGGAGGACGAGATGCAGCGTTTTGTGAGTGGAGAGACGCAGATATTGGTGGCTACGACGGTGATTGAGGTGGGTGTCAATGTGCCCAACGCCTCCGTGATGGTGATACTCGAAGCCCAGCGCTTCGGACTCTCGCAGTTGCACCAACTCCGAGGGCGTGTAGGGCGAGGTGCTGACCAGAGTTTCTGTATCCTTGTGACCCCGTATAAACTCAGTGAGGACACCCGTAAGCGCATCGACATCATGTGCGACACAAACGACGGTTTCCGTATTGCCGAAGCCGACCTGAAACTGCGTGGCCCAGGCGATTTGGAGGGTACACAGCAGAGTGGTATGGCCTTCGACCTGAAGATAGCCGACATAGCCCGTGACGGACAGTTGGTACAGATGGCTCGCGACACAGCCCAACCCATCATCGAGGAGGATCCTGAATGCCATTCGGATAAGTATGCAATCCTGTGGAAAAGGCTCCGTGAATTGCGTAAAACCAACATCAATTGGGGGGTGATTTCGTAACCTGTTGAAAGGGCCTACTTTACCATTAAGTGTTAAAACAACCCTAAACTTTGTTAACGTACACAACATTTTTGTATGTTTTCTGAATATTTTTATTACCTTTGCACCGTAATTCCGTGAATAACGGATCAACTCTAACAAAAAAATGATGTTTAAGACCATTAAGATTTCTCTTATATTTGCCGCGATTTCGCTATCAGCCGCCCCGTTGCAGGCGCAGGATCTGTTAGCCCGTCAGGCCCCCGTTGATAAGAAAATGAAGAAGGTTGACTCTGTAGCGCTCAACCAACTGATATACCAGGAGATGCTGGATAATCCTGCATCCGACCTGTATGATGAGTTTGATAACATTTCGACACACTACCGTGCCAACACCCCGTTGCCTGATGAGGCCACTATCGACCTGCGCGGATTCTGTATGCCGACACCCAGTCGTCTGATCACCTCGAACTTCGGTGCTCGCTGGGGACGCCAGCATAAGGGACTCGACATCAAGGTATATATCGGCGACACCATCCGTGCTGCATTCAGCGGAAAGGTGCGTGTCGTGAAGAACGAAGGTGCTCGCAAGGGCTACGGTAAGTATATCGTCATCCGCCATTACAACGGCTTGGAAACCTACTACGGACACCTGTCGAAGTGGCTCGTGGAAGAGAATCAGGAAGTGCGTGCCGGCGATCCCATCGCCCTGGGCGGTAATACTGGACGCAGCACAGGTTCGCACCTGCACTTTGAGACTCGCCTCTGTGGTGTGGCCCTCAACCCAGCCTTGATGTTCGACTTCCGTAATCAGGACGTCACTGGCGACTTCTGGACCTTCAAGCGCAGCAAGTATGCAGCCGAGTCGGCACAGGCTACCCGTCTGCGTGGTGCCAATGCCAGCGCCACTGGTGCAGGCAGACTGGAGACTGCTGACGACGACGATTCCGAAATGGCCATCGCAGCACCTGAGGTGTCCTTCGCTCCTGAAGTACATTTCCACAAGGTGAAGAAGGGTGAGACCCTGCAGGCTATCGCCAAGAAGCGTGGCATGACTATCGACGCTCTTTGTAAACTGAACCACATCGGCAAGAACATTCGCCTGATGCCTGGTCAGATTCTGAAATACAACTAAAGTTGAAGGTCTTTAATTGACCTATCTTAACTACATCGCGGATTTATCTAATTTTCTGGAGAGAAATGTGATATAATCCGCGACTTTTTATTATCTTTGCACCCTAAAATGCATTTATTATAACGTTATAAGAAAAAATATGGCTGACAGTAAGAAGATTAAGACCGCTTTGGTATCGGTCTTTCACAAGGACGGACTGGACGAATTGCTCAAGAAATTGAATGAGGAAGGCGTCAAGTTCCTTTCGACAGGTGGAACACAGAAGTTTATTGAGTCACTCGGCTATGAGTGCGAGAAGGTTGAGCAAGTGACAACCTATCCCTCTATTCTTGGAGGTCGTGTAAAGACCCTCCATCCGAAAGTGTTCGGAGGTATCCTGGGGCGTCGTGACAACGAAGGCGACAAGGAGCAGATGAAGCGTTACGAGATTCCTGAGATCGACCTCGTCATCGTGGATCTGTATCCGTTTGAGCAGACCGTTGCCAGCGGGGCATCAGAAGGCGATATCATCGAGAAGATCGATATCGGTGGTATCTCACTGATCCGTGCAGGTGCCAAGAACTTCAACGATGTGGTGATCGTACCCAGCAAGGCAGAGTACAGCGTGCTGCTTGACATCCTGAACAAGCAGGGTGCCGAGACCACCAAGGAGCAGCGCCGTATGTTCGCCACCCGTGCCTTCGGCGTATCGAGCCACTACGACACTGCCATCCACAGCTGGTTCGAAAAATAAATTGTAAATTGTAAATTGTCAAATTGTAAATTAGAATGGGATTTTTTAGTTTCGTCCAGGAGATTGCAATGGACCTGGGCACAGCAAACACCATCATTATCAGCGACGACAAGATCGTAGTAGATGAGCCGTCGGTGGTTGCCCTCGACCGTCACACCGACAAGATGATTGCCGTAGGTGCGAAGGCCAAGATGATGTATGAAAAGACGCACGACAACATCCGTACCATCCGTCCGCTGCGCGACGGTGTGATTGCCGACTTCTCTGCCTGCGAGCAGATGATGCGTGGCCTGATTAAGATGGTACACACGGGTTCACGCCTGTTCTCACCTTCACTCCGTATGGTGATTGGCGTACCCTCAGGTTCTACTGAAGTTGAACTCCGTGCCGTTCGCGACTCTGCAGAGCACGCTGACGGACGCGACGTCTATCTGATCTTCGAGCCGATGGCTGCTGCCATTGGTATCGGTATCGACGTCGAGGCACCGGAGGGCAACATGATTGTGGATATCGGTGGTGGTTCTACAGAGATTGCCGTGATTTCGCTGGGTGGCATCGTCAGCAACAACTCCATCCGTACGGCAGGCGACGACCTGACGGCAGACATTCAGGAGTATATGAGTCGTCAGCACAACGTGAAGGTCAGTGAGCGTATGGCCGAGCGTATCAAGATCAACGTGGGTTCTGCCCTGACCGATCTCGGCGATGATGCACCTGAGGACTTCATCGTGCACGGCCCGAACCGTATCACAGCCCTCCCGATGGAGGTTCCCGTATGCTATCAGGAGATAGCACACTGCTTGGACAAGACAGTGGCAAAGATTGAGAACGCCGTGCTCTCAGCCCTTGAGAACACGCCGCCAGAACTGTATGCCGACATCGTGAAGAACGGTATCTACCTCTCAGGAGGCGGTGCCCTGCTTCGTGGTCTCGACCGTCGTCTGGAAGAAAAGATCAATATTCCGTTCCACGTACCTGAGGATCCCCTCCACAGTGTGGCCAAGGGTGCAGGTGTCGCCCTGAAGAATATCGATCGCTTCTCATTCCTGATGAGATAATCAAGCGAGGTTAGATGCACAACCTACTCGATTTCCTGCAGAAATATCATCACTGGTTCCTCTTCGTGTTATTAGAGGTAATCAGTGGTGTTATGCTGTTTAGATACAACAGTTATCAGGGAAGCGTGTGGTTGTCGTCGGCCAACGAGATGGCTGGCAAGGTCTATGAGGTGGAAAGTGGCATCACCTCTTTCTTCTCGATGACCAGAGCCAACGAGGAACTCACGCTCCGTAACTTCTATCTGGAAAGACAGGTGGCACAGTTGCGACGCCTCTATACGGACGCCACCAAGGACACGACGGTGGAACAGCGCAACGAACTGCAGTTTCTGAGTCAGTTCCGGCTGATTCCTGCAAAGGTCGTTTCCAATACCATCAACAAGCCCGACAACCTGATCACCATCAACAAGGGAAAGGCTGATGGCGTAGAGGTGGATATGGGTGTGGCTTGTGGCAACGGCATCGTGGGTGTGGTCTATCTGGTGTCCGACCACTATGCAGTCGTCATTCCTGCCCTGAACACCAATTCATCGCGTATCAGTTGCGCTATCCGCAACCGTGACTATTTCGGCTACCTGCACTGGACAGGCGGAGACCCCACGATTGCCTTCGTGGAGGATATCCCCCGTCATGCACACTTCAGGAAGGGCGAATGGATTGTCACCAGCGGCTACTCGTCGATCTTCCCCCCAGGCATCTTGGTGGGACAGATTGAGAAGGTCTTCAACTCAAACGACGGTCTGTCGTACAAGTTACAGACACGTCTGAGTACGGACTTCAGTTGTCTGCGTGATGTGGTCGTCATCTGCGACAAGCATATCCCAGAGCGTGTGAACCTGCTGGAAGCAGCACGTGACTCAATCAGAATGAAAGGAAATTAAAGAGATATGTCAATAGACTTACTAAAACGGTTAGGGATGTTCCTCGCCCTGTGTGCGGCTCAGATACTGATTCTGAACCACATGCACCTCTTCGGCGTGGCCATCCCGTTGCTGTATGTCTATTTTGTCATCACCTTCCATCGCAACACGCCGAAATGGGCCATCCTGCTCTGGAGTTTCGCCTTGGGTCTGGCCATCGATGTCTTCTCAAATACCCCAGGTCTGGCAGCAGGTTGTCTGACGCTCATTGCTATCATACAGCCCTATCTGCTGGAACTATTTATCCCACGGGATTCCATCGATGAACTCAACGTATCTGTCAAGGTACTGGGTTGGGGTAATTTCACCATCTTCAGTGCCGTATTGACCCTCGTCTTCTGTCTGGCATTCTTTGCCGTAGAGGCCTTTACTTTCTACAACTGGGTACACTGGCTGATCTGTGCAGGCAGTAGCGCCGTCCTGACTTTGATATTGATTCTTGCCATTGAAAGTGTTCGTACGAAGTGAAGGACTATAATCTTGGAAACAGAAAATATGTGATTGGTGGGGTGGCTACATTGATTGTAGTCATCTATATTATCCGTCTGTTTACACTCCAGATTACCAGCGACGACTATAAGAAGAGTGCCGACTCGAATGCGTTCCTGAAGAAAGTGGAGTTCCCCTCAAGGGGCGTCATCTCTGACCGCAACGGCAAGTTGCTGGTGTATAACCAGCCCTCTTATGACATCATGGTCGTCATGAACGAAGCCAACGGACGACTGGACACGCTGGACTTCTGTCAGGCGCTCGGCATCAGCAAGGAGGAGTTCGACAGACGCATGAGCACCATCAAGGACCGTAACCGTAATCCGGGCTATTCAAGATTCACCCAGCAACTGTTCATGAGTCAGTTGTCGGATAAGGACTTCAGCATCTTCCAGGAGAAAATGTACCGTTTTCCAGGTTTCTACGTCCAGAAGCGCAGCGTCCGTCAGTATCAGTATAATATGGGTGCCCACATCTTAGGCGATGTGGCAGAGGTGTCGCCTGCCGACATTGAGGAAGACGATTATTACCAGCCGGGCGACTATATCGGGAAACTCGGTGTGGAGCGCTCCTACGAGAAACAACTACGTGGCGAGAAGGGTATGCAGATCCTGCTGCGCGATGCCCACGGACGGATTCAGGGCCGATATCAGAACGGTGCCTTCGACAAACGTCCTATACCCGGTAAGAACCTGACCCTGAGCATAGATTACGAACTGCAGGCCCTAGGCGAACGACTGATGGAAGGCAAAATCGGCAGTATCGTGGCCATCGAGCCTTCTACAGGCGAGGTGCTCTGCATGGTATCCTCTCCCTCCTACGACCCCAGACTAATGGTGGGTCGTGAGCGAAGCAAGAACCATAAGATCCTGAGTCAGGATGTGTGGAAGCCACTGCTGAACCGCAGTATCATGGGACTCTACCCGCCTGGTTCCACTTTCAAGACCTCTCAGGGACTGACCTTCCTCTCGGAAGGGATTATCACACCATCGACCCCCTACCCCTGTGGTCATGGTTTCAACTTTAAGGGTCTGCACGTGGGTTGTCACGGACATGCAGCCCCCCTGCCCCTCGTCCCTGCATTAAGCACTTCCTGCAACGGTTTCTTCTGTTGGGGACTCTACCACATGATCAATACCAACATCTCCAAGTACGGTTCCGTTCAGAACGCCATGAACACCTGGCGCGACTATATGGTCAGCATGGGATTCGGCTATAAATTAGGTATTGACCTTCCAGGCGAGAAACGAGGTCTGATCCCCAATGCCCAGTTCTACGACAAGGCATATAAGGGTTCATGGAACGGTCTGACAGTCATCTCCATCGCCATCGGACAGGGCGAGGTGCTGCTCACCCCACTCCAGATAGCCAATCTGGGCGCCACCATCGCCAACAGAGGTTTTTATTATGTGCCTCACGTGGTCAGGAAAGTACAGGGTGAACCACTCGACACGACCTTTACCCGTCGCCATTTCACCAAGGCCAAGCAGGATGCCTACGAATATATTGTGAAGGGCATGCGCTCGTCGGCAATGGGTGGAACTTGTAAGGAACTGTCGAGACATAGTTTTCAGGCCTGTGGAAAGACGGGTACAGCCCAGAATCGAGGTCACGACCACTCCGTATTCATGGGCTTCGCCCCTATGGACAAACCGAAGATCGCCGTAGCCGTCTATGTGGAGAACGGCGGATGGGGTGCCACCTACGGCGTACCTATCGGTGGCCTGATTATGGAACAGTATATCAACGGAAAACTCTCACCTGCTTCAGAGGCTAAGGCGCTGGCTTTCCAAAACAAGAGAATCGCATATGGTTCGTCAGACAGATAAACAACCCAGCGTGCTTCGTTCCATCGACTGGTGGACGATTCTCATCTACCTGGCTCTCCTGAGTTTAGGGTGGATGAGTGTCTGTGGTGCGAGTTACACCTACGGCGAGACGGACATCTTCAGCCTCGACAGCCGTTCTGGTATGCAAATTGTCTGGATAGGAACCTCGATTGTACTGGGACTGGTCATACTGTTGCTCGACGACCGTTTCTACGACACCTTTGCATATATCATCTTCGGTGTGATGCTGATACTGCTGTTTGCAACCATCTTCAACACCCACACCATCAAGGGTTCCCGATCGTGGCTGGTACTAGGGCCCTTGCGCCTCCAGCCTGCCGAATTCGCAAAGTTCGCCACAGCCTTGGCGCTGGCGAAGTTTATGAGCATCTACGGCTATAATATCCACCAGTGGAAGTATTTCGGCACCACACTGGGCATCATCCTGTTCCCGATGCTCTTCATCGTCCTGCAACGGGAGACGGGTTCCGCCCTCGTCTATCTCGCCTTCTTTCTCATGCTCTATCGCGAAGGAATGCCTGGCAGTATCCTGTTCACAGGTGTGGCTATGGTGCTCTATTTCGTGGTGGGTATCCGCTTTGCCGACACCATGCTCCTCTATACGCCTACCTCTGTGGGTAAGTTTGTCGTCCTGTTGATGATACACATATTCTCAGGCATCATGGTCCTAGCCTATTGCAACAACAAGAGGGATGCCATCCGTATCTTGCTGGTCACCATCGGCATCACGCTGATCTTCCTGCTGTTCGCACTCTACGTCATCCCGTTTGATGTGGTCTTCGTACAACTGGTGGTGACAGCCCTTCTGATAGGCTATCTGATTTGGCAGGCTGTAGCGAGCAGGATCAGGAATTACATGTGGATCGCACTCTTCGCACTGAGCTCCGTCGTGTTCTTCAATGCTGCCGATTACGTGTTGAACCATCTGATGGAGCCCCACCAACGGGTACGTATCAATGTGCTTCTCGGTCTGGAGGAAGACTTGAAGGGAGCTGGCTACAACGTGCATCAGAGTCAGATTGCCATCGGCTCAGGAGGTATTGAGGGAAAGGGCTTCCTGAACGGTACGCAGACCAAGTTGAAATATGTGCCCGAACAGGATACAGACTTCATCTTCTGTACCGTCGGCGAGGAAGAGGGATTCATCGGCTCAGCGTCAGTCCTGCTGCTGTTCCTGTTCCTCATCCTGCGACTCATCCATCTGGCAGAACGACAACCCTACCGCTTTGGGCGGGTCTATGGCTATTCCGTATTAAGTATCTTCCTATTCCATGTGTTTATCAATGTCGGCATGGTATTAGGTCTTACGCCCGTCATCGGTATCCCCCTGCCGTTCTTCAGTTACGGAGGTTCCTCACTCTGGGGATTCACCATCCTGCTCTTCATCTTCCTGAGAATCGATGCAGGCCGGAACCTTGCACGCTCCTGATTTCCTTACTGCTTGTCCAGTCGGATGCCGACGTCTGAGACGCCTGGCATAATCTCTCGTTTCATATTGTGCCTCACGGTGATGTGCAGCGAGTCGCCCTCGTGCAATCGCAGCGTATTGACGTGGAAGTTGTACTGATAGAAACTGATGCCCGTCCCCTTATGGTTGCCGTCCTTGTCAACCAGACTGCAGTTCAGCGTGTCGGTATGTACATAGCCCGACGGCAGGATGGTCTGTTTGATGACGACACTCAGCCCCATAAAGGGATAGTCGGAATCGATGCGCAGTCCCAGTTCCTCACGGTATAAGCCTGCACTGACGGGGGGAATATCGAAACTCAGCGTATCGTTCTTCTCCCAGCCTGCCACCGGCGCATGCTCGTAGTGATAATAAATCGTCTTACGGTCGCAAGAGGCCAGGCCTATTGCAACCGCAAGCATCATACCGAGACAGATCCATCTGTTATTCCTTCGCATGGTTGTCCTGAGGCGCATCCGACTGTTTCTTCTTCTTTTTCTTCTTTTTCTTCGACTTGTCGAATCGGCTGATATCGCCACCTGCCAAATCCACATGTTGCTTGGCTGGCTTCTGGTGACCGTCCTCCTGAAGCGAGAGCGGCTTTTCGCCCTGCTTGTTCATCTCGATGATCTCCTTGGCCCTCGCAGCCGTGATGGTCTCCACGTTCGCAGCGATATTCTTGTCCGTAGAATATGACACGAGCCCAGCCAGGATATCACTCTTGAAAAGATAATAGTCGGCATCCTGTGTCTGGAGCACGACATCCTTACCGGGCAGACGCTTGCTGGCCTCCACGTAGTCATCGACCTCGTAGTTCAGGCAGCACTTCAACTTGGCGCACATACCAGCCAACTTCTGGGGATTCAGCGAGATATCCTGGAATCGGGCGGCATTGGTGCTGACGCTCGAGAAATTCTTCATCCACGTGGCACAGCATAGTTCCCTTCCGCAGGGACCCGTACCACCGATACGCCCAGCTTCCTGACGCGCACCGATCTGCTTCATCTCGATACGCACGTGGAAAGCCACAGCCAGATCCTTGATCAACTGTCGGAAATCCACACGCTCGTCGGCGATATAATAAAAGATGGCCTTGTTGCCGTCGCCCTGATACTCCACGTCGCCTATCTTCATCTGCAGGCCCAGTCCCTTGGCAATCATACGACTCTCAATCATCGTCGAATGCTCACGGGCTTTCGCCTCACGGAACTTCTGCATATCGCTTTCCCTTGCGATACGATAGATGCGCTTGATGTCCTCATCCGACTTCAGGTTGGCCTTCTTGATTTGCAGTTTCACCAGGCGACCCGTCAGTGTCACCACGCCAATATCATGGCCCGGACTCGCCTCCACCGCCACGATATCTCCCTTCTTCAGCGGCAGATTATTCACATTGTGATAATAGCCCTTGCGGGTATGCTTGAACTGCACCTCCACCAAGTCGGTATCTTCGGCATTACCAGGCACATCGGCCAGCCAGTCGTACGTATTCAACTGACGGTCCTGACGACCTACGGCCTGATGACAGAACCCTCTGTCGCAGCCTACCACACTGGGCAATTCTTTCGTTTTCTCTGTCATACTATATATTTCAATTTTTCACTTTTCACTTCTCACTTTTCACTTCTGTATCAACAATACTATCATCTGTAAGGCGAAATCGAAGAACACGATCCTCGCATTGGCATTCTGTCCGATATCACGGACGGCCCTGTTGGCAAGGTCGCTGATCGGCAGGATGTTCGCCTCGTTCACGAACCTTGCGAAGTTACGGGCAAAACCCTCCTCCTTCTCCGTCATATACACCAGTTCCTCCTGTTGGAAGTTGTACATGAAGTTCTCACGGATCATCTTGAGGAAATAGGTCAGCCAGCGCTTCTGCTTCTCACGGCCGAAGCCGGCCATCACCTCACTCCACTTGCGCAGGTCCTTGATCTTCCTTTGGTACGCCAGTCGCATCAGCGAGATAAACAGATCCAGGAACTGCTCGTTCTCCGAGCCTACCTGCAACTCCTCCAGCGCCTTCAACCAACTGCCGTTGGCGAGTCGGGCTATCCGGTAGGCGGCACCCTCACTGATGCCCCTTCGCTCCACGAGGGCCTCTTCTATCGCTGCATCCTCTATCTTCTTCACATCGATGCGCTGCACCCTGCTACGGATGGTTTCCAACAGTTTGTCGGGCTCCTCGCATACCATGATAAACACCGTCTGCTGGGGCGGTTCCTCGATGAGTTTCAGCAGTTTGTTGGCGCACTCGATATTCATGCGTTCAGGCAGCCAGACGATACTGACCTTATAGCCCCCCTGGCTCGACTTCAATGAGAGTTTTCTGACCAGGTCGTCGCTCTCGCCGGCAGTGATGATGGCCTGTTGGTTCTCGCCTCCCATCGCCTGCATCCAGTCGTCCATCGTGAAGTACGGTCCTCCCATGATCAGATCGTGCCACTCTCTGGCGAAATCATCGCTCACGGGCTTGTGGTCGCTCGACATCGAGGGCAGTTTGATGGTTGGATAAGTGAAGTGCAGGTCAGGGTGCTCCAGTTTGCTGAGCATCGCCTTCGACGAAGCACTGCCGTCGTCGAGCAACTCACAGCCGAAAGCCATCGCCAGCGCCATCTTACCGACGCCTTGCGGTCCACAGAGCATCAGGGCATGCGGCAGCCGGTCCTCCCCGACCATCTGCAACAGGCGCTTCTGCACCTCCCTCTGCCCTATCACGCTATTCCAATTCACAATGCACAATGCACAATTGATGTTTCACATCGAGCCCGCTCACGCTCGGCCATTGATACAAGCATCATGGCTCTCACTTAATCGCGGCCTTCACTTATCACTTATCACTTATCACTACAGCAGCCGCTGTGCGACTGCGACGACCGAATCAACGGCCGAAACCGTATAGAAATGAATATTATTCACCCCATGCTGATACAAGTCGCGACACTGCTCCGTCGTCCACTCAATACCCAACTGTCGGGCATCCTCATCCGTCTTGCACTTCACGATCTCCTTTGCCAGCGGCTCAGGGATGTCACAATGGAACGTCTTCGGCACCACCGTCAACTGCGTCAGTTTCGCCAGTGGTTTGATACCAGGGATGATGGGAATGGTGATCCCCATCCCTCGGGCCTTCTCCACGAAGGAAAAGTATTTCTCATTGTCGAAGAACAACTGCGTCACGGCATACTGCGCCCCCAGTTCCTGCTTCTGCTTCAGGTACTCCATATCCATCTCCAGATTCGGCGCCTCCTCGTGCTTCTCAGGATAGCAGGCCACCCCGTAGTCGAACGGACGGCCCGGATTCTTGATGGGCGTACCGTCGGCAAAGAAACCCTCGTTGAAACGCTTCACCTGCCTCATCAGGTCCGTCGTATGGGCGTGACCCCCTACAGTCGGCACAAAGCGGCTGTCCTCCTTCGCCTTGTCGCCTCGCAACAGCAACAGATCGCTAATGCCCAGAAACTGCAGATCGAGCAGTTCGTACTCGATATCCTCGACGCTAGCACCACTGCAAATCACGTGGGGCTGCACAGGGATATGATACTTGTTCTGGATGGCGGCAGCGATGGCTATCGTGCCAGGACGGCGACGGATTCTGCTCCGCTCAAACTGCCCGTTGGCCAGTTCCTTATAAACAAACTCGGAGTGATGGGTCGTGATATTGATGTATGCAGGATCGAACTCCTTCAACTTGTCGATGTCGGCAAAGAGCCTGTCGGTACCCGTCCCCTTCAATGGGGGCAGCACCTCAAAGGAGAACCGCCTGCGGTCTTTATCTAAGTTCAATATACTCATAATTACGGCGCGAAGGTACGAAAAATAGCCGAAAGTACCAAGACTTTCGGCTGTTTTTTACTTTTTTACCTTTTTACCTTCTTACCTTTCAAAGATTTCTTTGAGTTTATCTTGCAAGCCTTGCCCACGCAGCCCACGGGCCACGATCTTACCCTGTGGGTCGATCAGCAGGTTGTCGGGGATACTGTTCACCCCATACACCTTGGCGGCCACAGTCTCCCAGCCCTTCAGGTCGGAGAGGTGCGTCCAGGGCATCTTCAGATTGTCGATATCCTTCACCCACGGCTCCTTCTTATTGTCGAACGACAGGCCCACGATGTCAAAGCCCTTGTCGTGATACGTGTCATAGGCAGCCACCACGTTCGACATCTCAGCCTTGCAGGGTCCACACCATGAAGCCCAGAAATCCACGAGCACCCATTTGCCCTTGCCTACATACTCACTCAACTTGTGCATCTTGCCGTCGGGATCAGCCTCCTCCAGGTCGATGAACTGCTGACCCACGATTTCCTGCTTCTTCGCCTCCTCAGCCTTCCGATAGGCAGCAACATCCAGCACGCTCTTCACAATGGGATGGCTGGCCCAGGCCGGCTTCGTCGCGAGGACACTATCCATAAACTCCTGACCGAGCATACTCTGGTAATCGCTGAAGAACGCCACGGGAATCAGCGTCTCGCGCTCTTCCTTAAACACCTTCTTCACGCCCTCCTGCATTTTCAGGGTGGCTATCATCAGTCCGCCGACCAGTTCTATCTCCTTGGCCTTACGCTCCTCTTCCGACATGCTCGCCACCTTCAGGATGAAGTCGGCATAGGGCGCATTGATATCGATGTCGTAGCGTGTCAGGCGCTCGTTCATGGGTGAGCCCTTCAGCGTACTGTCGTTCAGGTTGATCGTCAGGGGCGTACCGTCATTAAAGAGCAGCACGCTCCACTTGGCATTCTTGACTGACACGCCCATCAAGGCATCCTTCTCAGCATTGCCGCTCATAGAAAACTTGCCGTTGGCGACGATCGCACTATCCACGACCAGGTTGGTCCTACGGTTACGGAGCACCACCGTCTTACCGTTGTCCTTACTGATTCCGTCGATGGAATACTTCACTTGTTCCTGCGCCTCTGTGGGCAGTACAGCCAGCATCAGGGCTGCCATCATAAAATACTTTTTCATATCTGTTGGGTTTTAAATTCGGTTGCAAAATTAAGACTTATTTCCCAAGCCTCCAAACATTTCAATTCTCAATAGTTTGCTCGCTGTTCGCAATAGTTCGCACCTCAGGCATTCTTGTAGAAATAATAGGCCAGGAACGACATACCGACGACTCTTACCAGCACGTTGGGATTGCCGGATGCAGCAATGTTCAGATACATCGAGGCCACGACCACGACCACTGCCATGAGCACCACGATGGCGAGGATGGCATAAAACAGTCCCTGGGGGATCCTGATGACATCGATCACGTGGAGCAGCGCCAGTATCAGGACAAATGCGACGGCAACGTCTGCAGCATGGTACAGCACAACCAGCAAGTCTGTCATATTATCGATGTAGGCAAACCCGAAGAGAGCGGGGATGTTACCAAGCAGTGTCAGAATACTATACGCGCATATCAGCACGATAAACACGCCCTTGTGCTTCTTCCCAATCCTGACAGGTCCGCCCGTTGCCGGATCCATATCGATGCCGTTGTGCTCCCTCTTAATGATGCTATTTCGGTACGACTTACCTGCGAAATAACCTATCACCAAAGGAATGGTCAACAGACAGAACAGGATGGTTCCCACGCCCCATCGGCCCTCTGCCATATAATTCACAAAGAAATAGACGGGGATAAACATGATGATGATCGGCACGAACCACTTCGTCAACTTCTGGTAGAGCGCATTCTTCTCGCACAGCGTCTTCACGTCCGATGTAGAATACTTATCAGTACTTGCCAGTCTCATCAGATACAGTCCGAACAGCATTGTCACGATCCAGTCCACGGCGAGCACGATGCCGCCCAGCAAGTGCAGTTGGCCATTGTAATACTCTACGAATGCGATCAACGGCAACAACACCAGATTCATCATCAACACCAGTTGCTTGGCATCCTTCTTGATGAAATCCATCCTACGACCCATCACCACACGGAGTTGCTCGTCCGACACAATTTCCTGACCTTCCAGGCGCTCGTCCATCTGGTTGTAAGCGGCCTTCAGTTCATCCAACTCATGGAGTTCTAAAATATTCTCGTTCATAACTTTTACATTTTTAATTTAGTGAGACATTGATTTAAGTTGTTCCTTGATGCGGAACAGACGGCTGGTGACGGCGGCAGGCGTGAGCCCCACGATGGCGGCAATCTCGTCATACCTCATACTCTCCAGCCACAGCAGAATAATAGCACGGTCGAACAATTCAAGGCGGTTGATCCTGTCGTACAGCATCTTGATTTGCTTACCGCCCTCATCGGAATCACTCATCACCTCCTTGTCGATGACCAGCGGCACGGTTGGTACATTCCGCTTCTTGCCTCGTTCCATATTGCAGCAGGTGTTCAGGCTGACGCGCCATATCCACGTCTTGGGGCTGCTGTCGCCACGGAACTTCGGAAAACTCTTCCAGAGGTTGACCAACACTTCCTGGAAAAGGTCATCCACGTCTTGGGGGTTGTTCGAGAAGAAGTAGCATACCGTATATACTGTCTTACGGTATTCTCGAACCAGTTTGGTAAATTCTAATTCAATTTCTTTCATTTTTTCAAGAGTTTGTTCAACCACTTAGTACCCAAAATTTCGGATTCCTTTCAGAAATTAGTCTAAAATAATGTTAAAGTTATGATTTTATCCTTCATGATGCAAAGGTACACATTATTATTTAAAAAATGATAAATCATAGAAGATTTTATCCAAAATGTTTTGTTTATTGGACAAATTTAACTACTTTTGTCCAGTATAAATAAAATATTGTTCAAATAATGAGGGAAATTGTACTTTCACAGCGTAAAGAACGTGATGGGCTATTGGAAAAAGCCTATCTCTTTCGTGACCATCAGACTGAAGCAGAGAAGTTCATACCTTCACCACTTATCAAACTGATAACAGGCCCCAGACGGGCTGGCAAGTCTGTACTTACACTTTTGCTCTTAAAGGGTAAAAACTTCGCCTATCTGAATTTCGATGATGAGCAACTTTTGGAAAAATTCAATGAGGATGCCGTAATGCAGGCACTTGCAGAAGTCTATCCTGGCTTCGACTACTTGCTGCTGGATGAGATTCAAAACTTGGAACACTGGGATTTATGGGTCTCTAAGTTGTACCGGCGTGACATTAATCTGCTGATAACCGGTTCCAATGCCAAACTACTGTCAAGTGAGATGGGAACAGTCCTGACAGGTCGTTATTTGGAAATAGAGGTACTTCCCTTCTCGCTGACCGAGTGTTTCAGATTTAAACAGCAAGGTTGGACAGCGGAACTACCCGACGAAAGGGCCAGTCTTATGCTTCAGGTCGAAGACTATATGCACTATGGCGGTTATCCGGAGATCATCAACAGTAGGGAGATTACGGAGAGTTACCTCAGTTCACTTTTTGATTCCATTGTTCTGAAGGATATCGCGAAACGATATAAGATCCGGAAAACCACGGAACTGTATCAACTGGCCACCTACCTTGTAAGTATGTTCTGTAATGAGTTCACTTATACGTCGCTGAAGGAAGAGCTGAATTTTTCAAGTAAATCCACGCTGCAGAAGTTCTGCGACTATCTCCAACAGACATATATCTTCTTCTATTTGCCCAGGTACAACAATAAACTGAAACTCATGCAGAAGGCACCTCAGAAGATTTATGTCGTTGACAACGGTTTCCTGGCATCGAACGCCTTCCAGACATCGGAGAACAAAGGCAGACTATTGGAAAACCTTGTATTTCTGGAACTGCTGAGAAGAAACAACAAAGTCGGCGACAATATCTTCTACTATCGGTCACGTAATAATCGTGAGACGGATTTTGTTGTCCGCGAGAAATTCCATGTCAAACAGTTGATTCAGGTATGCTACGACATGAGTGGCAAGAAGACAGAAAAGCGTGAGATTGACAGTATCATCGAATGTGCCGATGAACTGAAATGTGATGACCTCTTGATCATAACCTGGGATCAGGAAGGCGTCATGGAGAAAGATGGGAAGACGATACAAGTCGTTCCCTACTATAAGTGGTGCCAGAGTTACTGGGAGACGGCATGATGTTTCCGCAAAAATCTCAAAAAAGAGCCTGCCGTTTTTTTTCGACAGGCCCTTTTTACTTTTGACTTCATCGACTTTCCTCACGCTCGGCCATTTGCAAGCATACTTGCATGGCTCTCACTTAATCGGAAAGTTCACTTTTCACTTATCACTCCCCTAGAAGAGGGGGCCGCGTCCCATGCAACTCGTGGTCGAGATGGCCGTCAGTAAACAATAGTTCCAGACCCCATTGTGTACTTGAATTCTCTGAGTTTCTGTTCCGTTCTTGTTCCGATTTTTATCCAATCGTCATCCGGCCGTTATCCATTTTTCATCCAATCGTGCTCCGATTGCCCTCTACCCTTGCTCCGATTCCTCTCCACTTCCTCTCCACTTCCTCTCCACTTCCTCTCCGATTCAGAATTAGAGAGAGGGTAGAGAAGGAGTGGAGAGGGAGTGGAGTACGATTGGAGAGCGATTAGAGCACGATTTGAGCACGATTTGAGCACGATTGGAGGGCAATTGGAGGGCAATTGGAGGGCAATTGGGTAACGACTGGAGCACGATTGGATGACGGCTGGGAACTGGACGAGTTGATCCACGAGAAGCGTGGCTCGACGTACTGGATCCACTTCGCCGTCCGTCCGAAAGAAAATCGCAGGAAAATCCTCTTCGACTGCAGATAATAAAGTAGGGCTGGCTTGATTGCCAGCCCTACTTGGTGTTATTTCTTGACCTTGTAGAGTCGGAAGGTCATGGGGGGGATGTCGTCGAGGAGCAGGGTGGAGCCCTTGCCGGCATCGAGGAGAAGGGTGCCGTTCTGAGGCGTGATGCGGTCGGGGCGGTCGAGGGTATTCTCATCATCCATGCCGTTGTGAGAGAGGGTGATGGTCTCAGCGGTACGAGAGCCCTTCATGCCTGTCAACTGGATGCTGACGGGCTGCGGCTGGCGGGAGGTGTTGATGACCTTGATGATGACCTCGCTTGTATTTGCATCGAAGACGGCGGAGGCGAAGAGGCCGTCCTGTCCCTCCTGACCGGCAACGGGCTGCTTGTCCATCGTCATCTTCAGGACGTTGGTACCCTTGTTGGCGGCGTACATCTGCTGGACGTAGTAACTGCACGACTTGAACATACGGAGGTTGTCGTACCAGATGAGGTCGGGACGCCACTGCCAGCCCTCGACATGGGCGAAGAGGGGCGCATAGGCGGTCATATAGACCACGTCGGCATTGCGCTCCAGATCGGTCATGAAGGCGGCTTCGAGGATGGAGGCCTCGTAGTGGTTCCACTTCTTGCCGTTGGCACCGTGACAGGCGTACTCGCCGGCAAAGACCTTCGGGCCCTTGCGGTCGTAATGCTCATAACGGAGGGCTCCGCAATACTCACCGTACTTCTCCTTACCGGCGGCATTGCCGAGGAACCACGACTCAGGACGGTAGAAGTGCTCATCGACGAGGTCGGCCTTCAGGCGCTTCATCGCCTCCCAGCCCTTCTCGAACATGGCGCCTTCGGAGTCGGGGCCGCTGGTGCCGACAATCTGGATGTTGGGATACTTGGCCTTGATGGCTGCCACAAAGGGCTCCAGGCGACGGAAGAAGAGGTCGTCCCACTGCTCGTTGCCCACACCGATGAACTTCATGTTAAAGGGTTCGGGATGGCCCATCTCGGCTCGTTTGCTACCCCACTCGCTGTCGGCAGGGCCGTTGGCAAACTCGATAAGGTCGAGGCAGTCCTGGATGTAGGGCTGTAACTGGTCGTAGGGTACGTGGGCCGTATCGTCGTCCCAGTTCTGGAACTGACAGGCCATACCGACGTTGAGCACGGGCAGGGGCTCGGCACCGATATCCTCGGAGAGTTGGAAGAACTCGAAGAAGCCGAGACCGTAGGACTGGAAATAGTCGGGATAGAAACGATAGGGGAAGGTGTATTCCCAGCGGTTCTCGTTCAGCGGACGGTTCTCGACGGGGCCGATGGTGTTCTTCCACTGATAGCGGGTCGCCAGATCGACACCCTCGACGATACAGCCGCCGGGGAAGCGGAGCAGGCCCGGGTGCTCGTCGGCCAAGGCCTGAGCCAGGTCGCGACGCATGCCGTTCTTGCGGTTCTTGAAGGTATTGACGGGGAAGAGGCTGACGTGCTCCAGATCGACGCCGTTCTTACCGTCGAGGAAGATGCGCAACTGTGCCTTGGCGATGGTACGGGGTGACTTCATGACGACCTCGTACTGTTTCCACACGGGGGAGTTGACGGTGAGTTTGGTTTCGGCAAACTCCTGATGCTCCTCCATCGTGGCACGGTCGATGAACTGCACGATGATCTGCGCAGTGCCATGGGGTGCACGGGCCCAGACGGAGAAGCGGTAGTCCTCGCCCTGATGCAGGCCGATGCCGAAGTAGCCATTGTTGCTCAGGCCGGAACGGCGCTCCTTATGACCGGGATAGCGCAACTTCACGTAATGGGGACAACGCTCGAAGGGTCCGTCGTCCTCGACCTCGAAGTTGCCGAAGGCCTCCCACCCCATCAGGCGGTCGGGGAACTCGAAGGAGCGGTTCTTGATTAATTCGCCATACAGGCCGCCGTCGGCAGCATAGTTGATGTCCTCAAAGAAGAGGCCGTACATCGTGGGTTGGATGGGGGCGCCGAGTTTCTTCGTGTTCACCTCCATCATGTGACTCTGAGCCGACATAGTAAGGCTCGAAAACAGTGCCAAAGCACCTACAAAATGTTTCAATTTCATCGTTATTTAGTTTAGAAGTTATTCGATTTTTTTCAATCTGATGCAAAATTAGTTAAAAAAACGCTGAATCATTTGTTTTTTCGGAGAAAAGATGTAATTTTGTGAATTATTAATATTTTGGTAAGATATGAAGAAGATTTTAATTGCAGAGGACAATGACAGCAACTTCATCCTGATGACGTATATCTTGAAGAAGTTCTACGAGTATGATCGTGCCCACAACGGGAAAGAGGCTGTTGAAATGGTAGATAAAAGCGACTATGACCTTATCCTGATGGACATCAAGATGCCCGTGATGGACGGTATGGAAGCCACCAAACTGATCAAGGAGAAGCATCCCGACCTCCCCATCATCGCCCTGACCGCCAATGCTTTCGACAGCGACCGCCAGTTGGCGTTCGAGGCCGGATGCAACGAGTTTCTGCCGAAGCCCATCAGCAGCGACACCTGCCTTAAAACCATTGCGAAACTAATCGGACAAGAATAAGTTATGCTTGACAAAGAGAGGGGGCTGTATATCGCCCATTGCGCCAACGGAGCGCTCAGTATTACAGGTAAGATGGCCAACCGCCACGGACTCATTGCGGGAGCCACAGGTACAGGTAAGACCGTCACCCTGCAAGTGATGGCAGAGACGTTCTGCCAGGCTGGCGTGCCCTGTTTCATGGCCGACATGAAGGGCGACCTCAGCGGTATCTCGCAGGTGGGACGGCTCAGTGGATTCATCGAGAAGCGTCTGCCGGAGTTCGGTATTGAGAACCCCGAGTTCCAGGCTTGTCCCGTGAGATTCTTCGACGTGTTCGGCGAACAGGGACATCCCATGCGTGCCACTATCTCGCAGATGGGACCGCTGTTGCTGTCGCGCCTGATGCAACTCAACGAGACGCAGGCAGGTGTGCTCACCATCGTGTTCCGCATTGCCGACGAGCGCGGCCTGCAACTCATCGATGTCAAGGACCTCAGGGCGATGCTCGACTGGGTGTCGCAGCATGCCAAGGAATACAGGACCAAATACGGAACGGTGACAAGTATGACCGTGGGTTCCATCCAGCGTGCACTGTTGCAGTTGGAAGCCCAGGGTGCCGACAAGTTCTTCGGTGAGCCATCGTTCGATATCTACGACCTGATGCAGAGCGAGGGTGGCAAGGGTGTGATGAACGTGCTGGCCGCCGACAAACTGATGGAGCAGCCGAAACTCTACTCCACCTTCCTGCTGTGGCTGATGAGCGAACTCTACTCCACCCTGCCGGAAGTAGGTGATCTGGAGTTGCCGAAACTCGTGTTCTTCTTCGACGAGGCACACATGCTCTTCACGGACACGTCGAAGGCCCTGCTCGACAAGATTGAACAGGTGATCCGCCTGATCCGTTCGAAGGGTGTGGGTATCTACTTCATCACCCAGAGTCCGGCGGATATCCCTGAAAATATTCTCGGACAACTCGGTAACCGTGTGCAGCATGCCTTAAGAGCCTATACGCCGAAGGACCAGAAGGCCGTGAAGACCGCTGCCGACACCTTCCGCACCAACCCCGCCTTCAAGACCGACGAGGCAATTATGAACCTCGAGACCGGTGAGGCGCTCGTCAGTTTCCTCGACGAGAAGGGTGCCCCCTCGGTGGTGGAGCGTGCCAAGATCCTCTTCCCACTCTCGCAGATCGGTGCCGTCACCGAAGGACAGCGTCTTGACATCATCAAGCAGAGCCGTATCTACGGCAAATACGATACGCCTGTGGATCGGGAGAGTGCCTTCGAGGTGCTGATGGCCGACGCTGAGCGCCAACTGGCAGAGCAGGAGCAGCAGGCAGAGATTGAGATTCCGAAGCCCTCAGGCAAGGTCGCCAAGGCCGAGAAAGCCGAAAAGAAGAAGACCGGTATGATGGGTAAGGTGGGCAAGGCGATTATGACGGCCCTGACCTCCACCCTGGCTGCGCTCCTCGGTACCTGGGTCAGCGATAAGATTTCCGGCAAGAAGACAAAGTCGAAGACCTCGGCTAAAGAGAAAGTCGTGAAGAATGCCACCAGTGCCGCCACCCGTACCATCACCAGGGAACTGACACGTGACATTCTCGGCAACCTCATCAAATAGGCCCCTTAGTTGCCGAGACAATCATTAGCCCATGCATCTATTCAGAGCCTTAACTGCTACGCTTCTCAGCATCACGACAGCCATTGCAGCAATGGCTCAGGATGCTGTGGCCGACAGCATAGTCAGCACGTCGGGCGACAGCAACAGGAATGTGCTCATGAATGCAGCTTCCGTCTCGCAGCCCCGTCAGATATCCTTGGGTCTGCCCATCTCCGGCCACGCCTATATTTATGAAGACGGTCTGCCGGTTTCCTACTACAACTATCAGGTCTATCCCTATAAGTCGTGGCACAGTGGCGTCGGTCATGAGTCGGTCCAGACGACGGGTCCGCAGGATATGGCACTGAAGTATGGTGTGATCACCTACAGCGTCGATAGTTATTCGAAACTGGCCGGCGACAAGTTCGAGGGGAAGGTGAACTACACGTTCAATCACTTCGGCCGTCACGCCATCGATGCGAATGTCTCAACGCCCGTGGGAAAGGGCTGGGGCCTCAGCATCAGTACCTATCACAATATGGACCCCGGGAGTAACCATCTCGACATGACGACCCTGCAGGAGAGTATCCACTTCTACAAGGCAGCCGTCTCGAAGACCTGGAACGAAGGCAGGGGCAAGGCGGGTCTCATCTATCAGTTCTCGCATAACAAAGAGATCACGGAGAACTACGGTCCCTTCATCTTCGTGGGCGACGGCAGTGTGGAGGAATACGACGGCTTTAAACTGGGTATAGACCAATACCGGCCTGCCAACAGGATGGTGAAGTATCTGGATGTCGCCACAGGAAAGATGACGGAACAGAACATCGACGATGCGAACATCAATAAGGTTCATAACGTGAACTTCCTGTTGAACTACCGTTGGGACAATGGTCTCAGACTGGCCGTCCACAGTAAGTTCAAGCACGGGCACTCGTTCCGTGCCAACCCCAACATGATGGGTGTGAGCGACGTCACCCCTGAAAACGGATACACCTATGAGGACGGCACCCCCTATACCGGAAAGGTACAGACACGACGGATGCTGCATTTCGACGGGTTCGAGCACTCCTGGATGACCAATGCCGAACTGACGGGCAAGTCGAAGGACCACCGGCACAGTTGGCGGGCAGAAGTCGATTACTGGCTCAACGCCGGCGGCACGGAGACTTCGATGTATCTCTATGGCCACGAGGCGAAGAAAGACCCGAAACTGCTATTGCTTAATGGCAACGAGGGCTATTCCTACAACTCCTACGCCGAATATTACGACGGCCATGAGCATAAACTATTTGGCTTGGTCTCCGACGAGTGGAACGTTTCCAACCGGCTGTGGCTTTATGGAGGTATCAGATTGGAATATCTGAATGTGCGAGGCTGGGCCGCCAACGAGCCGTGGAAGGGTAATGCCCGTCACCCCAGGTTCAGTCTGGCCGACAAGGGCGTTGAGAAGAATCACTTCAACAACAATCACTTCAACTATGCCCTCATCGCCAGCGCACGCTATGCCCTACTCCCCGGGTTCGGCCTGCAGGCAGAGTTCTCCTCAGCCACCATCCACTCGCAGTTGTTCCACTACGGCACCTACAATTATCCCACGCAGGAGAGCATGCCCACGAACTATTTCCGAGGGGGTATCTACTGGAAGAACAAGTGGATCGACCTGACCTCGCAGATGACCTACATCAGCATGAAGAACTCGCAGGAGCGTCCCAACTTCAGCCACGTGCTGACCAAGGATGTCGGCGATATGAGGGCAGGTATGAGCGAGTCGTTCACCACGCCGTTCTTCTACGATATGGCGACGCTCGGATGGCTCACCGACGCCATGATCACCCCCATCGACGGACTGAGCATCCACGTGATGTTCACCATCCGTGATCCGAGGTATAAGAACTTCAAGATCACCCCCACCTTCAGCGACGGCGTGACGGAGGAATACGACTTCACCGACAAGACCATCACGGCCCTCTCGAAGACGGAACTGGAGATCGAGCCCTCCTACCGTTTCGGCAACTGGCGTGTGTGGCTGAGTGCCCGCTATTTCAGCAAGCAGTATATCAACAAGACCAACTCGCTCTATTTCAACGGGCGCTGGGAGACCTTCGGAGGCGTGGATTTCAAACTGAACCGTTATCTGAGTTTCTCAGCAAGCGTGGTGAACATCCTTAACCAGAAGGGTGCCAGCGGCTCCATCCCTGCCGCCGACCTGATCACGGATCCCTCACGCTATAGGAACTATGTGATGTCGGGTACGTTCATCCGTCCCTTCACCTTCGAGTTCACCACAAAAGTAAGTTTCTGATTTGTTTATTCGCACACCGTATAGATATACTGCTGCCGATCGACAGAGGTATATTGATAGGTGGCGGTATCGATGACGTTTTTCATGTCGTTGCTGATGCCCGTGCCGATGAGTTTCATCGTGGCCTCCTTCATCGTCCAGAGGCGGATAAAGGTTGAGGCAGGGTTTTCTGATGACTCTATCTGTTGAACCTCGTCGTCGTTCATCGTGTAGCGGACGAGCGACTCCTTGTATTCGCGTATCGACTCCACGTCGATGCCTACGGGGTGATCGCTGATGACGCAGACTGCTGCCTCCTTGCAATGGCTCAGGTTGAAAAAGATGTCCGGATGGCCAACAATCGAGGGCTTGCCGTGTTCGTTGTATTCGAAGATGGGGTTCTCCGTGATGCCGTATGTCTCAAGCAGGCCCTGCTTCAGCAACTGGTAGGCGAGCACACAGAGCCGCTGGCCCTGTTCGTGTCTGAACCGGAGTGCCTGCTCCCGTCGCTGCGCCGAGATCTCCCCCAGCGCCGCCTCCAGGTCAAACGTCCATATATCCTCACTCACCCAAATCTTCATCTTTTTTGATGTTTCACATCGAGCCCGCTCACGCTCGACAATGCTCAAATGCAATTTGGCATTGTTCTCGCTTAATCGCGGTCTTCACTTTTCACTTCTAAACTTTTCACTTCTATTCTATTCCCACTTCCGGCATGGGTATCTTACGGTTCGCATTCTCCTTCGCACCCAAATCGACCAATTCGCGACCCTTCTGCACCACACTCTGCCGACCCGTAATCAGTTTATTGTTCGTGCTGTCGTAAGCCTCCTGCACCTTGTGTAGTTTCTCGCCCAGGTCGTTATACCGCTGGATGAAGTCGCCCAGACGGTCGAGCAACTGCTCCGCCAGTCCGAAGACCTTCTCTTGATTCTCTGCCTGTTGGTTCTGTACCCAGGCAATATGGATCATGTGGAGGATACCCAAGAGATTCTGTTCGCCCGTCACGAAGACCTTCTTCTCAAAAGCCTCGCGCCAGAGTGTCGGGTCGTTGGCCAAAGCCAACTGCAACGACGACTCGAAGGGTACAAACATAATCACGAAATCTACGGCGTCGCGACCGTTCTTGATATACTTCGAATAGTCCTTACGGGCCAGTTCGTTGACGTGCTGCCGGACACTCTTGATATGGTCCTGCAAGTAACGTTCCTTCTCCTCGGGCGTCTCGGCATTCACGTATTTCTCGTAGGCCACGAGCGACACCTTCGAATCGACGATGGCATCCTGTCCCTGGGGATAGTGCAGAATCACGTCGGGTTGCATCTCGCGTCCCGTCTCGTCGTTCTTCAGCGGACGACCTAACTCATCACGGAGTCGAGCCTGCACCTCATAGTGGATGCCCTCCGTCAGTCCCTGACTGGCCAGCAGGTCACCAAGGATAATCTCGCCCATGTTGCCACTCACCTTATTGTCGCGACGCAGCACGTTTGTCAGACTGTCCGTTTTCTCACCCAACTGCTGTGTCTGCTGCATCATCTGCAACATCTGTTCACGGAACGAGGCCGAGTGGGCGGCACTTTCCTTCTGCGTGTCGTTGATGGCCTTCTGCATATTGCTGATGGCCTCACGGAGCGGCTGGGTGATGCCCGTCATCGCCTCCGTGTTCTGCTCCTTCAGTTTCGAGGCGCTGGTCTCCAACAATTGCTGGGCCATATTCTTGAACCGTTCCTCGTGCCGTTTCAGTTCTTCGTCCATCTGCTGGCGCACCAGTTCCAGTTCCCTCGACTGACTCTCGGATTTTGCATGCAGGTCCTTGTTCTCCATCTCCAGATGCTGCACTCGGCTGTTGGCAGCATTGAGCAGTTCCGATCGCATCGAGAGTTCGATATCCTTCTTGCCGCCCTCGATACGGAGCGTGTCCATCCGGCGGTCCATCAGCAGATAGAGCACCACCGCTCCCACCGCTATACCTATTATTATATATAGTGCAATCATCATCTTTTGACTAATTTTGATGCAAAAATACAAAAAAACGCTCAAATAATTGCATTTCTCAAATAAATTGTCTATATTTGCAGCATATTTTTTAGTTATCAACTTAATAAGACCAACATTATGGATTACAAAATTATCGACATTGAAGGTGTAGGCGACGTTTACGCAGAGAAACTGGTTGCCGCAGGTATCAACAAAGTGAGCGAACTGCTCGAGAAGTGTGCAGCCCCCAAGGGCCGCAAGGAACTGGCCGAGGCCACAGGTATCAGCGAGAAACTGATTCTGCGCTGGACCAATCATGCCGACCTGTTCCGCATCGCCGGCGTAGGTCCTCAGTTCTCCGAACTCTTGGAGAAGGCTGGTGTTGACACCGTCAAGGAGTTCCGTCACCGTATCGCCGAGAACCTGCAGCCGAAACTGGAGGAGATCAACGCCCAGTATCACATCTGCGGCCGTGTGCCCGCCGTCAGCGAAGTACAGAAGATGATTGACCAGGCCAAGGAACTTGAGCCGAAGATGACGTACTAATCGTCAACAAACAACAAACAAAGCGGATATCCTCAGTTGAGGGTATCCGCATTTTCGACAACAACCGTTTATGAAAAAACTGATTCTATCCATCAGCATCGTGGCTGCAGTCTTTATAGCCTGCGAGCCAGCACAAAAGCAAGTGGCATACAAGATGCCAGCAGTAGAAGACATCGCCATGTATCAGGTCAATCCCCGTGTGTTTGCGCCTGAGAAATCCCTGAATGCTGTGGCAGCACGCATCGACTCTATCAGCGATCTGGGTGTCAACATGATGTGGGTGATGCCCATCTATCCCATTGGTATTGAGAAGGGCAAGAATTCTCCATACTGTATCCGTGATTACAAGGCTATCGCCCCTGAGTTTGGTACCATCGACGACCTCAAGAACCTCGTCAATGTCTGTCATGAGCACGGCATGGGTCTCATCCTCGACTGGGTGGCTAACCATACGGCATGGGATCATCCCTGGGTGAAGGAACATCCTGACTGGTACACCCACGACGAGAAGGCCGACACCATCATTCATCCGCGTCCCTGGGACTGGTTCGATGTGGCTGACTTAAACTATGACAACAAAGACATGCGCGCCGCCATGATCGATGCCATGAAATTCTGGATTGTAGATGTGGGTATCGACGGCTTCCGTTGCGATGTGGCAGACGGGGTACCTGCCGATTTTTGGAAAGACGCCATCGCACAGTTGCGCAAGGCTGCAGCCCCACGTAAGATTGTGATGCTGGCAGAGGGCAAGAACGCCGACAATTTCACCGTTGGCGGCTTTGACATGAACTACGGCTGGGACTATAAGGACGGTCTCGTGAAGGTATTCAAGGGTGCTCCAGCCCAAGACCTCATCAATGCCGACATGTTGGAATATCACGATCTGCCTGCCGGCAAGGTCAAGTTGCGCTTCACCACCAACCACGACCACTCTACTGAGGCAACTCCCTGCGTGGAGTTTACTAACGACCGTGGTGCTATGGCGGCCTACGTAGCCAGCATCTTCCCACACGGCGGAGCCCTTATCTACGGTTCACAGGAAGTAGGCTATCCTAATCCTATCAACTTCTTCAAATATGTACCTGTCGATTGGACTGCCAAGCCTGAGATCTACCAGGAATACAAGAAACTGATAGAGATCTATAACAAACACTCCGCCCTGCGCAAAGGTACGATTAAAGCCTGGCCAGACAAGGATGTGTTTATTTTCGAGAAGCATGACAAAAAAGAGACGATCCTCGTCATCGTCAATGTCCGCAACAAGGCAAAGAGCATCAAGATTCCAGATAATTGGAAGGGACGTAAGGCGAAAGAACTCATGACAGAGAAGGAGTATCAACTCGACGCAACCCTCGAACTCGAACCGTTCCAGTATTTAATCCTGAAGTAAAGCGTCAACGAATAAAAATGAAGAAAGCCCGCCGGTTGGCGGGCTTCTTTTATGGTTGGCAGAGGGCGGTACAGACTTTGTCTTGGAAAGCCTTACCATCGGCATTCTTCATCACCCCTTGGTTGATGATGCAGAAGGCAAGCAAGTGGTTGTTGGCCGTGCGACAATAGCCTGCCAGTGAAGAGACACCCGTCAGCGTACCCGTCTTGGCACGGACGTTTCCTTTGGTGTATTCTCCCTTCATACGTTTTTCGAGCGTACCATCCTCGCCGGCAATGGGCAGACAGGGATAGAGGCTGCTGTAAATTTCGGAATTGCGGTAGGCGTAGCACAGCAGACGTACCATCAGTTCCGGACTGACGTAGTTGTAGAGCGAAAGTCCACTGCCGTCGGCAATCTTATAGTTGTCGGGGTTGAGTCCGATCTTGCTGATGAGTTTCTTAATGTGCGTCCTGGCGTTTGCTGCAGAGGCGTGTTTGATGCCACCTGAGGCAGCAATCTGATAGAACATCGACTCGGCATAAAGATTGTCGCTCTCCTTGAGCATACGTGTCAGGATCTGGTCGATGGCGTGGAAACGGGAGCCCACGACGTAGGCACCGTTGGGTAGCGTCCCCTCGGCGAAATTGTCGGCCACCACAATGTTCTTGTTACGCATCTCATCGACGAAGTTGCGCAGGAAATCAGCTTTCTTCGAAATGAGCAGTGGCGAGAGGATGGGATTGTCGTCGTCCCAACACCAGCCCTCACCCAGTCGTGTCTCGTCCTTCATCGAGTAGTCACCGATGATACGACCCCGGATGGTATCGACACCCATGCCGATGACACGATCGACGAAAGCGCCCATATCGTCGTTGTTGAAACGTGGATCCATGCCGCCCACACAGTAGAGGTCGCCATTGAGCACGTTGCCGATCAACTGACCCGTATAATAGAGCGAGGTACGGAACTGGTAGTTGCTGCCCAGTTTGTCGAGGGCCGTAATAGCCGTCACCAGTTTCATCACAGAGGCAGGACGCAGGGTCTGGCGCTCGCCATAACGGAAGATGATGGTATCGGCGGTGAGGTCATAGACCATCAGTCCTACCTGCGAACGTTTCAACAAGGGTTCGTCGAGCAGTTTGTCGAGTCGGGTGATGACATTCTCCGGCCAAGGGAGGGCCATCGGGTCGGACGACAAGAGACTGGAATCAGGAACCAGCGAGTCGATAGGTTCGGTGAAGGCCACCTTGTAGTTGCCCACCTCTTGCGGCTCTGTCTGTGCTCGCAGCCCAGCCGTGAGACACAGAATATAGGATAAAAACAGTAATTTCTTCATATTCATCGGCAAAAATACAAAATAATTATGAATTATGAATTATGAATTATGAATTATTTTGTATCTTTGCAGCAGATTATTGATTTCGATTATGGTTTACAAGTACGACTTCCTGATTATCGGTGCCGGTGTGGCCGGTATGAGTTACGCCCTGAAGGTGGCGAGAGCCAAGAAAGGCAAAATCTGTATGATCTGCAAGACCTCGCTCGACGAGGCAAATACGTCATTCGCCCAGGGCGGTGTCGCCTCAGTGACGAACCTCGCCGTCGATAACTTCGAGAAGCACATCGAGGACACGATGATTGCCGGCGACTACATCAGCGACCCCAAGGCCGTAGAGCAGGTGGTGACAAAGGCGCCTGAGCAAATCCAGGAATTGGTGAACTGGGGTGTGAACTTCGACCGCAAGGAAGACGGAGAATTCGACCTGCACCGTGAGGGCGGCCACTCCGAGTTCCGTATCCTGCACCACGCCGACGATACGGGTGCTGAGATCCAGCGTGGACTGATGGAGGCCGTGCGTAATAATCCTGATATTGAGATCAAAGAGAACCACTTTGCCGTAGAGATTATCACTCAACACCATCTGGGTGTCCGTGTGACGAGGCGTTCGCCGAATATCCAGTGCTACGGTGCTTACGTGCTGAACCCTGTGACGCAGAAAGTGGATACTTACCTCTCGAAGATGACCGTGATGTGTACGGGTGGTTGTGGGGCTGTCTATCTGACCACCTCGAACCCCGTCATCGCCACGGGCGACGGCATCGCTATGGTCTATCGTGCCAAGGGAACGGTGGCTGATATGGAGTTCGTGCAGTTCCACCCGACGGTGCTGCATAATCCCAAAGAGACGCATCCGGCCTATCTCATCACCGAGGCCATGCGTGGTTACGGTGGCATCTTGAAACTGCCCAATGGCGAGGAGTTTATGCAGAAGTATGACGAACGACTATCGTTGGCACCTCGTGACATCGTGGCCCGTGCCATCGATAAGGAGATGAAGATTCACGGTATCGACCACGTTTGTCTCGATGTGACCCACAAGGATCCAGAAGAGACCCGTCACCATTTCCCTAATATCTATCAAAAATGTCTGTCGATGGGTATCGATATCACCACCGACTATATCCCCGTCCGCCCTGCAGCCCATTATATGTGTGGCGGCATCAAGGTCGATCTCAACGGACAATCGAGTATCGAGCGTCTTTACGCCCTCGGCGAGTGCTCCTGCACGGGTCTGCACGGTGGCAACCGTCTGGCTTCCAACTCGCTCATTGAGGCAGTGGTCTATGCCGATGCCGCTGCGAAGGACTCGCTGCAACACGTAGATCTCTACGACTGGAACGAGAAGGTGCCAGAGTGGAACGACGAGGGTACGATGACCAACGAGGAAAAGGTGCTTATCACACAGAGTGTCAAAGAGGTGAACCAGATTATGGCCAACTATGTGGGTATCGTACGCAGCGACCTCCGTCTGCACCGTGCCTGGGATCGTCTCGATATGCTCTACGAGGAGACCGAGCGACTCTTCAAACGTGTGAAGGCATCGAAGGATATCTGCGAACTGCGAAACATGATCAACGTGGGCTATCTCATCACCCGTTGGGCCTTGGAACGCAAGGAGTGTCGAGGGCTCCACTTCACCATCGACTACCCCGTCCATGCATACGACAAGAAATAAAGAAGAAGCCCGCCGGTTGGCGGGCTTTCTTTATGACTTCGGCGTCGTACACTCGTTGACGAGATAGACGATACTCATATACGGGATGCCCGTGTTCGTTTCGAGTCCGATCTCGCAGGTGCGACTGTTCGAGTAGCCCACCTCGATGTGGTTCGCCTCTATCTGAGGACGCAGTTTCCTGAGTGCGTATTTGTTCATCTCCGGGAAGGTGAAGCCTCTGTCGCCTGCGAAGCCGCAGCAGCCGACGCCCTCGGGCAGATAGACATTCGTGGAACACATCTTCGCCAGAGCAATGAGATCCTTATCGACACCCATCTCGCGCGTAGAGCAAGTGAGATGCAGGGCGATGTGACGGTCAGTCGGGTGGAAGTCGAGACGTGGAACGAGATACTTCATGATAAACTCAGCAGGCTCGTAGAGGTGCATCTTTTTCATCACTTTCCTCATACGGTGCAGACATGGACTCTGGGCACAGAGCACGGGATACTCGCCTTGCTTGGAAGCCTTCCACAAAGCCTTTTCCAGTTCACCGCTCTTACGGTCGGCGATATCGAGCATGCCCTTCGACTCCCAGATCTGGCCACAGCACATCCGCTCCATCCCCTCGGGGAAGATGACCTCGTAACCGGCCTTCGCCATCAGTTGGATGACCTCATCGACGAGATCGTGCTTCTTTCCGCCTTGCTTCGACTGTCCCATCGTCTGGTTGATACAACTGGGGAAATAGACAACCTTCAATGGAAAATGTTCCTCTTCTTTTTGAGGAATACTCTTCTCGATGATGAACTGCGTGAGGTCGGAGGGTTTGGGCTGGCGACGTTTCTTCGGCATGGCCGTTGTCCAGAGCGGCAGTCCCATCTTGTTCATCGTCCGGCAGACATTCGTCATCAACGTAGGACCGAGGGTGACGTGGGCGGCATGTGCCACATCGAGGACGACACGCAGCCCCGACTTAATACCCGCCATGTGGTTGGCGGCAAACTCTCCCACATGATAGCCCAAAGTGCTTTTGTTCATATCCAACTGGCGGATAAGATGCGTGAGTTCGCCCGTGTTGATCTTCATTGGACAGGAAGTGGCGCAGAGTCCGTCGGTCGCACAGGTCTGGTCACCATAATACTTATACTGCTGACGCAGTTTGGCAGCCCGTTCCGGATTGGCACCGGTGGTCTCCAGTTCGCGAATCTCACGTTGGACGGCGATGCGCATTCGCGACGAGAGAGTCAGTCCACATGACATACAATTGACCTCGCAGAAGCCACATTCGATACACTTATTGGCACGCTTCACCTGTTCGATGGTCTCCTTGGCGGTGGACAGTTTGGAATCCATCAGATAATTGCCGCCATCGGGCACACTGTCGAAATCGTAATTGAGCACAGGTAACGGCTTCAGGCACTTGATGAAACACTCGGGATCGTCGTTGAAGATGACGCCCTGATTCAGCAGACCGTCAGGATCGAAGATTGCCTTGAGTTCCTTCATTGCCCCGTAGGCCTTGTCGCGCCACTCGTACCTCACGAACGGTGCCATGTTGCGACCCGTACCATGCTCAGCCTTCAGCGAACCGTCGTACTCTTCGACCACAAGTCGGGCCACATCACGCATCATCTCCGCATAACGATCTACTTCGCTCTTGCTCTTGAAACTCTGGTTCAAGATGAAGTGATAGTTACCCTCGAAGGCGTGACCGTAGATACAGGCATCATCGTAACCGTGATCGGCGATGAGTTTCTGGAGTTTAACAGTCGCTTCGGGCAACGACTCGATGGGAAAGGCGACATCCTCGATGAGACAGGAAGTGCCGACGGGTCGTGTGCCACCCACACTTGGGAAGATGCCGGAGCGGATGGCCCAATACTTACCATAGACAGCAGGATCCTCGGTGAACTCAGCAGAGATATAGAGTTTGAACTGACCCAAGCACGCCTTGATGGCTTCGATCTTGTCAAGCAGTTGCTGGTGAGTAACACCCTTGGTTTCCGTCAAGATAGCCGTCAGGTTATGATAGTCGCCTGGCTCCACACCTTCGATCTTGCCAGCATCCACATCCTTCTGATACTGCAGATAAACAGGGTCATCGACAGAACTCAGCGATTTGTAGTCGAGCATCTCAGCCGACTTTACCATCAAGTCTTCGGCACTCATCTTCAGGTCTTCCTCACCGGCTTTCAGTTTCTTCATCGCCACCACCGCCTCGCAACTCTCCTTCATCGTCAGGAAATAGACCATCGCCGATGCCTTGTACTTATAGTCGTAGAGTGTCTTCATCGTCACTTCCGAGAGGAAGGCCAACGTACCCTCCGACCCTACCATCGAGTGGGCGATGATGTCGAACGGATCATCGTAAGCTATCAGCGGACGGAGGTTCAAGCCCGTCACGTTTTTAATAGAATATTTGGTACGTATGCGTGAGGCCAGTTCCTCATCAGCCCGGACCTTGTCGCGCAAGTCTTCAATCTTCTTGATAAAGTCAGGATGACTCTGACGGAAAGCCTCACGGCTCTCTTCTGAACCCGTGTCGAGGATGGTGCCATCCGTCAGGATGATACGTGCTGAAACCATCATGCGGTCGCTGTTGGCATGTACGCCACAGTTCATGCCCGATGCATTGTTGATAACGATACCACCCACCATCGCCGAACCGATAGAGGCAGGGTCAGGCGGAAACACCCGTCCGTATGGTTTCAAAATTTCATTAACCTTGGCGCCCACAATACCGGGCTGGAGTTTGATCGTGTCCTGATTCTCGCCGATTTCGTATTTTTCCCAATGCTTGCCCGCCACAATGAGCACCGAGTCCGTACAACTCTGTCCGGAGAGCGAGGTTCCTGCAGCACGGAAAGTAAAGGGCAACTTGTATTTTTGGCACAACTTTACAATCTTCGAGATTTCCTCCTCGCCGTCACTACGGATGACGACCTTCGGAATTTGGCGATAGAAACTGGCATCCGTCCCCCATCCAAGGGTACGGAGTTCATCGGTATAAATACGGTCAGACGGAATGGTCTGTCTGAGATCTGATAGAAATTGGTTCAGCATAAGGCACAACGGGTTTTTAATTATACTTTGGTGCAAATATAAGAAATAATTGTGAATTGTGCATTATGAATTGTGCATTGTTTTTGTCCGTTTTTGTTTTTTTCACTAAAATAAGATGGTAATATGGCCAAAAAGTCGTATATTTGTACCCAAACTTATACAATAATCACAAAGAATAACTAACAACACCTATGTCAGCATTAGTATCTGTCATCCCAATCCTGTTACTCATCGTCCTGATGATGGGCTTCAAAGTATCTGGTTATAAGAGTGCGATGATCACTCTTGTTGTTACAATCATCCTGGCTCTGTTTGCGGCTCCTGCTATGGGCATCATTCCAGAGAAATATGCCGAGGCATCCATCTTCGGCATTACCATCTGGTCGGTGGTGGAAGGTTTCCTGAAAGCCTGCTTCCCGATTATCCTGATCATCATCTGTGCCATTTTCAGTTACAATATCCTCTGTGAAACGAAGGAGATTGAGACCATCAAGACGCAGTTCATCCAGATGACCTCCGACAAGGGACTGCTCGTGCTGTTGCTGACATGGGGTCTCGGTGGCGTACTCGAGGGTATGGCTGGTTTCGGAACGGCTGTGGCCATCCCTGCCGCTATCCTCATCGGACTGGGCTTCAAACCGATGTTCTCCGCCGTCATCTGTCTGGTGGCGAATACGGTGGCCGTAGGCTTCGGAGCCGTAGGTCTGCCTGCCACGACACTCGCCAACCAGGTGGCTGCCAGTGGTGTGGCCACGCCTGAGGAACTTTGCGAGGTGGCTACGTTCATCATCCTGCAACTCTCGCTGATGTTCTTCATCACACCGTTCCTCATCCTGATGATGACCGACAAGACGAAGATCCTGAAGAACATCTCCATCGCCCTCTTCGTGGGTACGTTCTCCATCATCGTACAGTTCTGCTGCGCCCATTTCATCGGTCCTGAGACACCTGCCATCCTCGGTTCTGTGGCAGCTATCATCGCCATGCTGATATACAATAAACTGTTTATCCGCGACGAGAATCCTGCTGACGAGGTGATTGTTGAGAAGAAGAAATTTGGTATTGCGAAGACTCTCAAGGCCTGGAGCGTCTATGGTCTTATCATCTTCTTCATCCTCATCAGCAGCAAGATCGTGCCTCCCATCAACGAACTGCTGAACCAGACGTTAGTGACGAAGTTCGACCTGCCCGTCATCGGTAACACCTTTAAGTTCGGCTGGCTCTCGAATGCCGGTCTGATGATTTTCCTAGGTGCCGTGATTGGTGGACTGATCCAGGGCATGAGTTTCGGCAAACTGATGAAACTGCTGGCCAAGACCACCCTGAACCTACAGAAAACCGTTGTCACCATCTGCTGTCTCGTGGCGATGGCCATGCTGATGAACAATACAGGTATGACCAACGACATCGCCAAGGGACTGGTGCTACTGACAGGTGCTGCCTTCCCGTTCTTTGCACCCCTCATCGGTTCTATCGGAACGTTTGTCACAGGCTCGGCCACGAATGCCAATATCCTCTTTGGTAAGTTGCAGGCTACTGCCGCCAGCGACTTGGGACTGGTGAATCAAGGCACGTTCTTCGGTGTTAGCGGTAATGAGACCAACTGGCTCGCCGCCGCCAACTGTGCCGGTTCTGAGGGTGGTAAACTGCTCTCACCACAGTCGATAGCCATCGCTACTGCCGCCTGTGATATGGAAGGTCAAGATGGTGACATCATGCGCAAGACGATGCCATTCGCCATCTTCTGGATCCTGATGAACGGCCTGATGGTCTTCCTTGGCCTCCACGTTATCTAAAACAAATCATCCCCAGCCTGACGGTTGGGGATGATTGTATTACGGGGAAGTGACTGTTAGAAGTTCACACCAAAGTTAGCGAAGAGAGCATTGTTACGGGCACTCTGGTCTGTGCCTGCTCCAAACTCATCATCGATGATGTTTGTGACACCGAACTGATAACCAACTTCGACATACAGTTTATTGTACTCGAGACCACAACCAAGTTTGAAGCCCATGTTGTTGCGGTTAACGCGAATGTCATGAAGTTTAGCATAGTCGCTCTTCAACTTCTCATCGGTACTAACGCCATAAGCAAAGTAAGGACCCACGAAAGGAAGGATGGCAACATTATCACCAGCCTGAATACCATACTTCACAAGAATAGGAATCTCAAGGTTATTGTGAGTGATATTATAATCACTATTCTTGGCACCACGCTGGGTGTAGTAGAGACCAGACTCCAAGAAGACAGGCGTAGAACTGGACAGGCGCAGACCAATCACACCGGCAAGGGTCATACCAACCTTGGTGCCGATAGAGATGTCACCATTGATAGAGGCCAGCGTACCACCAAAACGAACACCGTAGTAGAGGCTCTCCTTATCAAGATCAAAACCACCGCTCGAGAACTGAGCGAAAGACGGGGCAGCCATCAGGGCAGCCACGATTGAAACTAATAACTTTTTCATACCTAAATCTATTTAAAAGAACAATAATTGTCGCTTTGACGTTGCAAAGATAGTAAATAATGCACAATTCACAATGCATAATTCATAATTATTTTGTAATTTTGTTGCCAAATCAGGCTATATGTCAAGAAAACAGGTACAAATAACGACGGATTTCTCGCTGACATTATTGAGATGGTTCAGGGAGAACGGACGCGAACTGCCCTGGCGTGAGACAAACGATCCCTATGCCATCTGGCTCTCTGAAATCATCTTGCAACAGACACAGGTGAAACAGGGCTGGGCCTACTGGGAACGGTTTATGCAGCGATGGCCAAAGGTGGAAGATCTCGCCAGTGCCACAGAAGACGAGGTACTGCGCGAGTGGCAGGGTCTCGGTTATTACAGCAGGGCCAGGAACCTGCACTTCGCTGCCCAACAGATCGTGGCAAAGGGTGGCTTCCCGCAAACGATAGAGGGTATCAAGGCCTTGAAGGGTGTGGGCGACTACACTGCTGCCGCCATCGGCAGTTTCGCATTCGGACTGCCTGAAGCCGTTGTCGATGGCAACGTCTATAGGGTACTAAGCCGTTATTTGGGCATAGAGACACCCATCAACACAACGGAAGGCAAAAAGGAGTTTGCATCTTTGGCACAGAGTCTGCTGCCGTCGTCTGACTATGGGACATATAACCAGGCTATTATGGACTTCGGGGCCATCCAGTGCACTCCGCAGTCGCCCAAATGTATCGTCTGTCCACTACAGGAGTCATGTGCCGCCCTGCGAAGCGGAAAGGTGGATACACTGCCTGTAAAACAGAAAACATTAAAGATCAAGAGTCGTCACCTTATTTATATATATATTCGTTGTAAGGGAATGACGGCCATCCATCGCAGGGGCGAAGGGGATATCTGGCAAGGACTCTATGAGCCGTGGCTCATAGAGAGTGATAAGTTTAAAGTGATAAGTGATAAGTCTTCCCTGAAAATGATAGCGAAGGGTGTGAAGCATATGTTGACGCACCAAATGATTATGGCAGACTTCTACCTGTGGGAACCAGACAAGCGCCCCACCCTGCCCGAGGATTATATCTGGATTAGGGAAGAGGATATCGACAATTATGGTATTCCGAGATTAGTCGATATCCTGATTTCCAAATTGGGATAGTCTTTCGTCAATCTGTGTCTCCGGCCAATTCACAAGGAAGAGTTTTTCCGTGGCACGGGTGAAGGCGGTATAAAGCCAGTGGATATAATCGGGTGTCAGCATCTCATCTGTCATATACCCCTGATCCAGATAGACATGCGCCCACTGACCGCCCTGTGCCTTATGACAGGTAACAGCATAGGCGAACTTAATCTGTAAGGCATTGTAATATGAATCCGTCTTGAGTTTCTTGATCCGCTCCGTCTTGTTAACCACCCAAGAGTAGTCCTCCAACACGGCTTCGTAGAGATGCTGTTGTAGTTCGCGAGTCAGTGCAGGAGCCTCTGTCATCAGAGAGTCGAGGATGACAGTAGCCGTCAGTTCATAGTCATCGTAATCAGGAAATTGTAGGGTGACCTCGGCAAAGCGGAAACCATACTGTTCATGGACATGGCGCACCCGTTGCACAACCGCAACATCGCCGTTAGCAATAAAACTGATACCCGCATTCTGATCTCTTTCTCCCAACGACTCAATCCAGTAATAGTTATTCTTTACGATCATCAGTTGATCCCCCCGACAGAGTTCATCCTCACGGTCGAGAACGGTATTACGGATACCTTGGTTATAAATATTCGCCCGTTTGTTGCTGCGGGTGACAACGATAGTTTCGTCCATCCCCACCCGACTGTAACTAGTAGCCAATGATTCGATGAGTTCATCACCCATTACAACCTGAATATCTGCAAATCCATTCAGTTGTATCTTCGGGAGAAGCAAACTCTGGACTCCTGTCTCCTGACTTCTTATCCTCGTCGCATTCCAAAGGATACCAGAATCCTCACTCTGACGAAGCACCTGGTTCAGGTCGCATTCATAGACTTTCATCCCGTAACCCTGTAGAACTGAGGTCATCAACGCCGGACTCTCCTCCTCGCCTACGGGTGGCAACTGTGCCTTATCGCCAATCAGCATCAGGCGACAGTTCATACCATTATATACAAACTGCATCAGGTCGTCGAGCAAGCATCCAGAGCCGAAAAAAGACTCCGAAAAACCCTCGTTTGCAATCATCGAGGCCTCATCCACAATAAATAAGGTGTTGCGGTTCAGGTTTTCATTCAGAGTAAAGGCAGACAAGTCGCCAGCCGACTTCTGACGATAGATACGCCTATGAATCGTATAAGCCGCATGACCGGCATTCAGGGAAAAGACCTTTGCGGCACGACCCGTAGGAGCAAGGAGGATGAGTTTTTGCCCCAGACGCGACAAGGCACGGACGATGGCACCCGCAAGCGTGGTCTTACCTGTTCCAGCACATCCACGAAGGATCATCACCGTATGTTCCTGGCGGTCCAACATATATTCCGCGAACACGTCGAGGGCATGTTCCTGCTCCGCCGTCGGTGGTAATCCGAAGGTCTGCAAAATACTATATTTCAGTTGGTCCTGAATCATAACGGGTGCAAAGTTAGTAAAAATTATGAATTATGAATTATGAATTATGAATTTTTTATTGTACCTTTGCAGCCGATATGCAGATATCTGATAAAGTAATCAACATCCTCTTGGCTATCGTTGCGGCAGGATTGCTTGCCGTCTGTATAGCCAGTGTAATGTCTGGAATGAAATAGTCAAAAGGTATGAATGATAAAGGAAGACTGACAATACGTGTAGGCAAGAACACCCTGTCGTTTACGACAACGGATTCCACCAATGCCGAACAGCCCATCACCTACGAACCGTATGTGGTAAAGAGTGGTGTATCCATCGCAGCCAATCTGCGGGAAGCCTTCAAGACATCAGACACCTTATCGACAGACATGCGACGTGCACAGGTGCTGATTGACTCGAAGCCACTACTCGTTCCTGTGGAGCGGTTCCAGGAGAGCGACATCGAGACGTTGTATCGCCACTCCTTCCCCCAGAGCCAGCAAGACAGTGTGACTTACAACGTACTACCCGACCTGAATGCCGTTGCGATCTTCTCCATTAATAAAGACCTGCGACTCGTCATCAACGACCATTTCAGCGACGTTAGCATCATTCATCTGATGGCACCCGTATGGCGCTATCTGCACCAGCGCAGTTTTACTGGTCATCGCAACAAACTGTACGGCTATTTCCACGATAAGCAATTAGATATATTCTCTTTCCAGCAGAACCGTTTCAAGTTCTGTAATTCCTTTGAGACTGTCCGTGCCCACGATTCGCTCTATTTCCTGCTTTATGTCTGGAAGCAACTGAACCTGCAACCCGAGCACGACGAGATGCATCTGGTAGGCGAGATTCCCGAAAAGGAATGGCTGATACAGGAACTGCGCCGTTATCTGCAAAAGGCCTATACGCTGAATCCGACAGCAGAATTCAACAGGGCTCCTGCTACCCAGATCAAGGGGATGCCCTTCGATCTGATGACGTTGCTGACGAAAGGACGATGAGGATCATTACAGGGAAATACAAGGGACGGCACTTCGATATTCCGAGGTCATTCAAGGCAAGGCCGACAACAGACTTTGCCAAAGAGAACATCTTCAATGTACTGACGGGCTATCTCGACTTTGAAGGCACCACTGCCCTCGATTTGTTTTCCGGCACAGGAAGTATCTCTTTAGAACTGCTGTCGCGTGGCTGCTCGCAAGTGATTAGCGTGGAAATGGACAGGGATCATCACCGATTCATTCAGCAGTGTTTGCAGAAACTGTCACAGGGGGACGGTTCTGTTGTGACACCACTCCGAGGTGATGTTTTTCGCTTCGTGAAGTCGTGCAAACAGCAGTTCGACTTTATCTTTGCCGACCCCCCTTACGCTTTGAAGGAACTTCCGACGATACCCGACCTGATCTTCGAGAAAGGACTATTAAAAGAAGACGGTGTCTTCGTCTTTGAACACGGCAAAGACCATGATTTCTCCTTGCATCCGCATTTCAAGGAGCACCGCAGTTACGGAAGCGTCAACTTCTCCATTTTCCAATAAATCACATGACTGGTGACAACAATCTGACCACCGATTCGCCCAACCGTTTCATAAATCGTGGATGAATCCGCTTGGGGATATCACTGAACAGAACAGACTGCGCCTCATCAGCCAGGAAGATGTCACGCATCTGTACAGCCACTCCCTCGTCGTAAATAAAGACATTTGCCTCGAAGTTATTCTCAAAACTGCGGAAATCGACATTCGTCGATCCACAAGTAGAGATGGCATCATCGCTGACTACCATCTTGGAATGGAGAAATCCCGCCTGATATAGCAGCACCTTCACCCCCACATTCACCATCTCACGGAGATAACTGCGACTGGCCCACTCCACATACTTTGCATCACTGCGGAGCGGCACCATGATACGCACATCGACCCCACCGAGGGCTGCCGTCTTCAAGGCAAACTGTACTGGCTCAGTAGGCAGGAAATAGGGTGTCTCAATATAAAGATAGCGTTTGGCGGCAATGATGACACGGACCAGTCCCTGCATAATTTCAGGGTATGGAGTGACAGGACCGCTTGTCACCGCCTGTATCAAGGTGGAATTAAATGCCGGCTCAATGTTCTTCGGATAGTACTTACGGTCAGATATCTGCGTACGATCTACGAAATACCAATCTACGAGGAAGGCCCGTTGCAGACTATAGACCCCGCTGCCTGTGACCTGCAACATCGTATCGCGCCAAGGTTGTGTCTTCGTTCCCTTCACATAGCGCAGCGCAATGTTCATACCTCCGATAAAACCCGTCCGACCATCTATGACAATGAGTTTTCGGTGGTTACGATAGTTCACCTTACTCGTAAACGACGGGAAACGCACTGGCAGGTAAGGCACCACCTCGATACCCTCCTCGCGCATCCGTTCAAAGAAACCGTGCTTCACATTCCAACAGCCCACATCATCATAGATCATTTTGACTTCAACCCCTTCTCGCACCTTGTCAATTAACGCATCGGCAATGAGATTACCCAACGGGTCGTCGGCAAAGATATACATATCGATGTGGATATGATCCTTGGCTGCAGCGATTTCATGGAGCAGCGCAGGAAAAAAAGCATAGCCGTCTGTAAAGATTCTGACTTCATTGTTCTTGAATGGCAGCGACAGGTTCTCGTTGACGAAGAGGTCGATGACGGCTTTGTAATCCTCCGGCAGACTAAGATCCTTCTGTTCCACGAACTCCAGCATCGAGCGTTTGGATAGTTGGTCCATACTCCGCTGGCTCACCAGACGTTCCTTACGGGTGTTGATGCCGAAGAAAAGGTAAAAGACGATACCTACAACTGGCACGAACCAGATCACAAGAGCCCAGGCCATCGTCTTTGCAGGCTGACGGTTATCCATCACCACATGGATAATCGTTATAATGACGATTATCTGGTAAATGCTGAACAATATGAGTTTCCAACTGATCACCTTCTATCTGATTATATCATTTCCCAGTTGTTTAGCCAGCGCATTACGCAGTTCCTGAGCCGACTTGAATTCCTCCATCAGTTCCATAGCGCGCTCCCTGTCGCTACCCACTTGTCGCATCTCAGTCTGTATCTCTTTCAACCGTTTCTCCACAATGTCCATACGCAGGTCGAGCACCAGATGCTGCACATGCTGACGCAGACTACCCTCACGCTGTTTCACCTGAAAACTCTTGCCAAGTTGGTGACGGTCGATGGCCAATTGAGTAGCCAGATGACTAATATCTGCATCAGGATGGTGCATGAAATAAGTTTCCGCCTTAAAGTCTTCTTTACCGCTATGTTCCACAGCCTCCCTCAGAATCTGGTTGTACCGCTCATCATGGAACGTCAGACCGTCAGAACCTAAGTCGTAGTCCACATACTGCGCCACAGTCAGGCTCGTTGTTCCGCCATCTTCTGTCTCGAGATTCTCAAAGATGACTTCCTCTCCATGACGGATTACCGACTGAATCAGCAGACGTTCCACCTCCTGTGTCTGTTCGTCGGCAGTATGCAAACCGATAATCTCCTGTGGAGCCGTTTGCTGATTACGCGCATTCTCCCGTTCACGTTCTTTCTCCTTATCCTCAATATCCTTACGGATCATACCGTTCATCGAGTTCAGCAGGGTCTGTTCCTTGATGCCCAGACGCTGGGCAAGGGTACTGAGATAGGTGGAACGCAGAATCTGTTCCGGAATTACCGAGATACTCTTCACGATACCACCGATGGCCTCACTACGCTTCACGGGATCTGTTACATTCTCCACCGTCAGACGGGTCTTGAAAGAAATGAAGTCCGTAGCGTTCTGTTCGATATACGCCTTGAATTCCGTCGCCGTATGCTTGCGGGCAAAGGAATCGGGATCATCACCATCGGGCAACAGCAACACCTTGATGTTCATACCCTCTGCCAACAGCATATCGGTACCCCGCATGGCTGCATGGATACCAGCCTCGTCACCATCGTACAATAAAGTGATATTCTGCGTGAAGCGACGCAACAACTTAATCTGATACACAGAAAGGGCCGTACCGCTATTCGCCACCACATTCTCCAGTCCGCATTGATGCATGGCGATGACATCGGTATAACCTTCCACCATATACACACGGTCTTCCTTTGCAATCGCCTTCTTGGCCTGGAAGAGTCCATAGAGTTCATGATCCTTGTGATAGATATCCGAATCGGGCGAATTGACATACTTCTGCTGCACACCTTTCGTACGGGAATCCAACAGTCGTCCGCCAAAGGCCACCACTCTGCCGCTGACATTCAGCCAGGGGAAGATAACACGACCAGCATAACGGTCATGAATTCCCTTTTCACCTTGAATACAGAGTCCCGTCTTCACAAGGAACTCCGCCTTGTAGCCGGCTTTCGTCGCTGCTATTGCCAAGGCATCACGCTTCGACAGGGCAAAGCCCAGATTGAACTTCTCGATGATGTCATCACGGATACCACGACTGCGGAAATACTGTTTACCTATCGCAATACCGTCAGGATCGTTCTTCAGAATCTCCTGGAAATACTTCATCGCCCACTCGTTGACGATGAACATCGAATCGCGGTCGTTCTGCTGTTGTTTCTCCTCGTCAGTCAGTTCCTTCTCCTGTATCTCGATATTGTATTTCTTCGCCAACCAGCGCAGGGCCTCTGGATAGGTGATTTGCTCGTGCTTCATCAGGAAGTTCACGGCAGTACCGCCCTCACCACAGGCAAAACACTTACAGATCTGCTTCGACGGCGATACCATAAACGAGGGTGTCTTGTCGTCGTGGAACGGACAGAGCCCTTTATAGTTCACGCCTGCCTTACGGAGAGTGACAAAGTCACCCACCACATCCACGATGTTTGTGGCATCCATGATCTTGTCTATGGTCTGTCTGTCTATCATATCGGCAGGGTCATGATAAAGCGGGCACCACCTGTATAGGTTGTATCCAAGACAATGTCGCCACCCAGTTTACGGGCGATATCGCGAGCCAGAGGCAGACCGATACCCGTACCAGAGGCATTCTCGTCGAGTTTCACAAATTCGCCGAAGATCATTTCCTGTGCTTCTATCGGAACACCGATACCTGTATCTTCCACTATGAAGGTTACAGTTTGTCCGTCTGTCGTCACACGCAACAGGACATAGCCCTGTCTCGTAAACTTACGGGCATTCTCCAACAGATGGCGAAGGGCACGCATCGCATAGAAGGGATGCGTCTTCAATAGTACGTTGTCGGCCCCTCCTTTCTGCAATTCAAACCTCACGGGACTGGCAGGCTCGGTAGGAGCCGTCGTATGGGCAATACCCGACAACTGCACAGCATCATCAGCAATATGCCCTGCCGAAGCAGTCTCATTGCGTTCTATCACTGTATGACTACTGGTCTCCGACATCTCCAACATCGTATTCACCAGTTCCGACATCCGCTTCGAATTCTCTTCCACACGCCGACTGATATTGGCTTTCTCCGACTCCGTCAACTGTCCTTCCTGGTCGATGAGCACCTGCGTAAAACCATTGAGGATATTCAGGGGCGTACGTATCTCATGTGAGATATTACGTATAAAGGCAGTCTTCATTCGCGACGACTCCTGTGCCTTCTCGTTGGCCAGTTGCAGTTCAGCATTGCTGCGTGCAAGTTCCTCGTTCTTCTGCTTCAGTTTCCGTGCTGCGATATAGCGATGTATCAGGAACACCGATAGTGCCAATATCACCAACACGCCGATGATCTTCGAATATAGATCCTCCTGTTCGGCATTCTTCACCTTCAACTCATCCACCTGGAAGAAAGTGTTCATCTCGTTCAACTGCTCACGGGTCTGCATCGTGTTCATCGAGTCGTCGAGGTGATAAACTTGCTTATACATCTCAGCGGCTTCCTTGTAGCGGCCTGCCGAATACAGGATGTCAGCCCGTTGCAGATGGATAGGAATCATCGTCGGTTTGTCAACGATAACATGACTGAGTTTCAGGCGTTCGGCATTCAGACGGAGAGCCTCATCATAGCGTCCATCGCGACGAGCCAATTCTGCATTATAATAAAGAAGATATAGCCACTCGAAGGTGGTGGTATCACTGATATTCTTTTCTGCATCCCTCAATGCCTGACGGGCCTCATTGGTACGTCCTAGACCCAACAGAGCCTGAGTACGGCCTATGTAGTAGTTGGCATAAACCGAGGGCATGTCCAACTGATTTTGATTGTTTTTGCCGAAATGCTCCACGTGTTTCCCCCACTCCTGAGTCATCTCATCCAGTTTCTTGTAGTCCTTCAATGCTTCCAAAGCATCGCCGTAATAGGGATACACTTCCAAAAGCACAGACTCACTACTGTCTTCCCGCTGCAACAGACGGACACTCTGTTCCAAGGCTTCCACCGACTGACGGAAGTGACGCATCGTATAATAGACATTTCCCATATTGTAATAGGCCATCGACTGACCGAAGAGGTCATTTTTCAGGATGGCTTCCTCGTGCATCTGTCTGCCTTCACGGATAGCCGTATTGTATTGTCCCTGTGCATGGTAACTACAAATGGTCAGGTGCCAGGCCTCGAAGAATTTACGTGTCAATCCTTTCTTGTCGCGACAGAAGTCCATCGCCTCTTGAGCCGTAATCCTCACGGAATCATACTTTGCCTGATTATAGTAATCGACCACCTTGTTCTGACGAGCCACACTCTCGCTCCATTCATCCTTATCTTTGTGGGCATCGGCTATCCATTCATCAAGAGTCCGCATCGAAAGACTATTGTCACCCGTCTGAAAAGCCATATAATACAGAGTCTTCCACGCATTCATCCGATCCTTACCCGTCAACGACTTGATTTCTTGGCGCACAGAATCCATCTTGGCAGTGATGTCGGCAGCAGCCACATCACCCCAAAAAATAGTCAGCAACAGCAGACAAAAATATCTTAACTTCTTCATCATGGTTTCATAAACACAAAATAGACAGCCGCCACCAGACAAAGTGCTGCAGCGGCATGATTCCAGTGCAACTGTTCATGTTGGAAAATCAGATTGGCAATCACGGCAAAAACCACAAGTGAGATGCACTCCTGAATCACCTTCAACTGCACCAGATTAAAGGGGCCGCCATTATCCACAAATCCAATCCTGTTGGCGGGAACCTGACAACAGTACTCGAAAAAAGCGATCATCCATGAAAAGGCAATCACCAAATAGAGGGGCCAGTTGGTGGAGACCCCCGACTGCTGGAGTCTGAGGTGGCCATACCACGCAAAGGTCATAAACACATTGCTCATAATGAGCAGCAATATTGTATAAAAACCGTTAGCCATAACTTCGTCTGTTAGATATCGGTTGCAAAGATACTAAAAAAAAGATAATTGGACATTGAAAATGTATTTTTTTTGTTTATTTGCAGTTTTTGCTGGTACACGTACGATTTATTTTTTCTAGACGTACCAGCAAAATTTCCTACGTGTACAAAAAATACACACCTGTTTCTTGCACAAATAAGCCAATTTGTGCACAAATGCGTCGATTTTGTGCATTTTATTTGGCTGTCTCCCTAAAAAGCAGTACCTTTGCGCCCGATTTTCAAGATACACATTATTTATATATATAATATGGCTTTAAAAATTGTTGTGCTGGCCAAGCAAGTGCCAGACACCAGAAATGTGGGTAAGGATGCTATGACAGCAGAAGGTACGGTGAACCGTGCTGCCCTACCCGCCATCTTCAATCCAGAAGATTTGAATGCCTTGGAGCAGGCCCTTCGCCTGAAGGAGCAGAATCCAGGCTCAACAGTAGGAATCCTCACGATGGGTCCTCCACGTGCAGGTGAGATTATCCGTCAGGGACTTTATCGTGGCGCTGATACGGGTTGGTTGTTGACCGACCGTCTCTTCGCTGGTGCCGATACCCTCGCTACTTCTTACGCGTTGGCTACGGCCATCAAGAAGATTGGCGACGTGGATATCGTGATCGGTGGTCGTCAGGCTATCGACGGTGATACAGCTCAGGTAGGTCCTCAGGTGGCTCAGAAATTGGGTCTTAACCAGGTAACTTATGCTGAGGAGGTGCTCAGCGTGAAGGATGGTAAGGCTACCATCAAGCGCGTCATCGACGGTGGTGTGGAGACTGTAGAGGCTCCGCTGCCTGTTGTTATCACTGTGAACGGAAGCGCTGCGCCCTGTCGTCCCCAGAACGCTAAGTTGGTGATGAAGTACAAGCGTGCAACCTGTCCGATGGAAAGACCCGCCGAGGGCACACCATACGACTATCTGTACAATGAGCGCCCTGAACTCACACTGAACCAGTGGAGCGTGGCCGACGTGGATGGCGATGTGAACCAGTGCGGTCTGAATGGCTCGCCCACGAAGGTGAAGGCCATCAAGAACATCGTGTTCCAGGCTAAGGAGTCGAAGACTTTGACGGCTTCTGATGCTGATATCGAGGGAATGATCAAA
>CAJODF010000005.1:0-48340 GCA_905233555.1 uncultured Prevotella sp. | reverse complement strand
ATGAACAACGTATTTGTATATTGCGAAATTGAAGGTACTCAGGTACAGGAAGTATCTCAGGAGTTGCTGACCAAGGGTCGCAAACTCGCCAATGAACTGAAGGTTGAACTTCACGCCATTGTTGCCGGCACAGGCATCAAGGGTAAGGTGGAGGATCAGATTCTGCCCTATGGTGTCGATAAACTCTTTGTGTTCGACGCTAAGGACCTGTTCCCCTACACCTCCGCTCCCCACACCGATATCCTCGTGAACCTCTTCAAGGAGGAGCAACCTCAGATCTGTCTGATGGGTGCTACTGTGATTGGACGTGACTTAGGTCCTCGTGTCAGTTCTTCTCTGACGAGCGGCCTTACCGCTGACTGCACAGAGTTGGAGATTGGTCCCTACGACGATGCCAAGACCAAGACCCACTACGACAATCTGCTCTATCAGATTCGTCCTGCCTTCGGTGGTAACATCGTGGCAACCATCGTGAACCCTGACCATCGTCCTCAGATGGCTACTGTACGCTCGGGCGTGATGCAGAAGGCTATTTACGATGGTGCCTGCAAGAAGGAGGTCGTATATCCTGAGGTCAGTAAGTATGTAAGTCCTGAGGCTTTCGTCGTGAAGGTGCTCGACCACCATGTAGAGGCTGCCAAGCACAACCTGAAGGGTGCTCCCATCGTGGTTGCCGGTGGTTACGGCATGGGCTCTAAGGAGAATTTCGACCTGCTGTTCGACCTGGCTAAGGTGCTGCATGGTGAGGTAGGCGGTTCTCGTGCCGCTGTGGATGCTGGCTGGTTGGATCACGATCGTCAGATTGGTCAGACTGGTGTTACCGTTCATCCGAAGGTGTACATCGCCTGTGGTATCTCTGGACAGATTCAGCACATCGCTGGTATGCAGGATTCTGGTATCATCATCTCTGTGAACAGCGATCCCGATGCTCCTATCAACAAAATTGCCGACTATGTGATTGTTGGAACGGTGGAGGAAGTTGTTCCAAAGCTGATTAAGTATTATAAGCAGAACAGTAAGTAAAATCTGAAGTTAAAGAAGTTAAGAAGTTAAAGAAGTTAAGCCAATAGTTATGACGAACCAATTTCAGAATATTGTCGCATGGCAGAAGGCACACCAGTTTGTACTTCTTGTATATAGGGAAACTAAGTCTTACCCTGAATTCGAGAAGTTTGGCTTGTGTTCACAGTTCCAGCGTGCAGCCGTATCTATACCGGCCAATATTGCTGAAGGGTACAAAAAACTGAGTAGAGCAGATAAACTGCGTTTCTACAACATAGCTCAGGGAAGCCTCGAAGAATGCAGATACTATATTATCCTTTCTAAGGACCTTGGCTATATCAATGAGGATGGCTATGAGCTTTTAGCCACGACCATTGAGGAATGCAGCAAAACGCTCAACGCTTATTGCAAAGGCGTAGTTGACAACAATTTCGGCAACGAGCTATAGCATGTCTATCGGCTTAACTTCTTAACTTCTATAACTTCATAACTTCCAAAATTAAAAAGTAATGGCAAACTATTTCATCCTGAGATCGGGTTCTACTTGAACCACCCCCTGATGGCTCGTATCGTTGAGCTGAAAGAAAAGGGTTTCGCTGATGCGAAAGAATATGACTACGCCCCCGTCGATCTGGGCGATGCCATCGAGAACTACAAGCAGATTCTCGACATCACCGGCGACGTGGCTGCCAATATCATCGAGCCAAACTCTGAGAGCGTCGACCTCGAAGGTCCACACCTCGAGAACGGTCGTATGATCTACGCCTCTAAGACTTACGAGAACCTCGACGCCACCCGTAAGGCTGGCCTGTGGGGTGTCTCTATGCCCCGTCGTTACGGCGGTCTGAACCTCCCCAACGCAGTGTTCTCTATGCTCTCTGAGATGATTTCGGCTGCCGATGCCGGTTTCCAGAACATCTGGAGCCTGCAGAGCTGTATCGACACGCTGTACGAGTTCGGTAGCGAGGAGCAGCGCCAGAAGTACATCCCCCGCGTTTGCGCTGGCGAGGGTATGAGTATGGACCTCACAGAGCCTGATGCTGGTTCCGACCTGCAGCGCGTGATGCTGAAGGCCACCTTCGACGAGAAGGAGAACTGCTGGCGCCTGAATGGTGTGAAGCGCTTCATCACCAACGGTGATAGTGACATCCACCTCGTGCTGGCTCGTTCTGAGGAGGGCACCAAGGACGGACGTGGTCTGTCGATGTTCATCTACGACAAGCGTCAGGGCGGTGTCGATGTTCGTCACATCGAGCACAAGCTGGGTATCCACGGCTCACCTACCTGTGAGCTCACCTATAAGAACGCTAAGGCCGAACTCTGCGGTAGCACCCGTCTGGGTCTGATCAAGTATGTGATGGCCCTGATGAACGGTGCCCGTCTGGGTATCGCTGCACAGAGTGTAGGTGTAGAGCAGGAGGCTTACAACGAGGGTCTGGCTTATGCCAAGGAGCGCCAGCAGTTTGGTGATAAGATCATCAACTTCCCTGCTGTCTATGACATGCTCTCTCGCATGAAGGCTAAACTCGATGCTGGTCGTTCACTGCTCTACGAGACAGCCTGCTACGTAGATGTTTACAAGTGTCTTGAGGATATTGAGCGCGACCGCAAGCTCACTCCCGAGGAGAAGCAGGAGTTGAAGAAGTATCAGCGCTTGGCTGATGCCTTCACCCCACTGGCCAAGGGTATGAACTCTGAGTACGCCAACCAGAACGCTTACGATGCCATCAGCATCCACGGTGGTTCAGGCTTTATCATGGAGTACAAGAGCCAGCGCCTGTTCCGCGACGCACGTATCTTCTCTATCTACGAGGGTACCACGCAGTTGCAGGTTGTTGCTGCTATCCGCTACATCACCAACGGCACCATGCTGGCTAACATCAAGGAGATGCTGGAGAATCTGGAAGTCAGCGACAGCCTGAAGCCGATGGCAGCGCGCGTTGCCTCTCTCGTTCAGATCTATGAGGATGCCCTCGCAAAGGTGAAGGCCCTCGAGAATCAGGACGCTCAGGATTTCCTGGCCCGTCGTCTTTACGATATGACGTCAGAACTCGTGATGTCTATCCTGATTATCCGCGACGCCACGAAGGCGCCTGAACTCTTCGAGAAGAGCGCCAACGTTTATGTCCGCATGGCTACTGAGGACATTGCCGGTAAGGCTGCCTACATCGATATGTTCAAAGTAGAGGATCTCGACAGTTTCAAGGCTGCTGAGCCCGCTACTGAAGATTAAAGGTAATTATTGCTACCATTAATTCTAGCAATTGCGAGATTTAATGGTAGCAATTTTTTTCTTTAATACCTACTATCAAATTTCCCCATTTTTTGACCCAAAAACGAAAAATGTTACAAATAATAAAAAATTTGTTCGGAAAAAATTTGGTAGTTTGACAAAAAACCACTATCTTTGCCCCCAGAATTTAATCATTAACGTTATTAACTAACATTTTTTATTCATTTTTAAACAAAAACATTATGAAGAAATTATTTACTTTAGTCGCTGCAGCACTGTTTGCAACAAACATGTCTGCACAGAGAGTAAGCATCATCGAGAACGGTGAGTTGGATCTTGAGGGTTCATTCGCAAGCTTCTTCATCAAGGAGTGCGGAATCAATGACAACAACCCTGCTCCCGCAAATGAGATTGCTGCTATGGATGGTGCTCAGAGTGCCATTCTGGAAGGTGAAGGACCCGACGGTGCTAACTGCATCAAGGTTTATTCTCCCGTAAAGGAAAAAGAGGCTTGGGACACCCAGTTCTGGATTGTATTTGACGAGGCTCTCTTCTCACCTACACAGGTTTCTGTAAGTTTCGACTACAAAGCCAGCGAGGCAGGTCTTAAAACCGACATTCAGGCTCATGACCAGCCAGGTAACTATCACCACTGGCAGGTATTCCAGGGCACTCCTCAATGGGATACTGAATGGCAGACCTTCGAAGAAGATTTCGAAGTATCAGGTTCTATGGCAGGACAGCCAGGTATGCTTTCTATCGCATTCAACCTGACACAGGATCTGGATCATCCTGTTGAATACTATTTCGCTAACTTCGTTGTAAAGGCTAAGATCGTCATTCTCTCTGATCCTGAGTGGATTAACGTCCTCGCCAACGGTAAGTGTGAGAACGACTATGAGGCTTGCGTATATCCCGCAACTGTTACTGATGGTGCACTTGATGTTCATAGCATGACTGCTAACGGCACAGGTCTGGATTCTGGTATTGCTGACGGTGCATTCTACGTAGAGAGTAAGCCCGATGCAGTGAATGCTTGGGACAGCCAGTTCTGGATGGTTGCTCCTCGTGCTCTCGAGGCTGGTAACAGAGTGAAGTTCGCATTCGATTACAGAGCAGATGCAGAGGCTTCGGTAACTACACAGGCTCACGCTCTTCCTGGTACCTACAACCACTACGACATTGGTATTGGCACTCTTAGCTTCACAACTGAGTGGCAGACCAAGTCAGCAGAAGTTACCCTCAGTGCAGATCAGGCTAAGGCTGATAATGGTGGCTTCCAGTCTGTCGCATTCAACCTGAATGAGGACAAGACTCTGCAGACCAAGTTCTACTTCGACAACATGCAGTTGTTCTTCGACGATAGTGACGACGGCTATGCAACAAGCGACGATGAGGATTGGGCTGCTGAAGTTGAGAAGGATTGGGCAACTGGCGTGAAGAGTGTGAAGACTCAGAAGGCTCAGAAGGCTATCTACAACCTCGCTGGCCAGCAGGTTGACAAGAACTACAAGGGCATCGTGATCGAGAACGGTCAGAAGCGCATCAACAAGTAATTCCAATTACTTAATCATACTCAAAGGTGGAGGCCCAACGGCTTCCACCTTTTTTGTACCCAATTCACCCCATGGCCATAGAATTGTCAATAATTATGAGAGGAAGGAGAAACCATCGCCAAAGCCCCCTCAAAAATCTGAGTCGATTCAAACAATGAAATGAGTCGACTCAATTGATGATTTGAGTCGACTCAACCAATTTATTGAATCAATTGAGCGAAATGACGCTTGGTAGGATTTGTCGTGATTTCCGACAACTCTTCGATTACTATCTCGTCAGGGAGAACTTGACGGAAAGGCCGAAGTCCTGGGTGGTAGTAGGATAACTGGAGGATGAGAGGAGCGGCGTGTTGGTCTGGCGATCGTAGTAGGCTGAGAGGGTCAACAGGCGACTCAGCGTATAGTCGGCCATAACAGAGATCTTCAGGGCAGAGTTGCCGGAAGAGGCAGCAGACGTACGGGTGGCAATATCACGTGTGATGGCAGCCTGCTTACGGAAAGAGATGTCGCAACGCAGATTCAGATCGTGATTCACGCCACGAGAGCGGCCAGAATTAGTAGAACTCGTATTATTGGCATTATTCGCATTATTGGCGCCATTCTTCCTGTTCTGCGCCTTCTTCACCTTACGGCTGCCACTGACACCAAAGATATTAAAGTCCCTTAGTTTATAGGCAAGGCCTACAACAAAGTCGTTGGAACGCGTTTCATTAATCTGCACACTCGTCATCGAGAGATTCAGCACACGGGTGGTGCGATACTCCACCTTTGCCGTCAAGTCGTTCTGGAAAGTGGCATCGACCCCCAGTAAGGGCGAGAACGACTCGTTGATGCTTACCGTCGAGACATTATACATCGACGAAGGCTGCAGCAAGCCTGTGGTCTGGTCTGTGGTGAAGCCCAGTCCACCCATATATTCCTGCCAGGAACTGTAGGAGGCATACGAGCCAATGCTAAAGACAGACTTATAGGCATGATTGATGTTAAACGACTTGAAATGGGCACTGAACCACGTGAGTTTCGACAGACCTGCATAACGGATGCTCCAGTTGGGCAGCATCTTCATCAGCGTCGGGAAGATATCGAGTGAGCCCCTGCCGCTGGAGGTGTAGGCCGAAAGGAAGGCTGGAATCATCACGTCGGCACTATAGGGATTGAGTTCTCCCACCCTGGCGTTGCCAACAATGGATCCAGTCTCCGGATACTGGGCAGCAACCCGCTGACGGTATTCCGGCAACATGTCGCAGAACTTCTCGAAGGTATTCGAGCGGTAGCCGCTGTTCGCATCGCCCATCCCCTCCAAGGCACCCTTCAGCGAGATGGTAGTCATATTGAAGGTACCGCTCTTGGTAGTCGGCATCCCTGCATACATATACTGGATGCTCTTGGTACGGGTATCGGTACGCGAGGCATTGAGGTCGATCTTCAGGTCTCGTAACGGCTCGACGACGGCCCGTAACTGCAAATCGCTGCTGCTGTTGATAGTAGCAGGCGTGGCGACATTTTCGTTGGTAAGCAGCCAACCTCTGTCGTAGGCTTTGTTCAGATAACTGTCGCCGATGGTACCGAAAGCGAAGTCAAGTCCTGGAGTGAGTCCGCCTGACGTACGCTGTCCGAAGGCATCGCCGACATTCGGCAGGAAGCCCGGCAACATCATCGAATACTGACTGCGGTAGGAGATGTTGATGCTACGCAGCATCATCAGCAAGCGGGCTGCACTCTGGGCAGGCTTATACCACCACTGATTCTCCGAAGGCGTTTTTGCCACAACGGAGAGTTTGATACTGACGGTATCCTTCGACTTGATAAGGATCTTGTTCTCGTCGATCACCTTGTAACTGACGGCATATGGCTTGCCGTCCTTGGTGCGGGCAGTCACAGTGAGGCGCTTCGACTTCTTGTTGTGAGCCACCGTGACGGTGGTATCAGGTCGGAGGGTAATCTCACGCTGGTAGGTATTCTTGGCTTTGACGGGAGACTTATCAGCAGAGAGGGAGTCCGTAGGCGCCTTGGCCTGATTACCTTCCCTCGGATTGTCAGCATTTCTGGCATTTCTTTGATTATTTCTGGCCTCCCTGCCATTTCGGGGTTCTCTGGTCTGCTTGGGTATCGCCTTCTTGAAACGCTCATTGGCTTTCTTCAGGAAGGGGAAATGGTTGTAAAGCGTCTCCATGTTGAAAGCACCATTGATATTCACGTTGCGACGACTGTTGACGGTATTTCCCAACGAGGTACCGTCCTCCAGTTTCGTGCCGCGCACCCAGGAATAGTTTGAGTTGAACGACACATCGCTATTGAGCCAGTCGAAGATAGGCATCTTGTTAAGTGGTAACTGATAGGAGGCTGTCACCTGCTGCTGGTAGTCGAGAGGCGTTCCCAGGTTACGGATGCTCTGGAGCACGGAGTCCTTCCAGGCAGAGTAATGATCCGGATAGAGGTCCTTGTTCACTGGCGTGTAGGGTTCCTCTATCTCCGCATGGGTGGCACTCTGGAAGTTGAAGTGCAGGTTCTTCGTGAAGTCCCAACGCAGGGCGAAGTCACGGTTCCAGAGGAACTGCGACGAGAAGGTCAACGGCAGTTTCTGGTTTTCGAGACTCTCGAGGTCGCGCTCCTGCAATTCGAAATAGGTACGCGAGATATCGGAATTAAACGAAATGCTCTGCGGCAGATAGTTCAGTCCGAAGGCCTTAGGGAAGTTCAGCCACTTCGACTTACCCTTCAGTTTACCGAACGGCTCCCACGTCTTATAGACAGGCGAATACGAATAGTTCAGGGCACCCCGCCACTGGTCCTCTTTCTCATAGACAGTCGTCTCGCCAGAGGTATAGCGGTGCGAGTGGCTGTAAGAGAACGAGAAGTTACCCGGGTCGTAGGGCATCGGGTGACGCTTCGTCTTCAGTCCCCAACGTATATTCGAGAGGGCGAAATTCGTATTGGTAGTTTTCCTCACCGCCAATGACTCGATACTGTCGCGTTCGTGCTGGTCAGCTACTGCATCGAGTGCATCGTCGAGGTGCATATCGGTGTCGAGTGGGTTGTAGCGGGGACGTATCTCCTCCTTCGTCACCGAGTAATAGAGCGGTGCCGACACCTTCGCCTTCTCAGGGAAGAACTTACCCAGTTCCAGAGAGGTCGTCACAGAGTATTGCTTCTCCGTATCGGTACTGCGCTGCATCACGCCTTCCTCCAGTCCACCGAAGCCATCGCCGATATAGCGGCCTGTGACATTCACCGTTCCGAAGTCGGAAAGTTGGAGATTCATTGCACCTGATGCCGCCCAGCCGCCATCGTTGTTGGTTTCCAGCAGACGGAGTTCATTGACCCATACCTCACCCGACTTTGTCTCGCCAGAGATATTGCGCACACCGATTACCATCGCCTTCACCTCACCGAGTGAAGGGTTACCCATGATACTCACCTTGTTGCCAGGATGGTTCTCGTCGTAATCGCTGAACAGTTGATTATAAGAGGCTGTTCCGAGCGACTTACCCTTGTTGCGCTCTTTCTTCAGACGGGTAAACACATCGAGGTCGATGTCGAGCATATTTTCCTCAGGCCACACCTGACGACGGTCTGCCGTAGAGTATTTATTGTAGTCGCTGCGGTCTGGCGTCAGCCTCAGGGGAATTTCATATTCGTAGTAGTTGCTCTTGTAGTCGCTACCCAGACGGATGAATACCGCCAACTGGTTGTCCTGGAGCGCGGTGACGTCAGGCAGGAGATGATTGGCGTGGGTGAACATCTGCATCCGCTTGTACTGGCGCAGGTCAAGATTCGTATTCTTATACACCGCCTTCACCTCACCATGACTCAGGTTCTTGACGATGATGTTGAGCGCCTGCTCATTGTTCTCCACCAACTGGGGCTGTGAAGGATCCGTCACACGGCTGATACCTGGAGGCAGCACATAGTTCACGGGGGTCTTGTCGTTGTTCTCCTCGATATTCACGGCACTCACCTCCAGCGTTCCCGTCTCGGCACCCGTAGAGAGACTCTGCTTGTAGATACGCCATTCGCCACGTACTAGGTCGAGCGAACCGAAACGCAACACGATGGGTTTCTGGAAATTGGTCATGAACATACGCATGAAACGAATGCTGGTAAAGTCGCTGATGCTACCCACCTTGCGCTCGTATTCCCTCACGGGGATGCGGAACTGGAACCAATTGACACTGGTAGTATCGCCGTTACGCAGTTTCACACCGCTGGTACGCATATCGGTGATATAACAGTCGGAAGGGGCTGCCCCGTTGCGGTAGGCATCGAGGATCTCCGGACTGATATGTACCCTGTACTGATAATACCGTTCGTACTCATTGAGGGTGAAATCCTGGTTGATATCCTCTACGTCAGGCCCTGTCTTGTAACTCGTGTCGTAACTCTCCGTACGATCATCTGTATCGGGGGAGTTACCCTGCGGGTTGTTGATGAGTTTATATCTGTCCAAGATGCTCTTCTCCTCAGCGTCGTAGTCCGAGCCGCGATAGTAATGGTAGTTGTCGCCGGCAGGGTCGTTGCGCCAAGACTGTAGGATACTATCGTTGGTGACGATGCCACCCAGTGCGTCGAGCCACTCCTTATAGGCTCCGTACTCACGTTCCTCTGTGTCGTTCAGACCATTCAAACCCACATCCTGCTTCACCCTCGAACCCGACGAGGTGGCAAAAGCATAAGTCTGTGTGGCCTGCATTGGGATCTTTCCCCACTGGGTAGTGACGAAGGCGTTGGTACTGGCATCATCCACTGGCATGCCGCTCTCATAGAATTTCTTGCCGTCGCGCAGGATATCCTCACTCACCTCACCGAGGTTGAAGTAGAGGTCACCGCTGTAGTCGGAGGCTTTGCCCTGTTGACGGAGATAGATGAAGGGGTCTAGCATCCAGAACTCGATGTACTCAATGTTAGCCTGCTCGAAATCGGTGGTTTCCAGTTTACGCATCATACCGCCCCACTTTGTCTCTGGCTGCCGCAGGGTACCGTCGCTGTTCAAGTCGCTCGTCAGGTTGTAGGGACCTCGTTCCTCGGGATAGTAGGCCAGATTCAGAACGGGTAGCGTCGAGGTGGCGCCATTGTAGGTACTCTGGTCGCGGTTTGGATAGAGTTCCTTGACATAGACCTCACGCACATAGTGGTTGGAGAGTTGTTCCAGGTCGCTCTTGATATGGCTCGGCGTGAGGGTCGAGGAACGGCGGGTGAAGAGGGGGTCGATATTATACCAGGCCAGGCGGGCACGGTTATAGCCACTCGAAACACCTGTCTTGTCACCCGATTCGACAAACATCGTCGGCACACTGGAGATGGTCCATAGTTTCGGACTGCTCACATCGATGAGGTTCTTCGTATTCTCGAAGTCGTCGATATACGAGGCATTGTCCTGCGTACCGCCTGCCGTACCAGCAATCAATTGCGCAAACTCACCGGTGAAGGAGATCTGCGAGGGCTGGGTGACATGCAGGAACGGTATCTTATTCAGTATCGAGGTGAGCCACTGGCTCTCCTGTTTCCAGTTGATATTCAGGCCCCAGATGGTATTGCGCAGGGGTTCGGAACCCATCGCCACCTTCGAGGTGAGTGCCTGTTCGGATAGGTGCATCAGCGTACCGCCCATCTGGAAATTTTTCGAGAAATCGTACTCCCAGTTCAGACCCAGCATCGTCTTACGCTGCATGCCGTAGTCAGTATTCGACTCCAACGAGACATTCACATTCGTGCCGGCATCAAGGATGCTCTGGTTCAGGATGGTCACCTCACCTGCGGAGTAATCCACCGAGTAGTCGCTGCCTTCCTGGAGCGTCACACCACCTGCCGTCACTACCACCGAACCCTGCGGCACGTTATAGGCGTTGAGCGAGATGACGTTGGCGCTGTGGCCCTTAAACTGTCCCATCATGACGAACTTATCCTTCTCCGCCATCTGCTTGGCAACGGTCTTCGTCGAGTCATAGAGTTCATCGAACACGTATTTGTCTGCTTCACCTTTGGAGAGTCCGCTGCTTTCCAACTGTCGGCGCAGATAGTCACCGAAAGGCTCTGCCGACGGCAGGAAGACTCGTCCGTTGCTCACGGTATAACCCTCGATGAAGTCGAAGTAGCCATTCGCGTGTACCTTATTATTATTATCAAGGCGGTCGCAACCCAGCATCCTCAACAACGTACGGTCTTTCACACGCTGGTCGGGGATATAAGTCAGATAGACACCTGCCGTATCGCTCTGGTACTTGATGTCGAGACGGAACTTGGTCTTCTCCACTGTCGAGGCGAGATAATAGACGTTCTTCATCATCAAGTCCCAGTTGCCCTGTTTCGGATTGTTCGATGTATTCTTCAGCGACTTCACGAAGAGGGCCTTCGCCGTCTCGGTATTGTCGCTGGCGAACTCACCCACCTGATAGGTCTGTCCACCTGCCGTAAACTCGTAGGCCACTGCCAGCACCTGGTCGGTCTGGAGTCCGGTCTTCAGCGAGACATAGCCCAACGCCTTGTTGACGGTGTATTCCGAAGAGGTCAGCAGACGGGCACTCGCCAGTTTCTCGTAATCCACACCGCCCTCAAAGTTGGGAATACCCGCCAGCACCGTACTGGTCTGGTCGATGTCGCGCGCTGCGGCATAAGTGCCTACCATCGCCGCATACTCCGTATTGGCGGCGTTCGATGGCACACTCATACCATTCAGTTCCCACCGGCTGTTACTCACCTTCGTATTCTCACCCAGATCAGTCAAGGCAATGATATTACGGGTGTTGGTAGTCGTACCGGTCTTATTGGTAATCCAGATCTCCACACGGTTGATCTCGATACCCGTCGTCAGGTTCGGCAGCGTTGACATCGCCCCGTCATATCGGTCGCGGAAATAGCGCGAGAGGAAGAAGTGACGGTTCTCCTCGTAGTTGGCGGCATCAATCTCAAACGGGGTGGTCTGGGTGCCTCCCTTCGACGAGACACTCTGCGAAGTGGATTTCTTCTGCGAGACGACTGTCTGCAACTTCAACTTACCAAACTGCATATCGGCACGGACACCGAAAAGGCTGCTGGCACCTTTGACAAGTGAGTTGTTCGAGGGGAAGGTGACATTACCACCCTCCACGAGTTTGATGATCTCGTCCTCCTTACCCTCGTATTTCAGTTTCAAGCTCTGCGTGTCGAAGTCGAAGGTGGCATCGGTGTTATAGTTCAGGTTCATGTTCACCTTGTCACCCACCTTACCATTCACGCTCAGGTTGATCTTTTCGTCGAAATCGAAACTGGTGGTATTACGGTTACGGATCGGCAGCGAGGGGTTCTCGATGTTCTTCAGCGTCGCACCCATCTTCAGTTCTGCCGTACCCTGGGTCTTTATGCGAACACCACCCGGACCGAAGATCTTCTCCGCAGGCCCAAGGTCGAAGTGCATATCCATCAGATCGAACTGGTCCTTGCCTTCATGAGTCACGTTCTCGGCATCCTTCTTGCGGAAGAATTCAGTGCGGGCACGCTTCTCACTCCACTGGCGATACTCCTCAGGCGACATCAGCACAGGGGCATTCAGATAGGAGTCGCCGATCTTCGAACCGATGACATAGATATTCAGCGAGTCGTTGTATTCCACCGTCTGCTTGATATTGTCAGGCAGACGCAGGTCAAGGGCAGAGGAGTCGAGGTCGGCCACTTCAATCGGCGCCGTCTTCTGGATCTTCCACCGCGGCTTATCCAGTGTATCCTGGGGAATTGAAAAGGTGAAAAGATGAAGAGGTGAAAAGGTGGCTGCCGCCATAATGAATGGCAGCAACAACGGCAGTGCAACAAGTACGCTGATGGCTATCTTTTTCACCTTTTCAATCTTTCAACTTTTCACCTTTACTTGATTTGTTTCAGCGCCAACTTCACCACCTGCTCCACAGGCAGGTCGGGCTGTTCCTGAAGAATCTGGAGCACCACCTTCTGCGTGGGTGCCGGCGAAAAGCCCAGCATCGTCAGGGCCGATACCGCCTCGTCCTTCACCTGGTTGTTCACTGGCGCCTGCATCTGTCCACCAGCGGGTATCTCTTCGGCAATACCGAGGGCCACAATCTTGTCACGCAGATCGACGATGATGCGCTGGGCTGTCATCTTGCCAATGCCCTTGATACTCTGGATCAGACGGGCGTTACCCGTCGAAATGGCATTGCAGAGTTCAGCCACGCTCATGCCTGAAAGCATCATCCGCGCCGTGTTGGCACCCACCCCGTTCACCGTGATGAGCAGTTCAAACATTTCGCGCTCCCGCTTGTTCACAAAGCCATAGAGCACATACGCATCTTCCCGGATGGCTTCATAAACATAGAGTTTTACCTCTTTCTTACCCTGTATCGCACTAAACGTGTTCAGCGAGATACTCAGTCCGTAACCTACTCCGGCAGCCTCTATAGTTGCCAGCGCAGGGGTCAGTTCGGTCAACTCACCCTTAATGTATTCTATCATAACTTACACTTTTTGTATATATACAACCTAATAAACGATATTTGCTTACATTTTATTGTATTTCACCCCCAAAACCTTGCACTTTGTCACAAAACGGTATTTTTTAGATAAAATATTTGGCAAAACGTTACGTAATTCGCCAAAAAGATGTACTTTTGCAAGCGGAACCAACCGAACTTTTAAAAATATGAAGAAAATCAGAGCAGCCGTCGTAGGTTACGGCAACATTGGTAAGTATGCCCTTGAGGCATTAGAGACCGCCCCCGACTTCGAAGTGGCAGGCATCGTGCGCCGCAATGGCGCGGAGAACAAACCCGCAGAACTGGCAAACTATGAGGTAGTGAAGGACATTCGCGACCTGAAGGATGTCGATGTGGCCATTCTCGCCACCCCCACCCGCTCCTGTGAGGAGTATGCCAACCAGATACTGCCGTTGGGCATCAACACTGTCGACTCATTCGACATCCACACGAATATCCGTGGTTACCGTGAACGCCTGATGAAACTCAACAAGGAGACCAACACTGTCAGCGTCATCGCCGCCGGTTGGGATCCGGGTTCCGACTCCATCGTGCGCACCCTCATGCAGAGCCTCGCCCCGAAGGGACTCTCCTACACCAACTTCGGCCCCGGCATGTCGATGGGACACAGCGTCTGCGTACGCTCAAAGGCAGGTGTGAAGAACGCCTTGTCGATGACGATTCCCCTCGGTGAGGGCATCCATCGTCGTATGGTCTATGTAGAACTGGAGGACGGTGCCAAACTCGACGAGGTGACTGCCGCCATCAAGGCCGATCCCTACTTCGCCAGCGACGAGACCCATGTATTCCAGGTAGCCTCAGTCGATGACGTACGTGATATGGGTCACGGTGTGAACCTCGTACGCAAGGGTGTCAGCGGCAAGACGCAGAACCAGCGTTTGGAGTTCAACATGAGCATCAACAACCCCGCCCTGACGGGTCAGGTACTGGTTAACGTGGCCCGCGCCTCTATGCGTCTGCAACCCGGCTGCTACACAATGGTTGAGATTCCTGTCATCGACATGCTCCCCGGCGACCGTGCCGACCTCATCGAGCATCTGGTATAATCCAACTATAAATTACAACATCATAATAGAGCCACTATACACAGAATTAGTGGCTCTATTTCTTTTCATAGTGCCTCCACATTTTCAACGTTGAGCCTCTTTTTTCTCCTTCCCATTGTACCTCCGGGGTACTCCGCTTGAAGGGGACTACCAGTCCGCTTGAAGGGGACTCCAAAAACTTCACTTTTTCACTTTTTCAGTTTTTCACTTAGGACATCTGTATTTTCGGATTTTTAGAGATAAGAATAATTTATTTACATGTATGAAAAAACTAATTTTGCTTGTTTTGACGATGCAAAGGTAAGAAGAGGTTTTGGACCAGGCAAATTCATTCAACGAATCCCCCAAATCATTCAACAAAAACGGAAGGGACAAGTTTTGAAGTGATTGCATCTGACACAAAAGAACCGCATTTTTTACCCTTTTATTTTGTACTTTGCGCGATTTTTACTATTTTTGCAGCAGAAATGAAACTAAAAACGAAGAGAGATGAAACAATCAAGAGTTTGGCTATTAATCATCGTGGCTGCAATGCTGACTGCGGCATGCAGCAGTGGGCCGAGTAAGGAACAGAGTGCCAAGGCGGGGCGCATGATAGAGACGGCCCATAAGGCAAGAGACTTCAACAGACTGATGACACTTGCTGACAGTCTGGTAAACCAGGGAGACCTCTCGCAGGCTGATGCCTACTACTGGAAAGGCTATGCCAGCGACAGGATGAAGAAAAACCGTATGGCGGAGTTCTACTGGAAGACGGCCCTCGAAACCGCCGGCAATTCCGATAGCAAGGAAGACCTCGACACCTACGCCAAGGCTGCCAGCAGACTGGCCAACCTGCTCAGCGTGAGAGGCGACTACGAGGGGACGCTAAAGATTGGCCTGCCTGCCGCCAAACGGTTAGAGGAACTGAAGTGCGACACCACCAGTGACTACGTGAACCTGCTCATCTACATCGGCTGTTGTCAGGCAGAGGTTGGCAACGGCGAGAGTGATGCAGAGGACCTCTTCAAGCGTGCTTACCAGAAGCACAAGGAGAATATCGACAAGACCCACAGCGACGCTGCATATAAGGATGCCATTGCAGGACTGATCAACATTGCCTACTTCTACAACTTTACCCAGAACTATCAGGCCGCCCTGAAATGGACCAACCTCTTCGGAGAGATGTTGAACGAGTACGAACAGCACTCAGATACCAATGCCGAATACATCGACAAGCAACTGGCGCGGTTCCACATCTATCAGGCCATCGCCCTGCAGGGACTGGGCAAGGAGGAAGAGGCTGCCAAGGTGTATGAGGCCTTCAAGACAACCCAGTTCAGTAAGACACCCGAGGGAAAGATCAACGGCAACGACTATCTTGCAGCAGCCAACAGATGGAACGAGGCTGCCGACAACTACAGTAGCCTCAACGCCATGATGGGGCAGAAGGAGTCGTCGGTATCGATGGACGACATAAAGGAACTGATGCTGAAAAAGTATCAGGCCAACCTGCGGGCTGGTCGCAGAGACACCGCCGCAGCAGTAGGCATGCAGATCTGCGACTCGCTGGACCGTGCGCTGGCACTGGCCAAACAACTGGATGCCGAGGAACAGGTTAAGATCGTAGATAACGTGGAACTATTGACCAGCCAACAGGCGGAGAAGGCCAGACAGAAGCAAATGTGGCTCTTCGCTACACTGGCTCTGTTGTTCCTGGGATTCATCGCCTTCATCTATTATAGCCGGAGGCACGACAGACAACTGAGACGAGACCACGAAGAACTACAAAAAACCTTCGCCACGCTGAAGAACGACACCACCGCCTCGGAACGAGAGGCCACCGAACTACGCGTGGCCCACGCGCTGGCAACATCCAGTCCTGCAGTAGCCCCCACCCTGCCAAAAGGCTTCACACTCCACGCCTCGGCGATACCCACCAAGGGTTTTGGAAGCAGCATCTGCGACTATCTCACTCGCGACGGGAAACTGTTCTTCTGCATGGGTGATGTGGAGGGCCAGAATGTCAGTGCCTCGGTGGCTGCCGCGATGGTAAAGACGCAGTTCCGTACGGTTACAGCCATCGAGTGCGAACCGTCACGAATCGTAGAGGTGATCAGTAAGGCCAGACAATGGGAAGAGAATATCAAACTCTTTGTGGGCGTCCTTGACACAGAGACCGCCCTATTGCGTTACTACAATGCGGGTCACGAAGAGCCAGTGCTGTTGGATAAGGAAATCACAAGGTTACCAGCCTCGGAGCAAGAGATGCAAATGACGAAGGGTATGATGATCTTCCTATTCAACAAAGGCATCCTGACTGCCGAGAACAAGGCCAACAAACAGTATGGAGAAAACAGAATGCTTGGTGCCGCCCTTCAGGCCATGAAGACGGATGCCAGACCAGAACCATTCGTTGCCAGTATCACCGACAACATCAATACCTTCATCGGCGATACGGAACAACAGGCCGACATCGCCCTGCTGGCCATCAAGTGCTAAATAAAGGTGCAAAGGAAAAAGCGCTGCAGATTAATTTTCTGCAGCGCTTTTCAGTATCTCCGAGAGGGTCGGATGGATATGGACCATGTCGGCGAGTTCGGAGAGCGTAGTGTGTTTGCACATCAGAACGCTGACCTCCTGGATGATGTCGGCAGAATGGGCGCCGTAGGCATGGGCGCCGAGAATCAGGCCATCCGGGGAGGCAAAGAGTTTCAACAGACCTTCGCTCTCATTCATGGCGAGGGCCTTACCGTTGGCACGCCAGAACGACTTCTTGCAGACGTAGGGGATGCCCTGTTCTTTTAACTGATCCTCCGTAGGACCAACGCAGGCAGCCTCGGGTTCGGTGAAGATGGCAGCAGGCATGATATCAAGAAATTTACAATTTGACGATTTACCATTTACAATTTGTTTGACAACATAGATAGCCTGAGCCTCAGCAGCATGGGCCAGCATCTGTTTGCCGTTGGCGTCGCCAATAGCAAAACATTTACAATTTGACAATTTACAATTTACAATTTGATAGTTCTCATCCACGGGGATGGCGCCATTGGGGGCGAGGGTGATGCCAAGGGCTTCGAGGTTCAAACCTTCCGTGCGGGGTTTGCGACCTGTGGCCATTAGGATGACATCGGCATCGATATCAGCAAGATTCTGAACGGCAGTCTTCATCTTAAAGGTGATGCCACGCTTTTCAAGATATTTGCGCAGACGCTTGGCGATATCGCTGTCGAGAGCGGGCAAACACTCTTTCAGATACTCAATCACTGTCACCTCAGAACCGAAACGGTTGAACACACTGGCGAACTCCATACCGATGACACCGGCACCGATGATAGCGAGGCGCTTGGGAAGAGTTTCGAGGTTCAAAAGACCTGTGGAATCAACGACTCTTGGGTCAGTACGTGCACCCTCGATGGGGAGCCATTTGGTTTCGGAACCTGTGGCGATGATGATATGGTCGGCGGTGTAATCGTTGACAGTATGGGCATCAACGAAAGCAGCCTTTTCACGAACCAACGTGATGTTGGGGTGTGAGAGGATGCCCTCTACCCCACTCCGTAACTGTGGTACCACTTGAGCCATACGCTCACGAGCTTCTTCGAAAGTCCGGGAGTGAACGTATGTCTTCGTAGGGATGCAGCCGACATTGAGACAGGTGCCTCCCACTTCAGAGCCTTCGAAGATTACGACCTTCAGGCCCTGCTTGGCAGCATATTCAGCGGTGCGGTAACCGCCTGGCCCCGCGCCGATTACTATAAGGTCAGTTTTGTTCATTCTTCAATTGACGATAGGTTGTGACAGGATGTTTGGCGGCGAGGACATCATCCACACGACCAATAGGGGTATTGTGAGGTGCCGACTTCACCAGTTCAGGATCGGTTTTGGCCTCCTCGGCAATCTGTCGCATCACGGCGATGAAACCATCGAGTGTCTCCTTCGACTCGTTCTCCGTCGGCTCAATCATGAGCGACTCATGGAAGAGCAGCGGGAAGTAAATCGTGGGGGCATGATAGCCGTAATCGAGCAAGCGCTTAGCCACATCCATCGTGGTGACACCCGTACTCTTATCCTTCAGTCCGTCGAAGACGAACTCATGACAACACGTGGTATCGATAGGCAACTCATAGACGTCCTTCAATGACTCCTTGATGTAGTTGGCATTGAGCGTGGCCAACGGTCCTACCATCTTGATCTGATCACGACCCAGCGAGGTGATATAGGCACAGGCCCGCATCATCACACCGAAGTTGCCGTGATAAGGCGACACGAACGGGAAGAAGTCCTGTAAGCCCTCACGCACGCCTACGGGGCCACTGCCAGGGCCTCCGCCACCATGAGGTGTGGAGAACGTCTTGTGCAAGTTGATATGCATCACATCAAAGCCCATGTCGCCAGGACGACAGGCACCCAGCATCGGATTCAGGTTGGCGCCGTCGTAGTACATCAGACCACCGCAGTCATGGATGAGCTTTGCAATCTCCGGAATACGGGTCTCGAACAGACCAAGCGTATTGGGATTGGTCATCATCATGGCGGAGATCTCAGCACCTTGTTCAGCCACGATGCGCTTCAGGTCATCGAGATCGACCTGGCCATCAGCCTGCGATTTCACCTCGATGATCTCCAGTCCGCAGACAGCAGCAGAAGCGGGGTTGGTGCCGTGAGCACTATCCGGGACGATGACTTTCTTCCTGGCGAAGTCGCCACGAGAACGATGATAATTGTCGATGGTCATCAGACCCGTCAACTCACCATGAGCGCCTGCATATGGCTTAAAGGTGAAGTGAGCCAGACCCGTCAGCGCACAAAGCGTCTCGTCGAGCATGGCAACGACAGCCCTTGCACCCAATACCGTCTCAGCAGGCTGCATCGGGTGCAGGTTCTGGAACTGCGGATAGGCAGCCATCTCCTCGTTGATCTTAGGATTGTACTTCATCGTACAGGAACCGAGGGGATAGAAGCCCGTATCTACACCGAAGTTGTTATTTGAGAGATTGGTATAGTGGCGCACCACCGTCAACTCGTCACACTCCGGGAGGGCTGCTTCCTCCGCACGACACAACGCCTTGGGTATCTCGTAATCGCCAAAATGATTCTTGGGCAGGCTATAGCCTTTGCGACCCTCCTTAGAGAGTTCGAAAATCAGGTTTCCGTATAATCGATTATTCATAAGGCTGCCATTTTTACGAGGTTATCAATTTCTTCCTTCGTACGCTTCTCGGTAACGGCAAAGAGAATGCCATCTTCGAAACGGACACCGCCGAGGATTCCTGCTTCGATGAAACGCTGATAGAGCGTATCGACATCGCCGTCGTACTTCACATAGAACTCATTGAAGAAGGGTTTGTCATAGACCAGTGTAAAGCGTCCCGTCTTCAACAGTTCGTCGCAGAGATAATGGGCTCCAGCATAAGAGAGTTGGGCCGTCTCCTTCAGTCCCTGCTTACCCATCAGTGACAGATAGACCGTCACCCATAGGGCCATCAGACTCTGGTTAGAGCAGATATTCGAGGTGGCCTTCTGGCGACGGATATGCTGTTCGCGGGCCTGAAGGGTGAGCACAAAAGCACGCTGGTCACGATTGTCTTTTGTCATTCCGACGATACGGCCCGGCATCTTTCTTATCAGTTTCTCCGTGCAGCACATATAACCCACATATGGTCCGCCGAACTGCATGGGAATACCCAGACTCTGACCATCACCCACTGCGATGTCAGCACCCCATTCGCCTGGGGTCTTCAGCACGGCAAGGTCGGCAGCCACACTATCCATGATAAAGAGTGCCTTCTGTTCGTGGCAGACATCGGCAAATCCTGTGAAGTCTTCTATGATGCCATAGACATTAGGCTGTTGCACGATGACACCTGCGAAACCGCCTTCTGCCAGACGAGCCTTCACATCGTCGAGACTGGTGGTGCCATCATGGATCGGCAACACTTCGAGTTCGACACCATGATGCAGGGCGTAGGTCTTCAGTACCTCGAAGGTGAGCGGATTGATACAACCCGACACGAGCACCTTGTTCTGTTTCTTACCCGCAGCCACCGCCATCATCATCGCCTCAGCAACAGCAGTGGTACCGTCGTACATCGAGGCATTGGAGATATCCATACCCGTGAGTTCGGTCATCATGCTCTGATACTCGAAGATATAATGGAGGGTGCCCTGCGAGATCTCTGCCTGATACGGCGTATAGGAGGTCAGGAACTCGGAGCGCGACAGGAGATTGGGAATCACGGAAGGCGTGTAGTGGTCATAGACACCCATGCCCGCAAAACAGGTGAGTTGTTTGTTCTTGGAGCCCAACAACTCAAACGCCTGACGCACCTCCATCTCACTCGCCCCTAAGGGAATCTTGTAGTCGTCCCTGAAACGGATGCTTTCCGGAATCTGGGCATAGAGATCGTCCAGTTTCTCCACGCCCACCTTTTCCAGCATCGCCTTCAGGTCATCGTCTGTATGGGGGAAATACTTATACATTTACAATTTGACGATTTACAATTTACAATTTATTTCTCGCAGAAAGCGGTGTAGGCAGCAGCATCCATCAGGTTGTCGAGATCAGCCTTATCGCTGAGTTCCACCTTGATGATCCAGTTCTCGAAAGCATCCTGATTGATCAGTTCGGGTGTATCCTCAAGGGCCTCGTTGATCTCCACGACAGTACCGCTAACAGGAGAAATCAGGTCGCTGGCAGCCTTTACGCTCTCCACGGCACCGAACTCCTCACCTGCTGTCACCTCATCATCCACTTCAGGCATATCCACATAATGCGTTCTGGGCATAGTCTGTGATACCCACGAAACCATAGTCACCTTCTACTCTTACAAATTCGTGCGACTCCGAGTAGTAGAGTCCTTCAATTACCTTTGACATAATCTTTATATTTTACTTTTTTACCTTTTTACCTTCTTACTTTTTATAGCTCTTGGTATAGAACTGCTTCTTGACAACCTTACCGGGGAAGACCTTCTTACGAATCTGGATCTGTACCTCAGTATCGAGTTTCGCATACTGGCTGTCAATGAGGGCCATACAGACGCTCTTATCCGTAGAAATAGTATGATAGCCTGTGGTCACCTCACCAATCGGTTCGCCTTCCATATTCAGAACGATATAGCCATGACGGGGAATCGCCTTGTCGAAAAGTTCGATACCTACCAGTTTCTTTGCCACACCTTCCGTCTTCTGTTTTGCCAGTGCATCCTTACCTATAAACTCAGCTTTGTCGAGTTTCACGAACATGCCAAGACCTGCCATAATGGGAGAGATCTCTTCCGTGAGTTCATCGCCATACAGCGGCAGTCCCACCTCGAAACGCAGTGTGTCACGACAGCCTAATCCACAAGCCTGAACACCTGCAGCAATCAACTTATCCCAACAGTCACGGATATAGTCGTGAGAAGCATATATCTCAAAGCCGTCCTCGCCAGTATAGCCTGTACGGGAGACGATAACATCACCAATCGTCTTGACTGTATAGAACGTCAGTTCTGCACAGGGCAGACCCAGCACCGTTTCCACAATATGCTCAGCCTCCGGGCCCTGAATGGCTATCTGACCATAAAAGTCACTGCGGTTCTGGAGGTCGATGTCGAAGCCTGCGGCATGCGTCTGCATCCACGCCCAATCCTTATCGATATTGGCAGCATTGATGACGAGGAAGAAGTCGTTCTCACCCATCTTATACACCAAGAGGTCATCGACGGTACCACCGTTCTCATAGCACATCATACCATAAAGGATCTTCCCAGTCGGTATGCCCGTTACGTCGTTGGTGAAGATGTGGTTCACATAGCGCTCGGCATCCTTGCCCTTCACCGTCACCTCGCCCATGTGGGATACATCAAACAATCCCGCATGCTCACGGACTGCCATGTGTTCTGGAGCGATGCCCGCATACTGGTAAAGCAGGGGCATGTCGAAACCGCCGAACTCCACCATCGTTGCCCCCAACTGCAAGTGCTTATCATGCAGACAGGTCTGCTTTACCCTTTTCAATATTTCTTGTTTTATTGCCATAGATTATTGTATATGTTTAATAAAATCTTCCTTTAGATACTGCCCCTCTATCTGTTCGATACCTGCCACCTCCTCTGGCGAGAGCATCCGCTCACCGACACAGAGGGTGTCACGAATCAACTTCTTCACCTCATCGAGCCCCAACGACGTATAGTCCTTCAGGAAGGTGATGCGCTGACGCACGCTCTGGATGCCTTTCTTCTCCAGTTTTTCGGGTCCCGGAGTGATGGCATGGAGCATGTGATCCATATTGGTGTCGTAGAGCAGCGTTGAATGAACGATGCTCCGTCCGCTCACATGATAACAGGCCGTACCACACACCTTACGATCGCCAATCATGATATCGTTATGACTCGTACCCGTAGCCTCGATACCCAGTTTCCGAAGCACGAGCAGCACCATGTTGACAAAGCGGTTGAAGGCAATACCCACATTCTCCTCTGATGTCACAAACGAGAGCATCACGTTGTCCATATCGGCATAGACACAGCCTCCCCCACTCTTGCGACGCACCACATGGATGCCATGTTCCAGGCAGTAGTCGAGATTCACCTCGTTTTCAACCACCTGATTGCGCCCGATGATGACGGTAGGTTCCACCTGCCACATAAAGAAACAGTCGGGCTCGTCGATATGACGGGCTAGAAACTCCTCCATCGCCAAATAAAACGAGAGGCGACGTGTTCCTGTAAACGGCAAGGCAACATATTTCATCTTTTAGGGAGCAGTCGTTAAAACCATCTGCAAAAATATAAAGTTTTTATGTAATAGCCAAATGAATTACCTTTTATTTTTGTGATTTTATTTTTTTTTGCTATCTTTGCACCCAAAATCAGAAAGGATGGAAAAGAGTTTCTTTAAGTCACGGTGGGTACGCATCATAGGGTGGACGATGGCTATAGTCATCGCAATTGTCGCAATATTATCGACTGTTGCCAACAGCAGTATTGTAGAAGACGAACTTATCGAATTGGCTACTAACACCCTTTCAAAGGAGTTGAACGCAGATGTCAAGATAAAACATATCGGCATCAACCTATTGGCGCAACATGTAACGATCGAGGGTGTTACCTTGAAAGACATGGAGCAACGCGACATGGTGAAAATAAAGGACATCTGGGTCAATCTGCGACTGCGCCCCCTGCTACGAGGACAACTGATACTGAGATCTGTCAAGGTCAACGACATTGACCTGCTCATCCTCAAGCCAGAAGACGGCCCTGCCAACTACCAGTTCCTGATAGATAATCCCAAGAAGAAAAATAAGGACAAAAAGAAAAAGAAAGGCAGCGCCATCAAGGTGGATTTGAATGGTGCCATCATCAATAACATCCATATCAAATATAACCACGAGCCGTACAACATCAACCAGATTGTATATCACCACCTGTACGGTAAGCACACCGTGACTATCAACCACCTGATGGCGGCATGGAATCAATATCGGAAAAAAGGTATCGTCCACTGGAACATCGACAGCGGACTGCTGACAGTCAACATCTCGGATGACGGAAAGAAAAAGAGCGTTGACGTCAAAGGCCTGAATCTCCGCAGCGACAACCAACGTCCGCGTCGTAATACAGGCAAGCCGCATCACGGTTTCTTCGATGATGGACATTTTGATATTCTAGCGGACTTGAGTGCCGACATCCTATACATCGGTAAAGACTCGGTTACAGCACGCCTTACGAGAGGATGTGCCAAAGACTCGGTAGGAGGAATTAATTTGACAGACCTAAGGACAGATATCGCTGTTATTGGCAAAAAAGTGCATCTGACCAACGCCGTTGTCCAACAAGGCACCACACGATTGGACATTCCCAAGGCAGATCTGACGCTACCCAACAAAAAGACCGGAACCACCCTCAGTTATAATGCTGATACGATCTATGGCCGTGCCATCTTGAAAGACATCTCCAGACCTTTCGCACCTGTACTGCGTAATTTCACCATCCCCCTGAACCTGCGTGTCGGGTTAAACGGAACTAACAAGGGAATGAACTTCCGGGGTATTCACGTCAATACCGATGACAACAAACTGGTTATCAATGCCACCGGTAACCTGCGCAACTTCAGCCCTGCAAAGGATCTGAATCTCCATTTCTACGTTCACGATATGATAGCGAAATCCGGTATCAAGGACAAGATCGTCAACCAATTCACGGTTAAGAAATACATGATGTACCAACTCTATGCCCTGGGCGTCATCAAATACCATGGTGAATTTGACATCCTATGGAGAAGGGAACTGTTCAGAGGACTACTCCATACGGAGAAAGGCGACATCGACTTCGATTTAGAAATTGACGGCATCAACAAATACCTGAAGGGTAAAGTCAGTACCGACTCACTGAAACTGGGTGAACTGTTCCAGTTGAAGAAGATAGGTAACATCGACTGTAAAGCCTCCTTCCAGATTGACATTTCGAAAGAGCGTACTGCTGAGATGCGCAAGGAGAAAGGCGGAAAACTGCCTATCGGTAATGTGAAGGCCGACGTCAAGAAAATCGGCTATCGGAATATTACGCTCAAGAACATCGTCTCTGACATCACGAGTGACGGTGCACTGGCCTCTGGCGATGTCACGATGAAGGGTAGTCTGACGGATTTGATGCTGCAGTTCTCCTTCACGAACACCAATGAGATGCACAAGATGAAGGTCAAGCCGAAACTCAAGTTCCGTAAATACATCAAAGACGACGACGACGACTGAATTTGTCTTTAATTTGCCTTTTCATGACTTTTGCATGCAAAATTAATAAAAAATTGTAAATTTTGCATATTATTTGTATCTTTGCAAAGTTTATACAACTTTTATGCTGTGGAACAAGAGAATTTAAGACTATTAAGTAAAATACAATATCCGGAAGACCTACGCCAGTTGAAGGTCGAAGAACTGCCTCAGGTATGTGACGAATTAAGGCGGGACATTGTCCAGGAATTGTCGGTAAATCCGGGACATTTGGCATCAAGCCTTGGCGTGACAGAGATTACCGTTGCTCTGCACTATGTCTATAACACCCCCGAAGACCGCATTGTGTGGGACGTGGGCCATCAGGCCTATGGTCACAAGATCCTGACCGGACGTCGTGAACAGTTCTGTACAAACCGCAAGTTAGGAGGTATCAAACCCTTCCCCTCGCCCACTGAAAGCGAGTACGACACCTTCGCCTGCGGACATGCCTCAAACTCCATCTCAGCAGCCCTCGGTATGGCTGTTGCCGCCAAACTGGAAGGTCTGGAAAACAGACATGTCGTAGCCGTTATCGGTGATGGTGCCATGAGTGGTGGATTGGCCTTCGAAGGCCTGAACAACGTCTCGTCGAGTCCCAACGACCTGTTGATTATCCTCAACGACAATAATATGTCCATCGACCGTTCGGTGGGCGGTATGAAGCAATACCTGCTGAACCTCAGCACCAACAAGACCTATAATGCCATCCGCTTCAAGGCCTCGAAATGGCTCCACGGAAAAGGCATGCTCGAAGAAGACCGTCGGAAGGGCCTTATCCGTCTTTCCAATGCTTTGAAGAGTGCCATCTCCCACCAGCAGAACATCTTCGAAGGCATGAACATCCGCTACTTCGGACCCTTCGATGGCCATAATGTCAAGGAACTAGTGCGCATCCTCCGACAGATGAAGGAGATGAAAGGGCCTAAGTTGCTGCATCTGCACACCCAGAAAGGCCACGGCTACGCCCCAGCAGAGAAAGATGTGACCACCTGGCATGCACCAGGCAAATTCAACCCCGACACAGGCGAACGACTGGTAGATAACGATCCCAACAAACCCCAGAAATACCAGGATGTGTTTGGTCACACCCTTCTGGAACTGGCCAAACAGAACCCGAAGATCGTGGGTGTGACACCCGCCATGCCCTCAGGCTGTTCCATGAACATCATGATGAAGGAAATGCCGGAGCGCACCTTCGATGTCGGTATTGCCGAGGGCCACGCTGTCACCTTCTCCGGAGGTATGGCCAAGGACGGACTGATCCCGTTCTGCAATATCTACAGTGCCTTTGCCCAGAGGGCTTTCGACAATATCATTCACGATGTGGCGCTGCTGAACCTGCATGTCGTCTTCTGTTTCGACCGTGCTGGTATCGTTGGCGAAGACGGAGCCACCCATCACGGTGCCTTCGACCTGGCTGCCCTGCGCCCCATCCCCAATCTGACCATCTCATCCCCGATGGACGAACACGAACTGCGTCGTCTGATGTTTACTGCACAACTACCCGACAAGGGGCCGTTTGTCATCCGCTATCCGAGAGGTGGTGGCGTTCTGCAGGACTGGCGCTGTCCGTTGGAGGAAATCAAGGTGGGTACTGGTCGCAAACTGCACGACGGCAAGGAAGCCGCCGTATTGAGCATCGGCCCCATCGGCAATGATGTGGCGGAGGCTGTCAAGGATCTGGATGTCGCCCACTACGACATGCGTTTCCTGAAACCCATCGACGAGACCATCCTGCAGGAAGTGGCAGAACGGTTCCAGCGTATCATCACCGTTGAGAACGGTGTCAAGACAGGCGGTCTCGGCTCTGCTGTACTGGAATGGATGAACGATCACGGCTATCATCCGGAAGTCATCCGATTAGGCATGCCCGACACAGACTTTGTGGAGCACGGCTCCGTGCCCGAACTGCAGAAGATTGTCGGACTGGACAAAGAGAGCATCATCAAAGCAATTAAGAACATATGAAAGTGGTCATTGTCGGTGCAGGTGCCGTAGGTACTCACCTGTCGAAACTGCTGTCGCGGGAGCATCAGGATTGTGTGCTCATCGACGACAATGATGAAAGGCTGAGTTCACTCACTGAATACGACGTGATGACCTACAATGCCTCACCCACCAGTATCAAGGCACTGAAGGAAGCCGGTACACAGCATGCCGACCTCTTCGTTGGTGTCACACCTGAAGAGACGACCAACCTGACAGCCTGCATGATTGCACACCAGTTGGGAGCCAAAAAGACCGTTGCCCGTATCGACAACTACGAATACCTGAGTCCGCAGAACAAGGAACTCTTCAGGAACATGGGCATCGACTCATTGATCTACCCGGAAGTCCTGGCTGCCATCGATATCAACAACGGACTGAAACTGTCGTGGGTACGCCAACGCTGGGATGTGCACAACGGGGCTTTGACCTTGCTCGGCATCAAACTGCGCGAGACAGCAGAGATCCTGAACCAGCCCCTGCGCGAACTCTGCGGCCCCGACGATCCCTATCACATCGTGGCTATCAAGCGTGGTGAGGAAACCATCATCCCGGGCGGACTCGACGAACTGCGTGTGGGCGACCTCGCCTACTTCATGACCACCCAAGAGTATATCCCCTATATCCGCAAGATCGTTGGCAAGGAGCATTATGCCGACGTGAAGAACGTCATCGTGATGGGAGGCGACAAGACCTCTGTCCGCGCAGCCCTCACCGCTCCCGACTATATGAATATGAAGATCATCGAGAAGAATCCCGAACGGTGCGAGAAACTCAACGAACTGCTTGGCGACAGCGACACGATGGTGATTCATGGCGACGGACGCGACTTAGGACTGCTCGAGGAAGAAGGCATCCGCAACACCCAGGCTTTCGTCGCCCTTACGGGTAATGCCGAAACCAACATCCTGGCCTGTCTGACAGCCAAGCGACTTGGTGTGCGCAAGACGGTGGCGATGGTGGAGAACCTCGACTACGTGAAGATGGCAGAAGAACTGGACATCGGCACCATCATCAACAAGATGACCATTGCAGCCAGCCATATCTTCCAGATGATGCTGGAAGCTGATGTCGATAACCTGCGTTCGCTGATGCTCGTCGATGCGGAAGTGGCAGAATTTACGGCAGCAGAAGGCTCGAAGGTCACCAAGAAGCCCGTGAAGGACTTAGGACTTCCCAAGGGAGCCACCATCGGCGGACTGGTACGCGACGGTGTGGGTATGCTCGTCAACGGTAACTCCCAGATTGAGGCTGGCGACTCCGTGATGGTATTCTGTCACGAGACCAAGTTGAACAATGTCGAGAAATTCTTCAAAAAGAACGCACTTTGGTAAACCTACGTATCATATCGAAGATTATTGGCTCACTGCTGTTCATCGAAGCCTTCTTCATGGCTTGGTGCGTCATCATCGCCTTCTCTTATCACGAGGACGACACACTGGCATTTCTCGTGTCGATGCTGCTGACTTTCGGCAGCGCCTTCCTCTTCCTGCTGGCAGGACGTAAGGCAGAGAACAGCCTCAGCCGCCACGATGCCTTTGTGGTGGTGACAGCCGTATGGGTCATCTTCTCGTTCTTCGGTATGTTCCCCTTCCTGGTTCACGGTAGCATCACCAACATCACCGATGCCTACTTTGAAACCATATCCGGATTCACCACGACAGGCGCCTCCATCCTCGACGATGTCGAGGTGCTGCCCCACGGCATCCTGTTCTGGCGCTCCCTGACCCAGTGGGTCGGCGGTTTGGGAATCGTCTTCTTCACCATCGCCATTCTGCCCTCACTGGTAGGTGGAAGCGTGAAGGTGTTCGCTGCAGAGGCCACAGGCCCTATCAAGGCAAAGATGCACCCGCGACTCTCGACGACAGCCAAGTGGATCTGGAGCATCTACCTGCTGCTGACCATCGGTTGCGGACTCTCTTTCTGGGCAGTGGGCATGGACTGGTTCGACGCCTTGAACTACTCGATGACCACCACCGCTACGGGAGGCTTTTCTATCCACAACGATTCGCTGCTATTCTTCCACGATGCGAGAATCGACTATATCGCCATCCTCTTCCAGTTCCTGGCCGGTATTAATTTCACCTTATTATATACCAGTATCTTCAAGGGCAGGTTCAAGAACCTATTTGCCAACTCGGAGTTCAGGTTGTATATCAGTCTCGTCGTCCTCGCCACCGTATCCATCACCATCATCCTCTGCAACCAGATCGGCTACGGAGTGGAACACGCTCTGCGCAGCGGACTGTTCCAGGTGGTGTCGTTCATGACAACCACAGGTATCTTCAACGACGATGTGGCACGATGGCCCCATATCACCTGGATCATCCTGAGTGCCCTGATGATCGTGGGTGCCTGTGCAGGCAGTACCAGTGGCGGTTTCAAGTGCATCCGTGCGGTGATGACTCTCAAGACGCTCCGCAACAACTTCCGTCAGATTCTGCATCCGAATGCCGTACTGCCAGTCAAGATCAACGGACAGAGCGTACCTCAGGGAAGGATCGTATCCCTGTTTGCCTTCTTCACGCTTTTCATGCTGATGATACTCGTCACGGCAGCCATCATGCTCCTCTCAGGCATCGACATGATCAACAGCATCGTGATTGCCCTGAGTTGTGTGAGCAATATCGGCCCGTCGCTCAGCAACGATATCGGTGCAAACATCACCTGGTCGGGGATGCCCGACTATATCAAATGGGTGCTTTCACTACTGATGCTCATGGGCCGTCTGGAAATCATGACAGTGCTCGTGCTCTTCACCCGCAATTTCTGGAAAGACAACTGATTGACTAAGACAATGTATAAGTTTGAACCACAAATTAAACAGGCACTCTGGGGAAGCGAAAGTTGGGAGATCTCCGGAGTCAAGGACCATGAGACCATCATCGCCAACGGCCCCCATCAGGGCAAGCGTCTCAACGAATTGGTCCGCGAACAGAAAGGCCAACTCGTAGGCGAGGAAAACTACCAGCGCTTCGGCGATGAATTCCCCCTGCTGGTCAAGTTCATCGATGCCCGCAAAGACCTCAGCATCCAGGTACACCCGACGGATGAGGTGGCCCACCGCCACGGCAAGCCCAGCGGGAAGACCGAGATGTGGTACTGCATGGAAGGCACAGGCGACAAGCCCATGCTCTATTGTGGCCTGAAGCAGCAGATCACCCCTGAGCAGTACAAGGAAATGGTGGAGAACGACACCATCACCGATGCCCTCGCCAGCTATGATGTCCACGAAGGCGATGTCTTCTTCATCCCCGCAGGCCGTATCCACTCCATCGGAGCAGGCAGTTACGTGGCAGAGATCCAGCAGACCTGCGATGTCACCTACCGTATCTACGACTACAAGCGTAAGGACAAGGACGGCAACTACCGTGAACTCCACACCCAACTCGCTTCGGAGAGCATCGACTATGCCGTGCAGCCCGACTACCGCACCCGCTATACCCCGAAACAGAACGAAGGTGTCCAGGTCATCTCCTGCCCCTACTTCACGACGGCTGTCTATGACCTCACGGAACCCATGACACTCGACTATGCCGACCTCGACTCGTTCGTCGTCCTGATGGCCGTGAAAGGTGCAGGGCGCCTCATCTGCAACGATGAGGAAATGACCTTCGAGACGGGCGACACCATCCTCCTGCCTGCCACCGCAAAGGAAGTCAGGGTCGAAGGAAAAATCAAGTTCCTGGAAACCTACGTTTAAGTACCCGTTTCAAGATACCTCCGCACATCGTCCTGCAAACGGCGGAAAGGTTCCGAAGTCAGGTAACCCGTGTTTTTCTTCAGCATCACCTTGATGTCCTGCAACGAATTCTCGTAGCACGTCATCTCATTGCGCTTCTGGGTCTTGTGGGCAGAGGCGTGATAAATCTCGTTCTGCCTTTCCTGCCTCAACAGGTTACACACCTTCGACAGCATCGGCGAGACCACCGTGTCGAACAGGTGATGCCCCTGTATATATAAATAGGTGGTCTGTGCCGTCACCCCCAGCGCCTTGATATCCTCCTTCGTGGCCAGATACTCGTCCTTCGCATCAGGGAACTGGCGCTGCAGGTCGTTGATTTTCGTACGCACCTTCCGCTTCAATTTCGCTATCGAGGGTTCGGGGTTCTGCACGCTGAAGCCACCCGGATCGGCGATACGGTTGAAATCGGAGATGGAGAATTTCGGGTAGTTGCCGTTACGGTAGAGCATCACCGACCAGACGAACAACGGGAACAACACCTCGCTGAACTGTCGGAAATACTCGCGGAAATCAAAGATACGGTGGTCGTTCAGCGTCACCGAGACACAGACATTATGCAACGAGGGGGCATAACACTGGTAGTTCTCTATCGCATAGACATAGGTATGAAACACATACGGGCTGTCGAGCACCTTCCTCGACTGCACCGTGCGCCCCTGCACCAGAAAGTCGTAGTCGGCATCCACGCAGGCAATCATGTCACGTCCCAACGGCGCCCCTTCCAGGAAGTTCATCAGCACCGACTTCTTGCCACGCGTCAGGTTGATCTTCGAAGGCAGCATCACCTCGAAGTAGCGCTTCTCGTTCTCAAACTCGCTCAGCACCGTCCGCCAGAAATAGATGTCATCATAACTCTCGACATAGGCCACAATCCTATGCCTTGCCTTCTTCGAGGTCAGCGCGTTCGCCGCCTCGACATAGCGGTTATTGATGTTATCCCTCAGGCGTCTGGACACTTTTCACGCTTCACTTTTCATTTCTCACTTCTATGTCGCTCACCTCCGTCACGCTGTCCATCCAACCGTCCATGATCACGGCTGGCGAGTGCGTCGTCAGGATAATCTGCACCTGGGGATTCAGTTCCAGACAGAGATCAATCAACCTCTTCTGCCACTCGATATGGAGGCTCACTTCCGGTTCGTCCATGAAGAGCACGTAAGGCTGGTTGTCCTCCACGAGCACCGTCAGCAGGATGGCCAGCATCTGCTTCTCACCGCTCGACAACTGATACGGCATCAGTGTCTCGCCGATCTGCGTGAACCTTATCTCGTTCTCCGTCCGCACGATCTTCTTGCCCGTCTCCTCGAAGAGCTCATCCACGATGTCCTGGAAGCGCTTCTTCTGCAGCGACAACTGCTGGGCAGCATCCGCATGGCCCGCCTGCAACTGCTCGATGATACGGTTGCCGATGTTCACCTGATAGTCCAGATACTTGCGCTGCAGATGATACAGTTGGAAGTCGAGGGCACTCGAGATGCGCGTATCCACATGCGCCATCGTGTCGAGGTCGAGCACAGGAGAGTCGAGCGAGCGGATCACGTCGAACCTTATCCACTTCGCATCCTCCGGCACCACCTCGAGCCTCACGCCTTTCAGCATGTGCGAAGAAAATTCTCCCCCAGCCTTCAGGCCTTTCACCACCTTGTTCAGGATGGTCGATTTACCCACGCCGTTGATGCCACTCAGGATGTTCACCCTTGGATTGAGTTCCCATAGGATGTGCTTCTTCCCGCTCCAGAGCGAGTCTATCTCAATCCGTTTGATATAGTCTGCGTACTTCTGCATAATTATTGGTGCATACGAAAGATATACGTTGCAAAGATAGAAAGAATATCTGAACTTTGCAAATATTTGGGAGAAAAAATAAAATCGCACCTGACTTCACTCTATCCATAGCCTATCCAAGCAGTACCCTGGTTCTACCCAAGGTGATGTCAGCCTTTTGACCTTGGCTACACCTTGGGTACACCTTGGCTACACCTTGGGTAGAGTATGTGAAATCCGCGATAAAAGTATAGAGATAAATTGTAATTGAGGACTATCTCTCACGGGATTTGAAGCCGGGGCGGGATTCGCCCGGATGCCAGAAATCGACGAGGGCAAGGTCGTAGATCAGGTTGCTGCCATTGAGGATGCCATCGTTGATGGAAGGATTGCCATAGCCCAGCGGATATGGGATGTTGACGATCCAACGGTCGCCATTGTGCATGTTCATGACAGCGGTGCTGAAACCATCGATGAGCGTATTGTTGAGGGCGAGGTTGGCGACGCTGATGGTATTCCAATCGAAATCGCCCGTATAGGTCTCGCCGACCATATAACCATCGACATAGGACTTCGTGGGGATATAACGCAGGCGGTAAGCCACGCGGACGGTATCGCCGAAGACGGGGCTCTCAGTGCCCGCACCAGACTCCATGACTTGCACGTAGATATATTCGGAGTCGCCACCGTATGTCTCCTGATTCTTAGTGTAAGTCCTGTATTGGATATAGTTGGTGTTGGCGGCCCACTGAGCGATCACGGCATCATTGCGCTCCACCCAGTTGTCGAAGTCGCTGGCTTCCTCCTCACTGTCATCGCTACAAGAAGAAATGAAAAGTGAAAAGTGAAAAGTGAAAAGTATCACTCCCACATACACCAGCCACTTCTTCAAGTTTTTATTCATCTTCATATCACATATCACTTTTGATGTTTCACATCGAGTTCGCTCACGCTCGGAATAGCTCAACCAAGCTTGGCTTTTCTCTCGCTTAATCGCGACCTTCACTTCATTACTGGAGTTTCTTCAGTAATGATGCGATGCTGACCTTATCCTCAATGATGCCATTAAGTTCGCTGATGGCGACGCGCTCCTGCTCCATCGTATCGCGGAAACGCAGGGTGACGCAACCATCGTTGAGGGTATCGTGATCGACAGTGACGCAGTACGGGGTACCGATGGCGTCCTGACGACGATAGCGCTTGCCGATAGAGTCCTTCTCGTCGTACTGACAGTTGAAGTGGAACTTCAGCTGGTCGATGATCTCGCGAGCCTTCTCGGGCAGTCCGTCTTTCTTCACCAGCGGCATGACAGCGCACTTGACTGGTGCGAGGGCTGCGGGCAACTTCAGGACCACGCGGGTCTCGCCTTTCTCGAGTTTTTCCTCCTCGAAGGCGTGACACATGATGCTCAGGAACATACGATCGACACCGATAGAGGTCTCGATGACATACGGGGTGTAACTCTCATTGGTCTGAGGATCGAAGTATTTGATGCTCTTGCCAGAGTATTTCTCGTGCTGCGAGAGGTCGAAGTTGGTACGGCTGTGGATACCCTCCACCTCCTTGAAGCCAAACGGCATCTTGAACTCGATATCGGTAGCGGCGTTGGCATAGTGAGCCAGTTTGTCGTGGTCGTGGAAACGGTAGTTCTCAGCACCGAAGCCCAGGGCCTGATGCCACTTCATACGGGTCTCCTTCCACTTGGGGAACCACTCCAGTTCTGTGCCAGGCTGTACGAAGAACTGCATCTCCATCTGTTCGAACTCGCGCATACGGAAGATGAACTGACGGGCGACAATCTCATTACGGAAAGCCTTACCGATCTGGGCGATACCGAAAGGAATCTTCATACGACCGGTCTTCTGGACGTTCAGGTAGTTCACGAAGATACCCTGAGCGGTCTCAGGACGCAGGTAGATCTTCATCGAAGCATCGGCACTGGCACCCATCTCGGTGGAGAACATGAGGTTGAACTGACGCACATCGGTCCAGTTGCGGGTACCGCTGATGGGACAGACAATCTCCTCGTCGAGGATGATCTGCTTGAGTTCGTCGAGATCCGGACCCTGCATGGCAGCCGCATAGCGGGCATGGAGGGCGTCGCGCTTCTCCTTGGTCTCTTTTACGCGCTCGCTGGTCTCTAAGTACTTAGCCTCGTCGAAGCTTTCGCCAAAGCGCTTGCGGGCCTTCTCGACCTCCTTCTGGATCTTCTCGTCGTACTTGGCAATCTGATCCTCGATGAGCACGTCAGCACGATAGCGCTTCTTGGAGTCGCGGTTGTCGATGAGGGGATCGTTGAAAGCATCCACGTGTCCGGAGGCCTTCCATATCGTTGGGTGCATGAAGATGGCAGAGTCGATACCCACGATATTCTCGTGCAGCATCGTCATAGCCTTCCACCAATACTGCTTAATGTTATTCTTCAACTCCACGCCGTTCTGACCGTAGTCATATACAGCGCCCAAACCATCGTAGATCTCACTGGAGGGGAACACGAAACCATATTCCTTACAGTGGCTTACGATCTTCTTAAATACATCTTCTTGTGCCATAATAAACGTATATTTTGCAATTTTGGGTGCAAAGTTACAACTTTTTTTCGTAAAACGCTTGCTGTTTCAGAAATATTTTGTACCTTTGCACCCGCTTAACATTAGATAGGGGCATAGCCCAGTTGGTTTAGAGCGCTGCAGTCACATTGCAGAGGTCCCCGGTTCGAGCCCGGGTGTCCCTACTAAAAATTAATAATCCCCGCCTTCCGGCGGGGATTATTTTTTTTATTTTATAACGTATTTTTGGCCGTGGCGGATATAGATGCCCTTTGTCGGGTGCTGGATGCGCTGGCCGCGGAGGTTGTAGATCGCATCATCGACAGGAGGCATGATATGGTGCTCGAGGATGCCCGTTATATCAGGCTTGACATAGTTGTCGTAACTGAAAGCCATATCCGTGACGGAACCCCAGATGTATTGTTCAAGTCCAGGATAATCGACGAAGGGATTGCGGTTCTTCTGGATACCGAAGATGCCCTCGTTACGACTGATTTCCTTTTCGCTGACAGGATCCTCGGCAGCCCAACGGAGCAGCATCCTCAGGGCCCAGTCCTTGAAGAAAGGAAAGATGGTGCCATCGAGCATGGTCTTATCGCTGCTGTCCCAGTTCAGGGGACTGCGGTCCTTGCCTGCATTGGTCTTATAGGCCTCATAGCAAGTGGCCATATAGAAATAGACACGCGCCAAGTCGCCCTTGTATTCATCGTTGGGCTCGAAGACACGGGCCTTGCCGTTCACAACTGTGTAACCGATGGCGGGATCGCAGATGCCGAACTTCGAGAAGCCTCCTTCCGACTGTTTCGTGGGGGTCGTGCTCTTATCCACCTCGCCATAGGGGTAGTTACTACGCATCTCATTGACGACGTAATCGGTGGGAAAGAGATGATGGAGGTCGGTGTACATCGGATAGTCCGTAGCGCTCGAACCCTCATTGAACCAACTCTTAGGCATGGCGTGCTCGCGGTTGTAGGCCTTACCTTCCTCCTTGACGCTTTCTCCCTGGTGCTGATTGTCCTTCGGGATGAAATTGGAGATACCGGAATAGATATCCCAGATCTTGCCGTCGGGACGGATATCATAGGAGTTGATGGCGTCCCACACGCCTGGGGTATAGGACACCACCTCATGGGGACTGACGACCTGGAAGAGGGCGGACTTCAACTCAGCGCCCCGCTTACCGTCGGCAGCCTGATAGTAGGTGCCTGTATTGGAAGGACCCTGTGCCCATGCGGAAAGCACGAACACAGGGACCATTATCAGTATAGCCAGTCGTTTCATCTACTGGTTAGCCTTCTTGAATGAGAAGCAGGCGGTCTTACAGAGCTCTACAGTGCCATTGTAGGTATCCTTATAACCAATCATGGTAATCTCGTCGCCAACCTCCAAACCGTTGTCAGCAACCAAGAACTTACGATTATCGCCCGTAGCACCCCAACCGGGATAGCAGCCATAGACGTAGAGTTCGTTGGTACCGTCGGTAATAAACATGTTACCATAGTCGTTCTCAGCGCCCTTGTCATCCAACAGCGAACTGATCGTACCAGTCACCATGTAGAAGACGTTCTTGTCGTCGGGCATGGTGAGGAACTCAGCGATGGTGACAGGCGTCACAGCATGGAGCAACTCACATGAGCAATCGACCATCTGCGGGCTATCCTTATAGGCACCACGCTTACCGAGAACGGTCACGACGTCGCCCACCTTGATACCACTGTCGAGGAAGCCCTCAGCACGATAGACGAGTGCCTCCCCTGAGAAGTCCTTGATGTAGAAGCTCTTACCCTGCTTATCGTTCTCATAGAGAGCAGTGATGACACCATTCATGCGATATGTGGTCTCACCTACCTCAGCAGCGAGGAACTCAGCCACTGTGACATCGAGGATGGCACCAGCCTGAGCGATTGAGAACTGTGAGGTGTATTCCCTACCACCATTGTAGGTCTTCAAGGTCACTGTCGTGCTGCGGTCGCCAGCAAGGTTAGGCAGTGCACGGAAGGTGACAGTGCTGGAAGTCAGGCCAGAGATGACGAGCCAGTCCTTGGCATCCTGCGGGATGTCGACGTTGATACCGTCGCCCTTGCAACTGATGTGAGCAGTGACCTCACCACCCTCCAGAGGCAGAGTGGCTGCAGTAACAGTCTCATCGCCAATGGTCAGAGAATCGACCTTGATAAGCGACTTGCTGATCTTCACAACGGTGACGTTCACCAACTCAACAGTACCATTGTAGGTGGTCTTCGGACCTTCGACAGTCACTTCGTCACCGACCTCGATGCCCCATGCTGCGATGGAGTTGTTCTGTCCGTCACGACCGCTCTTATCGAGTGTACCATAGATATAGAGTTCGCCTGTACCGTCGTTCATGTACCAGTTACCATAGGTGGTATTGGCAATGCCCGTCACAGTACCCGTCACACGGTAGGTCTTGGCATCAGGACCAGCGATGACCTGCGCGCAGGTAGCGTTGGAAATCTCAGAAAGGCCCTGGATGACGTTGATCTCCTGCGTGCTGTTGCCACACTTGACTTTCAGCGTAGCCGTACGACCAGCGTAGGCCTCAGCAGTGAATGTCAAGGTGATAGCCTGTCCGGCACCACCGCTCATAGGCGATACCGTCAGCCATGAAGGAATGCTAGCCTCATCGAATGCCCAAGAGTCAGTGGCATCGACGGTAATCCGCGTGCTACCACCGTTCTTATCCAGTGCAACATAGGATGTGGATGCCTTGAAATTATCCAGATAGATGGGATCCTCATCCGTCTTACATCCTGTCAGCAGGGTTATTACTGCTGCAAATATTGGAATAAAATATCTCAGTTTCATATTCTTTACCTTTTTTCTTTTTATACCTTTATCCTTTAGTTAAAGAAGTACTTGATACCCACTGAAGCATACCAGCACTGGCCAAGTGAATGATAGGGATTCCACTTAGATGTGTTGCCATTGATAAGAAGGTGGCATAGCCATCAGCATCGACACCCTCATACTTCAGGATGCGAGAGTACTGGACACCACTGCTCGGAGCAGTGCTGTAGTCGAGGTTGGCAAGTTTGGCAACGCCCCAGCTGCTGTTGAAGAGGTTAAGCACGTTCTTCACATCAAGGCTCAACTGCAGGGTGTGCTTGGTCTTACCGATATTCAGGTTGAAGTCGTGCTTGTAACTGAAGTCAATACGGTGTACCCAAGGAGAATAAACACTGTAAGCCTCAGCATATTCGCCCTGACGGTCGCTCAGGTAGTCGTCGCTGTGGACGAAGTCCATGAAGCGGTCGCGATCGTCGTCGCTGACGAAGCGGAACTCACGGTTGGCAACTTCCTCGTCTGTAGGTACATAAACCACGTCGTACTGGTAGCCGTCGCCATTCATATCGTTGCTCACGAGGTAAGAGGTGTTGAAACTACCGCGCCAGGTCTCGTAGATCAGGCTGTAGTGGTTGCCGCTCTTATCGTTGATAGTGGCACTGGCCACGATACGGTCAGGTGTGACATACTGAGAGTTGTGCAGACCCACATAGTTCGGACCCTGTGTGCAGGGGATGTAGGTGAATGCTGATGAAGCATCGCTACCAGGCATACCGGTCTTCTCCTTGCTGACAGTGTGGGTATAGGCAGCCATCAGGCTGATCCACTCAGCAGGCTGTGCATTGAGGGTGGCATTGAATGTCCAACCATAACCCTTCGAGGTATTATCGAGCACGAAGGCATTGGGCAGAGCCTTGCCACTGGCATCGGTATATTTGAAGTTCTGATAGAGGGCACGGTTGTCTGCACCGTTCAGACGAGCGAAACCGCCCACGTCCTTGATGCTCCAGTCGGAGATACATACGGCATTGATGGTCTTGTTGAAGATAGCCTCAACAGTAGCCGTGAAGGGGAAGGATGTCGGGATCTGATAATCGACAGCGACAGAGGTCTTCCATACCTGCGGCATCTTGAAGTCGGGGTTCACAGCATTGATGGTAGAACCAGCGACACCATCCTCAGGCTTGATGGTCTGGGGACCGAGGTTGTGGCTGATGATATAGTCACGCAGTTCGTTACCTGTCATGATATTACCAGCGAACTGAGTCATATCGGTCTTCATACCACTGCTCTTACCCGTCGCATTCCAAATACCCTTGTACTGTACCATGTTGGAGTTGGTAGGCATGTTGGTGAAGAACACGAGGGGCAGACGGCCCGAGAAGAGACCTGTACCACCACGTACCTTCAGCGACTTGTCACCGAAGACATCCCATGTAAAGCCAAGACGCGGAGAAACAGTCAGTTTAGAAGTGGGCCAAGCGCCTGTATCGATATGCTCTCCGTTGTAGTCGAGATTGTAGATGGCCTGGTTGGTCATCAGGTCGCTATTATTGAAGAACAGTCCGTCGAGACGCAGACCATAGGTCAACTTGAAGTTGTCGAAGATGTTCCAGTCGTCCTGCAGATAGATGCCCAGTTTGTTGAACTGCACACGGGCAGCAGGCTCCGTCTCACCATCATAACCGTAGGTCAGAGCCACGATTTCAGGTTCGCTGTTGAAGAGCAGTGCGGGATTCAGCACACCATTCTCCCACATGGCATCGGTGGCATTGAAACGATAGTAACCCGTACCGTTACGCATATACATATTGTCTGCCATCTGATACTCATAACTGATACCTGCGGTGATCTTATGGTTCTCCATATAGTAGGTCACGTCGTCCTTGATGTTCCAAACGGTGTTGTGGACAGCGTTGTTCCAGGTAAACAACTCATAACCGAGGGCCATGTAGTTGTTGCCATCCTTCGTGATATCGATATGGGGGAACGGAGATGACTTAGAGTCGCGGATATCGTCGAGTTTCGAATAGGTAGCCAGCAACTGGTTCGAAAGTTTATCAGTAAAGCGGCTGTTCAAATCGAAGGTGAACGAGTGAACGATGTTGTCCTGTGAATACATGGTGTTAGCGAACGACATCGAAGACTTCGACATACGGGCATCAGACATACGGGCGCCACCGTCCATTGAAGAGGCGTTAGGAGAACTCCAGTTGCGGTTCTTCGTATAGTTGTAGCGCAGAGCCAGATGATGCTTGTCGGTAATGTTCCAGTCGATACGGGCCAGAATCTTGTAGTTGCTCTTGTCAGCGGGGAAGCTGGTATAAGAACCAGTATCATAGCCGTACTTGCTGGCCACATAGTCAGAAACAGCCTTCAGATCGGCCTTCGTCGTACGTGAGATATAGTTCTCAGGATCAGCGGGATTGTCTGCGTCAGCACCCTGCCAACGGTTCACCACACTGGGGATCTTCACCATTTCAGCATTGGCGAAGAAGAAGAGTTTATCCTTGATGATCGGACCACCTAAGGTGAAGCCATAGGTCGTCGTGCTGTTCTTCTCACGGGCACCGTTGATCTGTACGCGATCCACAGCGTCACCCTGCATGTTCTCATTCTGATGATAGATGTAGGCTGTTCCCCTGAAGGTGTTCGTACCAGACTTCGTGATGGCGTTCACACCACCACCGATGAAGTTGGTCTGGCGGACATCGAACGGAGAGACCACCACCTGCATTTCCTCGATGGCATCGATAGAGATCGGGTTGCCACCACCAGGCAGGTTGGAACTCAGACCGAAGTTATTGTTGAAGTTGGCACCATCAACCGTGAAGTTGGCAGTACGTCCGTCAGCACCGGCAAAACTCATGCCATTACCACCATAAGGAGACAGGCGGGTGAAGTCCGTAATACTACGGGAAACGGTTGGCATGCTCGTAATCTGAGCGCTTGTGATGTTGGTGGAGGCACCAGTCTTCTCAGCAGCGAACTTCGAAGCCCTACCACTTACCACCACTTCAGTAAGCACATTCTCATCTTCCGAGATCGAGACTGACAAGTTGTAAGTCTCTGCCAACTGGAGGGTTACACCCTTGACTACCTTCGGCTGGTAACCGATATAGGACACAGTCACCTCGTAAGGGCCACCTGTACGCATACCCTGGATGCTGAATCGACCAGAAACATTCGTCACTGCTGTGTAACGAGTACCAGAAGGCTCGTGTACAGCCACGATTGTAGCACCAATGACCTCTTCGCCATTTGCGTCGTCGAAGGTCACTTTACCTGCCATACTAGAAGTCGTAATTTGCGCCATGACTGCCGATGAAAGCATCAGCAACAAGGCCACAAAGAAAAACAATTTTTTTTGCATAATTTAAAAACTGCTATTTAATAATTAATGATTTTCGGGATTAACCCACTTTTTCCGCTGCAAAATTAAATCTTTTTTTCGAGATATAACAATTTTATCTGAATTATTTCTTAAAAAAAAGAGTTAAAGTGAAAAGTCTAAACATTTATCAATAATAAATGTCTGATTCTGCAAAAATTCAACGCAAAACGACACCTGTCAGGATGCGTCCTGAGTCAATGCCCAAGCGTCGCGCAGAGAAGAAATCGTCCGTCTGATCGTAGGTGCAGATGTCCGTCGTACGGATACTCGCAGATGGGATGCCCGTTGCCTCTAACTGCATCTGACAGCACTTTGGCAGGTCGATATGCCACTTTTCCTCCCGCACTGCGATGGCATCCATGGGATAATTGGCAGAGGCAAAGGAATTATAGACCTCGTCGCCCACCTCGAAATTCCCTCGTGAGATGCCTGGTCCGATCACAGCCAGCAGACGCTCTGGCTTAGAATGATAAGACCTCACCATCGAGGCGACTGCCGCTTCAGCGATGTTGGCCACCGTACCACGCCAGCCACTATGCACCACTCCGGCAGCATGATGCTCAGGGTCATATATAATAATAGGTATGCAGTCGGCAGTCGAAACCCCGATACAGACACCTGGTACATTCGTAATCAGGGCGTCGATGCCCTCAGTCACACTGCGACGGATGTCCTCCGACAAGAGGAAGAAGGTCTTGCTGATCTGGGTAATTCCCGTGCCATGCACCTGATGGGGCATGACAAGGCGGTCTGTTTTGATATGAAGTAATTTGCAGAGCGCCTGTCGGTTCTGGGCGATATGGTCGGGATTGTCACCACAAAAGCCGTTCACGTTGAACGTCCCATAGTTGCCCTCGCTCACGCCACCATGGCGCGTGCTACTGAAGGCCGTCACGTTGGAGGCCAGATCGTAGAAATGAAGTTGGGGGGCTCTAAACTTCCTCGTCATACTCAAAGTCTTCGAGGTCTTCGATATCCTCAATATCTTCGTCGTCGATGTATTCGATATCTTCGTCCTCTCCCTCGTCAGCCAGTTCTTCCGCAAAGCGACTCATATCCTTGTCACGATGCACCAGCGTGTCCTCTGCTGTCAAGACTGCAAGTTTGTTACTCTCAGCATTCAGTTCATTCCAAAGTACATCTTTCAACGCATCGAGGCCAAAACCCGTCACAGCGGAGATAAAGACGACAGGGAGATCGTCGGGCAGCGTTTCCTTGAGCATCTCCATCAACTCCTCATCGAGCAGGTCACACTTTGTCACTGCCAGCACACGATGTTTGTCGAGCATCTCGGGGTTGAACTGCTTCAGCTCGTTGAGTAAAACCTCATATTCCCGTTTGATATCGTCCGTATCGCCTGGCACCATGAAGAGCAATAAGGAGTTACGTTCGATGTGTCGCAGGAAGCGTAGTCCGAGGCCCTTACCCTCCGAGGCGCCCTCGATGATACCAGGGATATCAGCCATCACAAACGACTTATTGTCGCGATAGCCCACAATGCCCAAAGAGGGTTCCATCGTGGTAAACGGATAATTGGCTATCTTCGGACGGGCATTGGAAAGAGCGGATACTAGCGTCGATTTACCTGCATTGGGGAAACCCACGAGTCCGACGTCAGCCAGGAGTTTCAGTTCGAGGATGATGGTCATCTCCTGCATCGGTTCACCAGGCTGTGCATAACGGGGAGCCTGGTTCGTGGCACTACGGAACTGGAAATTACCCAGTCCGCCACGTCCGCCTTTCAACAGCAGCACTTCCTGACCATCGTAAGTCACGTCGCAGACATACTTGCCCGTCTCGGCATTATAGACCACCGTTCCGCAAGGGACATCGATATACACGTCCTTGCCATCGGTGCCATGACACTTGTCCCTGCCACCGTTGCCACCATGCTCCGCAAAGATATGGCGCTCGTATTTCAAGTGCAGCAGCGTCCAGTAGTTGTGGTTCCCACGCAGATAGATACTACCGCCCTTGCCACCGTCGCCACCGTCAGGTCCGCCGTTGGGATTGTACTTCACATGCTTGAGGTGCATCGACCCCTTGCCGCCCTTGCCAGAGCGACACATGATCTTGACGTAATCTACGAAATTACTCTCCATTTAGATATTATCAATCACCGCGCAAATGTCAGCGAAGATACGGTCGAGTTCACCAAGGCCATTGATATGGTAGTGGATACCCTCGTTCTTGTACCACTCGATGAGCGGTTGTGTCTGGGAGTGATACACCACGAGGCGCTTCTTGATGGTTTCCTCGTTATCATCAGCACGTCCGCTCTGCTGTCCACGCAGGATCAGACGCTTCATCAGTTCTTCCTCAGGCACGTCGAGTTCAATCATCGCTGCCACCTTGTCGCCACGCTCTTCCAGCATCTGCTTCAGGGCTTCTGCCTGTGGAATGGTACGGGGAAATCCATCGAAGATCACACCCTTGTGCTCCCGTCCGAAGGAATCATAAACGGATGCAAGGATGCTCACCATCAGGTCGTCGGGAATCAACTGTCCGTTGTCGATATAACCTTTGGCTGTCTTACCGAGTTCCGTGCCGTTCTTAATCTCTGCACGCAGCACATCACCCGTCGAGATATGGTTCAAGCCATACTTCTCGATCATCTTATCACTCTGGGTGCCCTTGCCTGAGCCCGGTGCACCGAAAATCACTATATTCTTCATATCTTTCTCGATTGTATATACATCTTTTAATCCGCGCCCTGCCTGGTCGTAGTCCAAGCCATAGCCTAAGATAAAGTCGTCTGGAATGCTGAACGCCACATAATCGACATCGATGGGTTCTTCCAGTTTGGAAGGCTTGACAAACAAGGCACAAATATGCAACGACTCCGGTCGTCTTGTGCCCAACGACTCAACCATCTGTTTCATCGTACGACCCGTATCCACGATATCCTCCACAATCACCACCGTGCGACCCGTCAGATCCTCATTCAGTCCGATAACCTCGTGGACTTTTCCGGTAGAGGTCGTTCCTTGGTAGGAGGCGAGTTTTACAAAGGAAATCTCACACGGAATGGTCATCTCGCGCATCAGGTCAGCAGCAAAAATAAAAGAACCGTTCAACACACCCAGAAATAGCGGATTCTTCCCTTCCAGATCCTTGCTGATCTGTCTCGCCAACTCTTTGACGCGACTCTTAATCTCTGCCTCAGGAATGGAAACTCTGAAGCGTTTGTCGTTGATTTTAATACTGCTCATAGCGCAAAATGATAAAATTTTCTGCAAAATTACGAAATTTCTGCTAAACTCTGCTATTCATTAGCATATTTTTCGTATTTTTGCACCTATGAAAATATTCACGAGTGCTCAGATACACGAGTTAGACAAATACACCATCGACCACGAGCCCATCAAATCTATCGATCTGATGGAACGGGCCGCCAGGGCCATCACCCATGCCATCACCTCTACATGGAGCAAAGTCACCCCTATGGTCGTATTTGCGGGTCCAGGCAATAATGGCGGCGACGCACTCGCTGTAACCCGTCTGTTGCTTGATGAGGGATACAGTGTCCAGTCTTATCTCTTCAATATCTCCGGCCATCTCTCCGAAGACTGTGCCGCCAACAGGGCGCGTCTTATCGACAAGAAGGTGAAATCATTCGTGGAAGTGACTCAGGAGTTCGACCCGCCCCGACTGGAGGAAGACACCGTTGTCATCGACGGACTCTTCGGTTCCGGACTCAACAAACCGCTTGCCGGAGGCTTTGCCTCATTGGTCAAATACATCAATTCATCCCCCGCAAAGGTGGTCAGCATCGACGTCCCCTCGGGACTGATGACAGAAGACAACTCCTTCAACGTACGGGCCAACATCATTCGGGCCGACCTCACGCTGACACTCGGACAAAAGAAACTATCCTTCCTCTTTTCGGAAAACCAGCAACTCATCGGACAAGTGAAAGTACTTGACATCCGACTGAGTCAGGAAGGCATCAACATGATCGATGCCAACTATGCCATTGCGGAAGAAAACGACATCCGTCCGCTGCTGCTCAAGCGCAACCCCTACGCCCACAAAGGCAATATGGGCAATGCACTTATCATTGCTGGCTCATATGGTATGGCAGGAGCCTCCGTGCTAGCCACCAAGGCCTGTTTCCGCTCAGGAGCAGGAAAGGTGACCACCCATACCCCCAAGCAGAACAGCGTCATCCTGCAAATCAGCGTTCCTGAGGCCATCATCCAGTTCGATCGCGACGAGACCATTTTCTCCGAGGCTGTCGATACGGAGGACTTTGATGCAGTGGGCCTTGGTCCCGGACTCGGTACCAGTGAACAGACTGCCATCGCCCTGATTACCCAGATACGCGGCACCCAGTGCCCCATCGTGGCTGATGCTGATGCCATCAATATCCTGGCCAATCACCGTGCCTGGCTACAACAGATGCCTAAGGGTATCATCTTTACTCCCCACCCCAAGGAACTGCAACGGTTGGAGGGGCATAGCAACGACAGTTACGAACTGCTCTCCAAGGCCCGCAGCCTCGCTGAGCGTGTTCAGGGATATGTCATCCTGAAGGGCCATCACTCTGCCCTCTGTCTGCCCGATGGTCACGTCATCTTCAATTCCACAGGCAACGCAGGCATGGCCACAGCAGGTAGTGGCGACGTACTCACGGGTATCATCACCGGCCTGCTGGCCAGAGGCTACAAGCAACAGGATGCCTGTCTCATCGGTATGTATCTACACGGACTTGCTGGCGACATCGCAGCCCGCGAACTGGGACAGGAGAGTCTGATGGCAGGTGATATCATCCATTATCTACCATACGCTTTCAAGAAATTGAAAGAGTGAAAAAGTGAAAAAGTAAAAAATGAGAATGAAAACAATATGAATATGAATTTATCAACAAAACCATTAAGGGCAAAAGGCTTGGTGATCGGTATTTCACTCTTTCACCTTTTCACCTTTTCACCTTTAACCGCCCAGACAGTTACAACCCCCTACCAGCCTGGTATCACCAGCGAGGGAGCCGTCTATTTTCTCCCCAAGACAGCCATCCGCATCACCGTGCAAATCGAGAAGACCACCTATACCCCTGGTGACTTTGGCAAGTATGCCGACCGCTACCTGCGCCTGAAGGATGTGCCTGCTGAGCCCTCTGTCAGTTACCGTATCACCGGTATCCGTCAGGAGGCCGTCTCTACTGCCGACACCAACAAACGCTTTGCCGTCAAGTTCGACCCCAAGACAGTTGCAGCCAATATCGCCCTTTCCGACGACGGTGTACTGCTGGCTATCAATGCCACCCCGAAACCCATTCCGCTGCAGCAGCCTTTCAAGCCTGCCCCACGTCCTGAACCCATCAATCCGCGCCAGTATCTGAGTGAGGAGATTCTGGCCGCTGGCAGCACCGCCAAGATGGCTGAACTCACAGCACAGGACATTTATGAAATCCGCGAAAGTCGCAACCTGCTCGTACGCGGACAGGCTGACAACATGCCAAAGGACGGTGCACAACTGCAACTGATGCTCGAACAACTCGACAAGCAGGACCGCAGTCTCACCAGTCTCTTTGCAGGTACTATCCAGAAAGATACCCTTGAGAAGACCATGACCATCGTTCCCAACAAGGAAAGCAAACAGTCGCTGCTGTTCCGTTTCTCCAAGAAACTGGGCCTTGTCGATGATGACGACCTCGCAGGCGTACCTTATTATATTAAAATAGCAGACCTCCACGCTATTCCTGTGGCTGATCCCGACGAGAAGAAAAAGCAGAAGCAGGAACAGGGCGTCTATGTGAACGTACCTGGCAAGATGATTGCCTCCATCTTCAATGCTGACGGAGTGATTGTCACCAATGAGTTCCCTGCCGCCCAATTCGGCAATGTCGAACTCCTCAGCGGTGTCCTCTTCAACAAGCGTTATACCACGCGCCTCTGGCTCAATCCTGTCTCTGGCGCTATCGACCGCATCGAGGCTGAAGAACCGAAATAAGACAAACCTGAATAAAACAATAAATCCCCGCCATCAGCGGGGATTTATTTTATCAAAGCATTTCGCTTAACACTCTTAGCACTGAGCGAGCTTACCGTCAGAACCGAGCACATTCACGATCTTGTGGATGTACATCGTACATCTTCTTCATGTTCTCACGAGCGGGCTTCAGATACTGACGAGGATCGAAGTCTCCAGGATGCTCAGCCAGGTGCTTGCGGATAGCAGCAGTCATAGCTAGACGAGAGTCGGAGTCGATGTTAATCTTGCAGACGGCGCTCTTCGAAGCCTCACGCAGCTGCTCCTCGGGGATACCGATAGCAGCCTCGAGGTGACCACCATACTGGTTGATGGTGTTGACCTCGTCCATAGGAACTGAAGAAGAGCCGTGGAGCACGATGGGGAATCCGGGGAGCTTCTTTTCAATCTCGTGCAGGATGTCGAATGCCAAGGGAGGTGGAACGAGCACGCCGTTCACCAATGTGCACTGCTCGGGAGTGAACTTGTGGGCACCATGAGAAGTACCGATAGAGATTGCCAGCGAATCGCAACCAGTGCGGGTAGAGAAGTCGATAACCTCCTCGGGCTTGGTGTAGTGGCTCTCAGCAGAGCTAACCTCATCCTCAACACCAGCGAGCACACCCAGCTCAGCCTCAACAGTTACGTCGAACTGATGGGCATAGTCAACAACCTTCTTAGCCAGAGCGATATTCTCTTCGTAAGGCAGAGAAGAACCGTCGATCATCACTGAAGAGAAGCCCATGTCGATACAGTCCTTGCAGAGCTCGAAACTGTCACCGTGGTCCAGGTGCAGCACGATCTCAGGATGCTCGCAACCCAGTTCCTTAGCGTAAGCCACAGCACCCTCAGCCATGTAACGCAGGATAGTTGCGTTAGCATAGTTACGGGCACCCTTTGACACCTGCATGATGACAGGAGACTTGGTCTCAACAGCAGCCATCACGATGGCCTGCATCTGCTCCATGGTGTTGAAGTTGAAAGCGGGGATAGCATAGCCACCGGCCACTGCTCTCTTAAACATCTCGCGAGTATTCACGAGTCCTAAATCCTTGTAGTTTACCATAAT
>CAJODF010000004.1 GCA_905233555.1 uncultured Prevotella sp. | reverse complement strand
TCCTCACAGAACTGGAAATACTCGAAATAGCCTAAGCCCATGCTCTGATGGTAGCCCCATGTGTTCTTGATACCTTTGCGCTGTTCTTTCGGACCGATGGTGGTCTTCCAGCGATAGGTATCCCAGAAACCGTCGCCACCGCCATGCACCACGCATCCACCAGGGAAACGCATGAACTTCGGCTGCAAATCGGCGAGAGCCTGAGCCAAGTCCTTACGCAAGCCATGCCCCTTGTAAGTATCCTGTGGCATCAGCGATACCATATCGATGTCGAGGTCGCCTGTGGTGAGTACGAGGATCTGCAGGGAAGCATTCTGACAGGTAGAGTCGGGTGTCAGCACAGCCTCGTATTTCTTCCAGGACTGGTTGCTGACGTCGAACTTAGCCTCAGCCAGCAGTTTCGGGTCTCTGGGACCAAAGCCGAAGCCTCTACCCTGTGACGGTGCAACCAACGCTACACGCACCTTCTTGGCATTACCGATGTTACGGAAGAACACAGAGAAATCATATTTCTCGCCAGCCTTCACACTGATACCGTCGAAACCATCGTTCTGGATACCATAACCCGTCCAGCCGCGATAGTCATAATACTCCTTGGCACGCTCTGTATGCAGACGCATGTAGGTGGGGTTGTTGGCGTTCAGGGGATTGTCCATCCGCACAAACATCGTTCCGAGTGAGTGACCTGGGCGAACCTGCTTCCAAGCAGTGCCTGGGCCCCATCCGTCACGCTCTGCGGGACTGTACTCAAACGAGCCGTTCTGTACTAACTCGGCATAGAGGCCACCGTCAGCACTGCTGCTGATGTCCTCGAAGAAGATGCCGATCAATTCGTCACTAATGGCCTTGCCACCAGCGGGGGCTTTCATGGCCTTCTGGGCAGAGATGCCCAACGAGACTGCCAAGAGGGCAGAACCTAATAAGAGAATCCTTTTCATTTACAATTTGACAATTTACTATTTACAATTTATTCTTCAATTTCTTTTATTTTCCAATTCTTCACCTTTTCACTTTTTCACCTTTTCAATATACCACCTTTTCAACTTTATTAATCCAATTTTTAAGATTTGATTCTGAATGTTTCACCAGACGGACTTCGTAAATCTCGCCAATCTGTTTGCCAGGCTTGGCAACGAACTTCACACGGACCTGCTGTTTGTCTTTCAGCAGTTCGACAGGTATGGGATAGGTCTCGTACTTGAATTCAGAGATACGGTACTTACCCGTATTGTTCACCTCCTTCACCAGCACGTCATCAACGAAGATATCAAACTCGTGGGTCTTCCACTCACCCACGCCCCAGTATTTCAAACGCAGGTCCAGGTCAGTCTGTCCACCCGTCTGCATCAGGTAACTGAAATAGTGCCCGTCTCTGGCATCACGGTAGAAGACATCGTTGGAATTACCCACCTGCGACTGGTCGGTTTCCATCTTATGGTCTGTCTCGGGCTGCTGCTCACCGGGCTGTACCTTATCGACGGTACGGGCCTCTAATTCCTGACGATCCTGCTCGGCTTTTGCCAAATTGCTGAGATAACTCCTGTAACTATCCTCCGACAGGGCGAGCCAATACATCATATAACGGGCATCGTGGATCTCGAAGAAGGGTTGTATCTCGTTGCGGATCGCATTCTCCATCTTTGTGGTGAGGGTGAAGTGGAGAGGTTTTCCGGCAATGGGCTGCAACTGATTGGCGATGTCCTCAATACTATTATTAATAAGGATAGGCGCCTCGTTGATGGGCAGTTTCTTACCGCTGGCATACTGTCCGAAGCGACTGTCGTCGGCTACAAGGTGAGCCAAGTCTTCCGTACCCGTCTTCATGCCGAGCAGGATAGGCCCGTGCATCAGGGCGATGTACTGCGGTTCGTTGGGCAGGTACTTGATGCTGTTGTACATCGGGAAGGTGATCTCCACCACATCACCCTTCTTCCACTGACGACTGATGGCGACGTATGAAGAGGGACCCGTAACGATGCTGACAGGCTTGCCATTCACCTTCACCTGGAAGGCACCTGGCTTCACCCAACCGGGATAGCGCACCTGCAAGGTGAACTGTCCCTTGCCCTGAGCAACGGTAATCTTGCTGGTCTCGCTATAAGGGAAACCAGTCTCCTGACGAAGCGTCACACCCTTCTCCTTCCAGTTCAGTTCGGAGGCGACGAAGAGGTTCACAAACAGATTATCACTCTTCTTGGTATAGATGAACTGTCCGTACTTACCATGATTCTCCATACCCGTACCCACGCAGCACCACATCGCCTCGTTGGGAGCGGAGTAGTTACGATAGTGACGGGGTCTGGCTGGGGTGAAATAGACATAACCCCCATGCTCCGGATGCTGTGAGGAGAGGATGTGGTTGAAGGTAGCCAACTCGTAATAGTCGGCATAGCGGGCCTCAGGATTCCTACGGTGCATCTCTTCCGTCAGTTTCAGCATATTATTGGTATTACAGGTCTCAGGCCCGTCGATGTCATTGATGAAATCCATACAAGCCTCCTTGCTGGGGAAGTGCTCCCGACGGGAATTTCCACCGAAAGCCAGCGAACGCTCCCCTGTGACGATATCCCAGAAGAAGTTGGCAGCATTGTGATACACCTCGTCGCCAGAGAGTTCCGAGATACGTTCAAACCCCACCACCTTCGGCACCTGCGTATTGGCATGTTATCCTGACGCTGCGACATCCGGACGAGCAACCTGCGATGCGAAAAACGCTTTGCCACATCGAGGTACTTCTTATCTTTTGTGATGGCATAGGCATCAGCCAACACCTCATTCATGCCACCGTGCTCATTATTCAACATCTGCTCCATCAGGACATTCGAAAGACCTGACGTCAGGTCGATGGCCCAGTCGCAAAAGCCCAGGAAAAGCGTCTTGGCCTGTTCGTTGCCACAATACACCCATGCATCGCGCAGGCCGGCATACATCTTATGCAGATTATAGAACGGTGCCCACGAACCGAAATAAGTCTCGATGTCACCTTTCTTAAATGTTGACCAGATCCGTTCGCTGTTCGGCATGCCGCCCACATACCCCTTGCCCCAGTCGGGGTGGTTCTTGTTGTTGGCATCGGCACAGGCCTGCAACTCACTGATCATATACTCCATGCGCCGACGGCACTCTGCATTGCCAGTGGCAGCGGCATTGATAGCCATCGCCGTGAGATAGTGACCTCCCACGTGTCCGTCCAGTCCGTCCCAGTTGGGATAGGGCTTCGCCTTCGGCGTCAGCCCCGCCTCCTTGAGATACGGAGCCAGCAGACGGTCGCAGTCGTACTGCAACAGCGTCTGGATATTCAGGTCTCTTGCCTTCTTCAACGGACCATCCAACAGGGTGACATCCCCAATGGGAAACTCATCAGCATAGAGCCGGTCTTGTGCCTGGGTGCTCCCCACAGACAGGAGCAGCATCATCGTGAAAGAAATCCTTCCAACGAGCATCATCGTTTTGTTCATGATTCGGTAGTAATTATAAATCTGTGGCAAAGATACGAAATAATTCACAATTCATAATTCATAATTCATATTTTTTTAGTAATTTTGCCACCAAGTAATCGAAAACAACAACATTATGAGACGTTTTGCGGCCTTTGTAAGCCTTTTCATTATCTGTGTGGGCACCATCGTAGCCCAGAGCGGGTATCCTTATACCCAAGTTCCGTTCACCTCGGTGAAGATCACCCCCAACACCTTCTGGGGCGATCGCATCAAGGCAGCCCGTGAGGTAACCATCCCCCTGGCTTTCTCGAAGTGCGAGAGTGAGCACCGCTACAAGAATTTCGAGATGGCGGCTTATACCCTGCAGCACCCAGGACACCCAGGACTCCAGACACCAGAGTGGAACGTCGCGAGGTTTATGGGCTTTTCGTTCGATGATACCGATGTCTATAAGACCATCGAAGGCGCCTCTTATGTCTTGCAGACCTATCCCGATGCGAAGTTGAAGGCCTATATCGACTCCGTGCTCGATGTGGTGGCAGCGGCCCAGGAACCCGACGGCTATCTCTATACCGCCCGAACCATCAACCCGCAGCATCCCCACGGATGGGCTGCCAACAAGCGCTGGGCAGCAGAGGAGCATGCCAGCCACGAACTCTACAACCTGGGACACATGGTGGATGCCGCCTGCGCCCACTATCAGGCTACCGGTAGCACGAAGTTCCTCGACATCGCCAAGCGCTATGCCGATTGCGTCGTAAAGGAGGTAGGTCCCAATGCCGGACAGGCCTGTGTGGTACCAGGACACCAGATTGCCGAGATGGCGCTGGCTCGTCTTTATGTTCTCACTGGAGAAAAGAAATACCTCGACGAGGCCAAGTTCCTGCTGGACTATCGTGGCAAGACGGAGCATAAGGATGTCTATTCGCAGAGCGACAAACCCGTCGTCGATCAGACAGAGGCTTGGGGACATGCCGTACGGGCCGGTTATATGTATGCCGGCATGGCGGATGTGGCAGCCCTCTTAGGTGATTCCAGTTACATCAAAGCCATCGACACCATCTACGAGAATATCGTCAGCAAGAAATATTACCTGACAGGAGGCGTTGGAGCCCGTCACGGAGGCGAGGCCTTCGGAGCCGACTACGAACTGCCCAACCTGACAGCCTACAACGAGACATGCGCCGCCATTTCGATGGTGTATCTCTTCGAACGTATGTTCCTGTTGCACGGCGATGCGAAATACATCGACTGTCTGGAACGTGTCATCAGCGGCATGAGTGTCGATGGCGGTAAGTTCTTCTACCCCAACCCCCTCAGCAGCGACGGACGCTACCGTTTCAATGCCGACGGCACGATGACACGCCAGCCTTGGTTCGGCTGTGCCTGCTGTCCCTCGAACCTCTGCCGGTTCATCCCCTCGATGCCGGGCTATATCTATGGCGTTCGTGATAACGCTTTGTACGTGAATCTCTTTGCTTCCAACACCGCTACGATCAAGATTGGCGGTAAGGATGTGACCCTCGAGGAGACCACCAACTATCCTTGGGACGAGGACATCACCATCAAGATACTCCAGAACAAAGCCAAGACCTTCGACATGATGATCCGTATCCCCGGATGGGTACAGAACAAGGTAGTGCCCAGCGACCTCTATGCCTACAGCGACGACATTTTCGCTACTTACAACATCACCGTCAATGGCCAGAGCGTCGATAGCGAGTTGGAGAACGGCTATTTCGTCATCAACCGCAACTGGAAGAAGGGCGACATCGTCCGCATCCATTTCGACATGCCTGTACGCGAAGTGGTGGCCAGTCCGAGAGTGACAGACGACAGAGGACGTGTTGCCGTAGAGCGCGGACCGCTGGTTTATTGTGCCGAATGGGCCGACAATGGCGACATCGACCCCCATCATCTGCTCCTGTCCCGTCATCCGCAGTTTGATGTGCAGCCCGCCTATGCCATCGAGAACAAAGAAGCCGACGGCAGCCCCTTCCACGTCACCGCCATCACGGCAAAGGCTCAGGAAGCCTCCATCGCCGACGACGGCCGTCTCGCTGTCAAGGATGTCACCGTCCGCCTCATCCCCTACTACGCCTGGAACCATCGGGGTGCCGGCAAGATGGATGTCTGGCTGGCCCGCAGCCTCAGCGGACTCGAGGACTAAACGCAAAAAAGGCTTCCCGATCGTGGGAAGCCTTTATCATTTGTGGGCTATCGCTATTAGCGGGCTGCGTAGTAAAGACCCATCGTAGAGGCATACTCTGCATCGGCAACACCCTGCTCATTCAGGCTGAAGTCGCGCTCCTCACCGTTCATCGTCACCTTGATGCTCTTACCGTCCTCGTTGAAACGGAAGATCTCCTTCGTCAGACCGTTCTGACTCATCGACCAACTGTTGGCCTCCTTGTTGTAGGTAAACAGCGTTACCACACCGTTCGGATCCGTCACCTCGTAACCGTCCTTCAGCGTCTTCACGGCATAGAGACGTCCGTCCTGACCCATCACGTTCTTGGTCTTACCGACGTTCGAAGCCACAGGATTGTCACCCGACCAGAACTCGATGGTGTTCAGCACGAGTGAATCGACCAGGAAACAGATCGGATAACAGACGGCACCCAGCACGAAACCCACGATGGCATTGACAAACTTGCTGTCAGACATGTTGGTCTGCCACTTGGCGTACTTGTTGAACAGGCCCCATGAGCCCACCATACATGAATTAAACAGGAAACTTCCTGCAATCAGGCATACAGCCACTTTCAAACTAATCTTTTTCATTTTGAATTACTTTAAATGGTTAAACTATGTTGTTAATTACACGCACTTACAAATAGAAGATACTCTCCGGCCCCATATCGAATAGCAGGTCGAGGATAGAGAGGTTCGCCAGGAAACCGTGTTTCTGCTGATACACCTGGTAATAGGGTTTCGGCACGAAGTCCGGATCAGGCGCCGGATGTTTGGGCTGTATCCCCTCCCGGAAATCGCAAAGATCATGGGCACAGTCCCCGTGATTCACGAAAGCCTTCGTATATCCCACCACCGGCTGGATGTCGATGAGTTCGCACACCTTCTGTCGGATGTCCTCGTTGAAATCGAGCAAAAACGTCCATCGCTTCTCGAAGAAGGGACGGATATCGTCCTGATAGTACTCGAAAAACGGACTCTCGCCGTAGGCACTCTGCAGGGCGTTCCAGTGCAGGTGGCGCCAGTTGCCGTGATCGCTGATGCGGATATCCTTTATATATTGACCATTATTCCTTTCTATGGGAACGGTGAGGGCCTGGATGCCGTTGGTGGTGGCTATCAGACAACGGTTGCGGTAGGTCTGTTTCTGGAAACTCTCCCACTGTTCTATCAGCACCTCATCACTCCGATAAAGTTTCTGGTACCACTGCACGGGACCGAAATAGGTAGTGCTGAGCAACGTTGTCATTTCGGCAGGAATAGACGGTCTGAACGATAGCCCTTCCAGAAAGGCGCCTGGGGGTTGCGACTGAACAGCACCAGACAGGCCCTGCCGATGATGCGCTCCTCGGGGATAAAACCCAACTGCCGGCTGTCGATGGGGTTGTTCTTGCTGACGCTCCTTACCCAGTAGTAGTCCTGATCGTCGCAGTTGATCAGACCGGGAACCACACACGGGGCCTTCTTCACATACACCGTGTCGCCCGGCACAGCCGTACACTGACAGATAAGCACCCGCCCCAGCGAGTCCTCAAACGCGATGAAATCGCCTTTTTTCACCACCTGCCGACAGATGCGGCCATAGTCGAAGAGTCCGCCCCTTTCACCGGTGCGCAGTCCGTAACTCCAGCGGTTCACCACCACGCGGTCGCCCTCCATGAACTGTGGTGCCAGTCCGTCACCCTCAATGGTACAGACTGTCATCACCAGCGCCCGGAAAGCCAGCATCACTACGAATGCCACCGCCAGAGCCCCTATGAACTTCACCGTCCCCTTCACTCTCTCACGTTTGGTCTTATGTATTGTCCTGAACTCCCTGTCTCCTTGACTCCTTGTCTCCCTATTTAATATTATCTACAAAGCGGAACAGTCTGCTCCACCTGATGCCCCCGAATCCGCTACGGTCCGGGTCACTGCTCCACCAGATGAAGATCGGCTTACCCACGATATGATCCTCCGGCACGAAGCCCCAGTAGCGTGAGTCGAGCGAGTTGTGGCGGTTGTCACCCATCATCCAGTAGTAGTCCAACTTAAAGGTATAGGCCTTCGCCTCCTCGCCGTTGATGAATATCTTGCCGTCCTTCACCACCAGGTCGTTCCCCTCGTAGGTACGGATGGGCCGCTCGTAGATGGCGATATTATCCATGTTCAGGTCGATGGATTCGCCCCTTTTCGGAATCCAGACGGGTCCGTAGTTGTCCCTCGTCCAGTGCATATTGCCGTTCAGCGGGTAGATGTCCCACTCGTCGGCATCCGTGTTCAGCGTGATGTCCTCCGCATAGTCCAGCCGCTTCAGTTCCTCCACAGCATGCTTTGTCAGCGGCATGTAGCCCAGGGTGTTCAGGCTCATCAGGTCCTCCATCGTGATACCCAGGTCCTTCATCACCTCGTCCGTCAGGCGCTGCTTCAGTTTCAGGCGGTAGGTATATTGCACGTTGTCCGGCTCCTTATTCGCCTTGCCGTCCAGATACACGATATGGTCCTTGATCTGCAGCGTCTGTCCCGGCAGACCCACACAGCGCTTCACGTAGTTCTCCCTGCGGTCTGCCGGACGGGTGAGGATCCCGCCGTACTCCTGGAAGTTCTCCTCTACGAACTGCCTACCGCCCTGATAGATGGCCTCAAACAGTTGTCGGCGCACGTCGGCATCCAGTGAGTCGGGATCGGGGCGCTGCGGATAGCGCTGGTAGCCTATCTCGTAGCAGAGCCTGTAGAAGTCCATCGCCTGATACTTCATCGCCCCGCAGAGCGTGTCGCCGGCAGGATAGTTGAACACCACGATATCGTTCAACTCGATGTTGCCCAGACCCTTCACACGGCGGTAGTCCCACTGGGGCCACTCGATGTAACTCTTGCACTCTATCATCGGCAGCGTGTGCTGTGTCAGGGGCATCGTCAACGGCGTCTGCGGGATGCGCGGACCGTAACTCACCTTCGACACAAACAGGTAGTCACCCGTCAGCAGCGACTTCTCCAATGAACTCGATGGAATCACGTAATTCTGGAAGAAGAACAAGTTGATGAAATACACCGCCACGAGGGCAAACACCAGGGCATCCACCCACGACATGATCCACTTCACGGGACCTTCCGACTCCTTCCACCACTGCCACTTGATCTTCTTGGTGATATACACGTCGAAGATAAACGGGATGACTCCCCACCATGACTTCACCCAATACAAGAACAGCAGATACAGCACCAGCACGACGATAAACTTCGCCCACTGCTTCTTCATATTCAGTTTTTCTTTCTTCTTGTCAATCATAATTATCCTGTCTCCTTGTCTCCTTGACTCCTTGTCTCCTTAAAACTTAAACATATCTGAAATCGTCAGCAACCCCTGATGATCCTTCGTATATTCCGCAGCCAGCACAGCCCCCAGAGCAAACCCCTTGCGGCTGTGTGCATCGTGCGTAATCGTGATCAGGTCGGCATCCGAGTCATAGCGGATGGTATGTATCCCCGGCACCTCGCCGCGGCGGATATGATCCACGCGCAGATACTGCTTCTCGGTGGTATCCTCCTTCCACGCCTCCTTGCGGTCGATGCACTCCACGATCTCCTCTGCCAGCGTGATGGCAGTCCCCGATGGGTGGTCCAGTTTGTGCACATGGTGTGTCTCCTCCATCTCCACGTCGTACTGCGGGAACTGGTTCATGATCTTCGCCAGGTAGCGGTTCACCGCCGAGAAGATGGCGACGCCTATCGAGAAGTTCGATGCCCAGAACAGCGTTTTTCCGGCGGCACATGCGGCTTTCACGTCGTCGCCGTGCTCCGTCATCCATCCCGTCGATCCGCTCACCACCTTCACGCCCTTCTCCCAGGCCTTCAGGTAGTTGCCGTAGGCCACCTGTGGTGCGGTAAACTCTATGGCGACGTCTGCCGATGCGAACTCAGGGCTGTCGAAGTCCTGTTGGTTATCAATATCAATGATACTCACGATCTCATGACCACGGTCTCTGGCTATCTGTTCTATCATCTTGCCCATTTTGCCGTAGCCGATTAATGCTATTTTCATCTTTCAATTCGAATTAAAACGCTGCAAAATTAATAAAAACCGCCGAGAATAGAGAATTGCCAAATGAGAATTAGGATAATTTATCAGTTTAGTTCATTACATCAGCAAATGATACATGCCACCAGCGAGAGGTTTGACCACACCCTTCATCTCAAGTTGGAAGAGAATAGCGGTGAGCGAGCCGATGGCAATGCCTGTCTTCACACTGAGGATGTTGAGTTGCAGGTCGTTGGTCTGCTGCAACAGACTGACCACCTTTTGTTCCTCTAGCGAGAGGTCAGGAAATAGATTTCGCTCGATTCCATCGGACAAAGCCTGCTGTCGTTGGGCTTCCTCCTGCCATCCCATTGCCTTTACGAAATCACCGGCATTAGAGATTAATCCCGCCACGTTGTCGCGTATCAGGTTATTACAGCCCTCAGAGAAAGCCATGCTGACAGCACCAGGGAAAGCAAACACACTGCGGTCGTAACTCTGGGCAATCTCTGCCGTGATGAGACCTCCACCGTGGGCAGCGCTTTCCACGACGATGACACTATCCGCCATACCCGCCACAATACGGTTGCGTCGCACGAAATTAGGCTTATCGGCATTCGTCTGTGTCATAAACTCCGTCAGCAGTCCACCGTGACTGAGCATCTGAGCGGCCGTTTCTTTGTGACGATAAGGATAAATCTGATCCAAACCGTGAGCCAGCACACCTACCGTTGGGAAACCATTCGCCAGCGCCTCACGATGAGCATGGATATCCACGCCATACGCCAGTCCACTCACAACCAACACCTGCGGACACTGTTGGCGCAGGTCTCTGACGAAACGGCGTATCAGGTCCTGCCCGTAGGTTGTCATCCGGCGAGTACCCACGATGGAGATAATCTTTGCCTGGTTTAGGTCTGCATTACCTTTATAGTATAATACGATAGGAGCATCAGTGCACTCGTGAAGCCGCTGAGGGTAGTCGTCGTCGGCTGGCGTCAGCCCGCGGATGCTATGCTCACGCATATACTGTAGTTCAAATTCTGCCCGTTTCATCGGTTCATTCCAGTCTTTCAGGGCCTCCATCAGACGGGGGGAACAGTCCTCGATGACATCCCCGATATCCATCCGGTGCTCAAATATCCGCTGGGCACTGCCCACCGTTCTGTACAGTTCCAGCGCCTGCTGGAAGTTAAAGTTCGTCAGGCGCGTCAACGCCATCGCATAAAATAATTCCTGTTCGTTCATAACCTATTCACTTTTGATGTTTCACTTCTCACTTTTCACTATTCACTTTTCACTTCTCTTTAGGTATTCATATCCAAAGCGGCAGCGGAGACAGTCTTTCTTGTCACAGTATTCCTTCTTCAACTGGATAAGTGCCTGTGAGTCACCCGCTGTCTGCACGGGCAAGCCTACCTGTTGCCACATCCTGATAATGTAGTTGTTCTCCGCCTTTAACTGCTCCAGAAAGTCGAAAGCCCTGTCGCAAAGTACCTCCTTGCCACGATGGCGCCCCACGGCAAAGAGCATGGGGATAGCCGTATTGATCATCAGCAGATTGAGAGAACCGTATGATAGATGCTTCTCGTTCTTACTGCTGGTGGAGCCGAAGGTGTAGTGCGTCTCCCAGTAAGGTGTGACGTGAGAACCGAACAGAGTCTTGAGTTGTTCAACGGTCTCGCACTCGATGAGTTGACTCAGTCCGGCCTTATGCTGATAATAGAGGCTGGCCAACTGGGAAATACGGATGTGCGGGAAGTTCTGCGGACGCAAACGGAGGAACCGCCAGAGTTTAAAATCCATCGGTTTCATCGAAAACTTATGGGCCAGATAGAGATATTCGTTGCGCAGTTTCGCGAAGTAACCCTCATTGAGTGCCATCTGCTGATAATACTCAGGCACAGCCTCCAACTCCAGCAGTCCCGCCTGCCCCATGAAGATAGCCTCTATCTGGAAGAGATCGTCACGATGGTGGGCCACAGCACTAAGCGGGATGTGACGCGCCCACTCCTCGAAGGCATCGCCATTGATGCCGAAGCCGTAGTTGCGAGCCAGCGTCACGAAATAAGCGTCCTCCCACGAGCCGTTCATCTGCGCCACCCGCTGTTTGATGGCCTCCGTTTTCTGTTCTAAGCGCTCTGTCTGCAGAGCCGCCATCCACGCGTGCACCATCAGGCGCGTCAGGTCGGGGATTACTTTGTAACATGGCGGGTAACTGTCTGTCGCCAGCAGTTCCTCATAGTGCTCACGTACGTGCTGCGGCACATCGAGTTGCAATTGCGGCAGATACTCACCCTGGGAATTCCGCACGTCTGTATCGATATCGGTCGCCACGTGGAGCACCACGTTATCATAATGCGAATCCTTGTCGTGGCCGTGCAGATACCAGTCGCTCGACTTGTCGTGGATCTCAACATTGCCCACCCACAGCGTACGACCGATCTTCACCTTGGCGTTGAAGAAGTCAGGACCTGCATTGTGGTTGTGCAAGCCAGGGTCGATCACCTCGACGTACTTACCGTCGGTCGTTTCCAGTTCCTTCAGGGGGAACATTTTATGCTTCCAGACATAATGAAGTAATTGTTCCATAGCATTCTATTTATTGGTTTCACGGTGCAAAGATAGGAATTATTTCCGAAACCGCCAAGAAATCAGGCGGAAAAGTTACAAAATCCGTCGCAAGGGAATCTGAATCCTCTGTGCTTCTGTTCCATTCTTGCACCATTCGCCATCCGATTTCCATCCAATCGTGCTCCATTTTTCATCCAGCCGTCATCCAATCGTATCCCAATCGTGCTCCGATTGCCCTCTACCCTTGCTCCGATTCCTCTCCACTTCCTCTCCGATTCAGAACTAGAGAGAGGGTAGAGAAGGAGTGGAGAGAGAGTGGAGTACGATTGGAGAAGGATTGGACGTCGATTGGAGTACGATTGGGATACGATTGGAGGGCGATTGGATGAGGATTGGAGAAGGATTGAAGTATCTTTAGTGATTTCTCTATAGAAAATCGGACTGAGGTTTGGTTAGTCCGATTTATATTTTTATCTTTGCAGCCGGATATGAGTACAAAGTATATTTTTGAGACGCGGATGCAGGTGCGCGACTATGAATGCGACATAGAGGGCATCGTGAACAATGCCAACTACCTGCACTATTGTGAGCATACAAGACACCTGTTCCTGACACAGTGCGGACTGAGCTTCGCAGCCATGCACGAGAAGGGCGTAGATGCCGTGCTGGCACGCATGCAGATGCAGTTTAAGACACCGCTGAGACCAGACGATGAGTTTATATCAAGGCTCGGACTGACAAAGGAGGGCATCAAGTATGTGTTCCACCACGACATCTTCCGCGCGGCAGACGAGAAACTGTGCTTCAGGGCACAGGCGGAACTGGTGTGCATCGTGAACGGACGACTGGCGGGCAGCGAGGACTACGACCAAGCCTTCGCACCATACCTTTAAAATTTGCTAAATTTGTGGGTGCAGGGGTTAAATCCGGCGGTTTAGTCGGAAGAATTCCGTAATTTTGCACCCCCAAACTGAATGATGGAAGAAAAGACATACATTCCCGAGCATGATGAGAACGCGATGGAGTTTATCCGTCGCGTGATAAAAGCACAACCGGACGGTGAGCCGCTGCGCATCGTGGAGCAACTGGTGGAGATAGCCGTCGGCGAACTGAAGGGGCGTCCGTACGAGATCAGTGCGAAGGCTTCGACACAAAGGATGGTGGTGACGCTGCAGCATGGCGGGAAGCGCATCGACGAAAGGATGGTGTGGGTGATGGGTGACCATACGGACCGCGTGGACTATAAGCCCAACGAGACGGAGGACGGCTGGGTGCTCACCATCAACCGCGACATCCCGCCGCTGTTTGTCACAAGAAGATATTAATAATGTAGAACCATGAGAATCAAAAAAACTATACAACCGCCTTATTTGAAAGAAGGGGACAAGGTGGCCCTGATATCACCTGCCTACTGGGTGCTTGAGGAGGCGATCCTGCAGGCCGCAGAGGTGCTGAGGGGCTGGGGCTTGCAGCCGGTGATCGGACCGCACACTACCAGCCTGAATGTGGATGCCTACGCCGGAACGGCCGACGAAAGGGCTGCCGACATGCTGTGGGCCCTGGAGGACGACAGCATCAAGGCGATACTCTGTTCAAGGGGCGGCTACGGCTCGATCCATCTGCTGGACCGCATCCCCCTGGAGGACTACCGGAAGCACCCGAAATGGCTGATAGGACACGGCGACATCACCACCCTACTCTACACGATTGCCGGATCAGGCGTGATGAGTGTGCACGGGCCGATGGCGTTCCAGATAGCCGGCGGACAGGAGCCTGCCAGCACCCTGACAAGAAACATCCTCTTCGGCACGCTGCCACAATACCGGATTGCCGGCAACGCCAACAACCGGAGCGGACATGCGGAAGGTATCCTCGTGGGCGGCAACCTGTCGAGTTACGTCACCATCACCGGCACGAAATACCACCACCTGCCCGAGCAGGACGTCATTCTCTTCATAGAGGAGGTGGAGGAGTCGTTGCACGCCATCGACAGGCTGTTTTATACCCTGCGCCTGCAACTGGATTTCGAAAGGGTGAAGGGCATCATCTTCGGCACGTTCAGTTCGATCAAGTTCGATCTGCAGTTCGGCAGCGTGGAACAGATGCTGATAGCCCACCTGCACGACCTGGAGATCCCCATCTGCTGTGGATTCCCCGTAGGCAGCAACAGTTGTCTGCCGCTGATTGAGGGCGCCCCATGCTCACTCGACGTGACACCAGAAAAGGCTGTCCTGACCTTTAACATCGAAGGAACAGCACAGCCTTGTGATATAGAAGAACACCCGCAACTGATGAAACCAGAGGGGCGGACTATCTGACGCCGCCACCGAATCCGCCACCGGAGAAGCCGCCGCCACCGCCTCCCCATGAGGTGTGTCCGCCGCGGCCTGAGACGCGATGGGCCTGTGCCTCGCGAGCCGCCTTGTTGGCAACGGCACGGGAGGTGCTGTTCAACAGCGTGGAACGGATCATCGGCAGGGTCATGTCGTTGGCCATCTGATCGGCCACCTGATCCATGTTGAAGTATTCGGGGTTGATCTTCTTCATGTCGGCGATGACCTGGTCGGCGATGCCGAAGAGGGTGGCGTAGATCATATAGTCCTTCCACAACTTGACCTCTCCCACCCCGCGTTCGTCGAGCAGGGTGAACTCCTTGAGGAATTTTTTCAAACCATACACCTGGCGCACCTCGTCGAGGCGGTCCTTATAGGCGGAGATGCCCGTCTTGGTGTGGAGGGTGCTGATGAAGGAGTCGGTGATACTCTCGTTCTTCGTGCTGCGCATGAAAGTCTTCAGTTCCTTGGGTTCGAGGATGGTGTCGCTGCCGGCAGCCAACTTGAAGATGTTGTGTACCTTGCGCAGCAGCATGGGCTGGTCGCCGGTGTCGGGCAACTCATGGATGACGAAGTTCTGCTCCGTCTTGCCCCTGGCGCCGAGGCGTGACTCGATGCTGATGGCACCCATGTTGATGAGTTTCAGGATGCAGGCGGAGAGGAGGTTGTTGTAGTCGGCACCGAAGTACTTGTAGGCATTGAGCATGTCGTTGGCTGCCTGGAGGTTGCCCTTCAGGGGGATGTCGCGGTACCAGAGCAAGTCCTTGTTGACCTTCTTCCGGGCGCGCCAGACATAGACGAAATACCAGATGCCGCCGACGATGGGCAGGATGAAGAAGCCGAAGACGGTGCAGAAGAGGCCTACAAGGCCCATGGCATCAGAAAAGGCGTCGCCACCGCCACCATAGCCACTGTCGTAGTTGTAGTAGTCGCTGCCCTCGAAGGCCTGGTTCTGCTTCTCCTCGAAGGTCTCGTTCTCATGGACGACAGGTTCGAAGAGGCCCTTGTTGAAGCGCACCATGATATACATGGCCCCGCTACGTCCGAAGGGCTCGGTGTTCCACGACTCGATGGTGCCGTCCTTGGTGAAGGCTATCTCGCCGCCGAAGCGGAAGCCCCAGATGCCGCAGTTGTCCTCGTTGAAGGCAGGGGCACAGAGTTCACCCGAAACGCTGTCGGGGAATTCGGGTGCGGCGACGATGGTGAGGCGGGCCTCATCGGGTTTGGGCGACACGCCTTCGTCGAGGAAGACGTGGCGGATGGCGTCGTAGTCGCTGTGGGCATGGACGAGGTTGGTGTAGGTATAGGTGGTGATGTAGGTACGTTCACCACTGTCGCCGAGGCCCCAGCAGAGTTCGCAGCCCCCGTGCTTGTTGACGATGCCGCACTTGCCGGCCTTCCAACTGCGGGAGCGATCGACGTCCCAGGCACCGACATTCTCGAACACGTAGCCGGATTCGTCGGATACCGTCAGGTCGCGTACCTCACTGCCGTCGGCAAGGCCCATGCCGATATAGCATTCCGTGCCTTCGGAGTCGATGGTCATCTGGCGGGTCTCCGTGATGCGGGCATCGCCGTTCCGGCTCAGCACCACCTTGATGTCCAAGCGATGGAGTTGAGGCCTTGCCGATAAAGGTAAAAAGGTAAAAAGGTAAAAGGGTAAAACAACTATTACCTTCCTTATTATCAGACAACGATTCATCTTTTTTACTTTTTTACTTTCTTACCTTTTTACTTTTCACTTCTTGAACGCTTCATCGAGGTCGGGGTATTGTTTCTTTTCCTCGCTATCGACCTTCAGGTAGTCCTTCTGGTCGAAATGGAGCATGGAGGCGACAATCGAAGAGGGCCACTGGCGCACCATGCGGTTCATCTTCGTGGCGGTGTCGTTGTACACCATACGCGACATGCGTACATTCTCCTCGTACTGCTTCATACCCTCCTGGGCCTCCTTATAGAGGTCGCTGGCTTTCAGTTCGGGATAGCGCTCGAAGACCACGTTGAGGCGTCCCATCATCTGCGTGAGCAAGTCGCTCTGCTGATTGATGCTCTCCGGTGTGGCCGGCAGATTGCCATTGCCCATGTTGGCACCGCGAGCCTGTACGGCCTGGATGATGGTTTCCGACTCGTGCTTGGCATACTGCGCTGCCGTCTTAGCGAGAGCAATCACCGCATCGAAACGGGAATTCAACTGAACCTCAATCTGGCTCAGGGCGTTCTTACACAACTCATCGAGATTGACCAGCGAACGCTGGGTCATGATGAAATAACCAATGACGATAACCGCCAAAATGATGATAACTGTTAACATAACACTAAAAATTAATGGTTCTTTGGCGCAAAGATACGAAATAATTCACAATTTACAATTCATAATTCACAATTATTTTGTATTTTTGCACGCAGAAAGAAAAAAAAGAAGTTAGAAACAGTAAAAATATGAAGAAATTAATGATTCTGGCGCTGCTGGCCATCGGTTGCCAGTGTGGTTTTGCCGCCAACAAGACCTTCCCCCTGAAGGGTACCTTCGTGAGTCCTGCCGACAAGCACATCCGCTACACAGGACGCATCAGTTTTACGAATCCTGAACGCCCCGCATGGAACTTCCCCGGCATTCAGATCATCGCCGCCTTCGAGGGAACGTCGCTGCGGATGATGGCAAAGCCCAAGAGCGGCTACTTCATGGCACAGATAGACCAGGCGGAGCCCTTCAAGGTGGCCTTCCGCGGAGAGCGCGACTCGGTGGTGACGCTGGCAACGGCCCTACCCGACACCAAACATACCGTCAGACTGATGTATGTGATCGAGGGCTACGAGTTCTTTCCGGAGTTCTGGGGCTTCGTACTCGACAAGGGTAAGCAACTGGCAGAGCCTCCCGTGCTGCCGACAAGAAAGATCGAATTCATCGGCAATTCCATCACCTGCGGCTACGGCAATGAGGGCATGATCAAGTTCCAGGGCTTCGAGTACGAGACGGAGAACCACTACTATTCGTACGCCTCGATGACGGCCCGCAACCTAGATGCACAGCACTGGGTGGTGGCCCGCAGCGGCATCGGGGCCTACCGCAACTACAACGGTCCGAAGACGGGTAATCCCGAGTCGAACATGCCGGTGCAGTACGAATATACGGGCTATGCCTGGAAGCCGGAACTGCGCCAGGAGGCCACGTTCCTGAAAGAGAAGTGGGACTTCAGCCGCTACCAGCCCGACGTGGTCTGCATCAACCTCGGCACCAACGACCTCTCCACCCCCAACTACGACGCGAAACTGCTGAAGCAGAACTACCATAAACTGCTGAAGATGGTGCGCCAGCACAACCCGAAGGCGAAGATCGTGTTCCTGACGGGTTCGATGCTCTACAACGAGGAGGAGAATCTGCAGCGACAGATATTGAATGAGGTGCAGGCGGAGGCTCAGAAAGCCGGCGACAAGGAGGTGTATCGCTTCGACATGAACCATATCGACGGCGAAGCCTTCTATGGCAACGACTGGCATCCGAACATCTATCAGGACGAGAAGATGGCTGGTGAACTGACCGCCTATCTCCGCGTGCTGATGAACTGGTTCTAACCTAAAAGTTTGCGGGTATCTTCGAGGATTCCCAGGAGTTCCGGCATCGTCTCGGCACGAAGCATGGCGATACGGGTCTGACGGAAATTGGAAATGCTTTTGAATATAGGTGTAGCAGCGAGGTGTCTTCTGGTATGGAGGATGCCTCGCTTCTCGTCGATGCGTTCTACGTTAAGTCGCAGGAGGTCTTCGAGGATGTCGAGTTTGGCGTTGAAGTCGAGGGGATTTTCGCCGGTTTCATCGAGGAATTCACGCACTTCCTTGAAGATCCAGGGACGTCCGAAGGTAGCCCTGCCAATCATGATGGCATCGACGCCGTAGGTATCGAAAGCCGCCTTGGCTTCCTCTGCCGAGGTGATGTCGCCGTTGCCGATGATAGGGATATGAATGCGGGGGTTGCGCTTCACCTCACCGATAAGGGTCCAGTCGGCATTGCCGGTGTACATCTGACTACGGGTACGCCCATGGATCGTCAGGGCCTGAATGCCGCAGTCCTGCAGTTGCTCGGCAAGTTCCGTGATAATCAGTTGCTCGTGGTTCCAGCCCAGGCGGGTCTTTACCGTCACAGGTAACTTCACGGCATCTACCACCTTCCGGGTGATTTCCAGCATCTTCGGGATATTTTGTAGCATACCGGCACCGGCGCCCTTGCCCGCTACCTTCTTCACGGGACATCCGAAGTTGAGGTCGATGAGGTCGGGACCTGCCTGTTCCACGATTTTCGCCGCCTCTACCATCGCCTCCACATCGCGTCCGTAAATCTGGATGCCTACGGGACGTTCCTCGTCTGCGATGGTCAGTTTCCGGATGGTCGATTTCACATCGCGTATCAGGGCCTCGGCACTCACGAACTCCGTATAGACCATCGCCGCCCCGAACCGCTTGCAGAGCAGTCGGAAACCGATATCTGTCACGTCTTCCATTGGTGCCAGGAACACTGGTCTGGAGCCAAATTCTATCTCGCCTATCTTCATTTTGACTGCAAAGGTATAAAATAATTCATAATTCATAATTCATAATTCATAATTTTTTCGTAATTTTGCACGCAGAATATGATGAACGAGGATTTTGACATACGTGAGGAGCGTTTCTCACAAGGTGAGAAAGACTTTGAGAATGCCCTGCGACCACTGGCTTTCAACGACTTCAGCGGTCAGAAGAAGGTGGTGGAGAACCTGCAGGTGTTCGTCGAGGCTGCCAAGTACCGTGGCGAGCCCCTCGACCACACGTTGCTGCACGGACCTCCAGGTCTGGGAAAGACCACCCTCTCGAACATCATTGCCAACGAACTCGGCGTGGGCTTCAAGATCACTTCAGGCCCTGTGCTCGACAAGCCCGGCGACCTGGCAGGCATCCTCACTTCCCTGGAGAAGAACGATGTGCTATTTATCGACGAGATCCACCGTCTGTCGCCGGTTGTGGAGGAATATCTCTATTCGGCGATGGAGGACTACCGCATCGACATCATGATCGACAAAGGTCCCTCGGCCCGCAGCATCCAGATCGACCTGAATCCGTTTACCCTTGTGGGTGCCACCACCCGCAGCGGTCTGCTGACGGCACCGTTGAGAGCCCGTTTCGGCATCAACATGCATCTGGAGTACTACGACCCCGAGACGCTGCAGAAGATTGTGGAGCGTTCGGCAGGCATCCTCGGTGTCCCCATCACGGAAGATGCCGCACTCGAGATCGCAGGCCGAAGCAGAGGTACGCCCCGTATCGCCAACGCCCTGTTACGCCGCGTGAGAGACTTTGCCCAGGTGAAGGGTAACGGCATGATTGACACGAAGATTACCCGTGTCGCCCTGACGGCACTGAATATCGACCAGTATGGTCTCGACGAGATCGACAACAAGATCCTGCTCACCATCATCGACAAGTTCAAGGGCGGTCCTGTGGGTATCACCACCATCGCCACCGCCATCGGCGAGGATGCAGGCACCATCGAGGAAGTGTATGAACCCTTCCTCATCATGGAGGGCTTCATCAAGCGCACCCCCCGGGGCCGCATGGTGACGGAACTGGCCTACCACCACTTCGGGCGTAATCCCTACGGCGGCAACATCATGGAACCAAATCTCTTTGACTGATATGAGGACAGGTGTATTTGTAGGAAGTTTCAATCCCTTTACCATCGGGCACGACTCGATAGTGAGACGGGTTCTCCCACTGTTCGACCGACTGGTCATCGGCGTGGTGGGCGACAATGTGCATAAGCCCGATATGCCGTCGGCAGAACAGCGGATGCAGGCTATCCGCGATATCTATACCGACGAACAGCGCATCGAGGTAAAACCCTATCACGGGCTGGCAATGGACTTCGCAAAGGCAGAAGGTGCCTTATATATTATAAAAGGTGTCAGGTCGGTGAGCGACTTCGAGTACGAACAGTGGCAGGCCGACTTCAACCGCCGCCTCGGAGGCCTCGAGACCATCCTGCTCTATACAGAGCCTGAACTGGCCAGCATCTCGTCGAGTGCCCTCCGCGAACTACAGCACTTCGGCGTCGATATCAATCCTTATTTACCGAAAAAACAAAAATTATGATAACATATGAAGCGGAAGGGGTAAAGTTCCCCAATATCGGAAAGCGCGAAACCACGAATTGGATCCGCCGAGTGGCAGCCTCCTATGGGAAGAAGGTAGGGGATATCGCCTACATGTTCGTCAACGACGATAAGATCCTTGAAGCCAACAACCAGTTCCTCGGGCACGACTACTATACCGACATCATCACCTTCGACTATTGCGACGGTAAAGTGATCAATGGCGACCTGATGATCTCACTCGACACAGTCTTCACCAATGCCGACAAGTTCGGGCGCCCCTACAACGAGGAACTGCACCGCGTCATCATCCACGGTATCCTGCATCTTTGCGGCATCAACGACAAAGGTCCCGGCGAACGCGAGATCATGGAAGCCGCCGAGGAGAAAGCCCTCGCCATGCGACTCGTCACGGTTTGAAAGATATGCGACAGACGCAATACATTATATTATTATTTTTAGTAGCAGTGGCTTTGACGGCTGGCTGCACAAGAAAAGATGAAGGTACCAGCAGGATAGCACAGCCAACGGACACCTTCTACACCAAGCAGACTGCTATGGACATCTTTGCCTACCAGCCCGAACGGGCATTACAGATCATCGACTCAGCGGTCATCGTGGGCAACATGGATAAGGTGCAGGCCGACCAGTGTCGCGCACGCATCTATAGTTATACACAGATGCATAACCAGGCTGACTCTCTGCTCGGCGGAACGAAGGATATCCGTTTAGACTCGGTGCAGGCCATCGGTGAGCGCCTGCTCAGTCATGACTCCATCAAGACCAACCTGAAACGACTGCAGGATGTGCTGGAAATCCTAGCCTATACTGAACGCATGCAGAACGACACCTTAGGATGGATCAGGCGGTTGCGCGAACTGGTAGGTGTGTATCATCAGATAGGCCCCGAGGCTGAGGCTGACGTCCTGCGCACAGAGGCAGAAATCGGTGCGGCGCTGTGTGCGATAGGTCAGGAAAAGGAGGGCATGGCGAAAATGGACAGCGTGATAGCGATATTAAGTGAAAAGGTCTCGTTCAACGCCCTCGATGCCCTGATCATCGCCCTAAAGCGTAAGATCGTCTATCTCAGTTCACAAGACCGATATGCCGAAACGCTCCCCTTGTTACACCATATCTTCGAGCGCCTAGACGACTACGAAGCGCACCCCGGCGACTTGATGATGGTATATTCCGAACGCATGGCCGCTGAAATAGAACGCCACGATATGTGCTGGTACCGTACAGATGTCCACGTAGAACTGTGTACCCATCCGGGCTATACGGCCGATACTTGCCCCTATCACAAGCACTAATAAAAACTATCTATGCATTTAGGGCCAGTATCCTTGTTGATACCGGCCCTAAATTCCTTTTATTAATAAATAACGTGAAAGTTATTAATAAATAGCATGAAAGTTATTAATAAAAGACCTTATGGCCTCCATTGATATAGATGCCCTTCTGGGTCGGTTTGCCGTCGAGACGGCGGCCGTTGAGGTCATACCAGACATTGGGGTCGAAGGTCACTTCGCCGGTGCTCAGGCGGATCTCGCCGATGCCGTCTATATCACCAGCAATCTGTGGCGCTGCAAGAAGGCAAACCGCGTCAACGACTGCTTTGGTGCCGCGTATCTCCAAATCAGCGAGTGTCTCCATGGCAACCCCACCTACAAGGTAGAAGATACGACTGCCAAGGGCACCCACACCATAGAGTGTCAGTGGTGCACCACGCCTTTCGAGCCTGAGCAGCACAACTTCGTCGATAAGGTCTGCACTGTCTGCGGTGTTACGGAGACCTTCGGCACAGGCGTTAAAGAAGTGAGAAGTGAAGAAGTGAAAAGTGAAAAGTGGGCTGGCGCGTGGTACAACATCGACGGGCGTAAACTCAATGAAAAGCCCACCACGAAAGGTGTGTATATCAGCAGAGGGAAAAAGGTTGTGATTAAGTAGTTCAAATTCACCAGAGCGTACGTCGCATCCTGACACTCAGAAAAAAAATGAAAAATAATGCCTAAATTGTTGGAGTTTAGGCATTATTTTTGTATCTTTGCCCCGTGTATATACATCACGGTAAGATATTAATTAATCGATAAACGATGAAAAGAGTCTATTTTGTTATCTCCCTGCTTGTGCCACTGCTCAGTGTATGTGCACAGACAGATTCGACCAAAGTCGACAAAGTCAATACTTTGAGTTTCGGCCTGAACTTTCTGACACACGGTGAAATAGTGAGAGGCGGCCTGCCCGTTGACGGTGATGCCGAAAACGAGGACAAGTCAAACTTCCTTCTCGGTCGTACACGTTTTATCGTGGACTACAACAGACCAGGCTTGGAGGCCCATGCCGTGATCCAGAACTTGGGCGTGTGGGGATCCGGTGGCAATCAGGCTCTCAAACTTTACGAGGGTTGGGTGAAGGCGACGGCCAAGAATGGCCTCTTTGCACAGGTAGGACGTATCGCACTGAAATACGACGATGAGCGTATCATCGGTGCCAACGACTTTGCGATGGCCTCCCTGTCGCACGATGTGCTGAGGGCTGGCTATGAGGGGCATGGCCACCAGTTGCACGCCATCTTAGGTTACAACCAGAGCGCGGACAACGTGTATAAGAGCACTTACTACGAGGATGGTTCCCAGCCCTATAAGACCATGCAGACCGTGTGGTACCACTACGACGTGCCCAAGTTCCCCTTAGGTGCTTCACTTCTTTTCATGAATTTCGGTTTACAGGCTGGCGAGAAGGGGGATGACTACAATCCGCCTACTACCGAGTATCAGCAGATGTATGGCGGTTACCTGAACTTTCATCCCAAATATGTAACACTCGAGGGCTCTTACTATCGTCAGGGCGGTAAGACAGTCTTGAAGAATAAAGCCTTCGAGATTGACGCATGGATGGCCAGTGCGAAGGCTACTGTCAACCCTTCCGACTATTACGGCTTCACCCTTGGCTACGATTACCTGAGCGGCGACGATTTCGTGCCTGACACCTATGGTGGCAGGATAGGACTGCCGCTGCATAAGGTCTTTAAAGGCTTTACGCCCCTCTACGGATCGCGCACCCAGTTCTACGGCTTGATGGACTATTTTTACCAGAGCGCCTACAGCAGCGGTTTCACGCCCGGCTTGCAGAATGTCTTTGTCGGCATCTCTGGCAAACCCGCCTCCAAATTAGACCTCAGCGCCACGTATCACTATCTGGCCGTAGCCACCGACCTGTACGAGCTCGACCGCACCTTGGGTCACAGCATCGACCTGTCGGCCGATTACCGTTTCACAAAGGATATCTCCCTCTCGGCTGGCTACACCCTGATGTTCGGCACGGAGACGATGGAGCATCTGAAACAAGGCAACGGCAGTAAGACGGCACGTTGGGGATGGTTCTCACTGGTGATATCACCGACGCTGTTTACAACTAAATTCTAACAAGTGAATAAACGTTATCTGATCAGTTGGACGTTGATGGCTTTGGCGGCAATCAGTGTTATTTCCGCCAACTCCATCTTTGTGCCATCATTGTCGTATATCGCCGACGAACTGGGCACCAGCGAGGCGATGGCCTCATCGAACATGGCCGTAAGCCGTATCTGTATGGTGGTGTGTATGTTCTGCTTCGGAGCCTTTGCCGATCTGTTCAGCACCAAACGGCTGATGCAGGCAGCACTCTGCATCTGTATGCTCAGTTGTGGACTGAGTGCCGCCGCGTGGAACATCGGGATCTTCGACATCGCCCAGGCCGTCGAGGCCGTATCCCGTGCGATGGTCATGCTCACTATGCAACTATGGATTGCCGCCATCTCCAACAAGGAGAATCTGGCCTCGCGCCTCAGTTGGTATAGCATCCTCATCACTATTGCCCCCATTGCCGCTCCGTCGGTAGGCGGGTTTGTAGCCGACTGGCTGTCATGGCGCTATGCTTTCATCCTGTTGTTGCTGATTTGTCTGGCTGTCCTCGTAGTGTTGTCGGTCTATAAGTTGTATGAGGGAGACAAGAAGACAGGGAGTCAGGGAGACAAGGAAAGGCTACGGGTTCTTGCTGGGGCAAGCGAACAAGTTCGAGCGGGCGACCGCAGGTCGGGAATGACAAGGAGTCAGGGAAAGGCCCGCTTTGCGCCAATGGAGACGTTACGCGAATACCGTCGTGTGCTGATGGCGTCACCACTGCTGAAACTCTCGTTTTCGTTGGGATGGATGGCATGGATCGATGGTGCCTATATGGCTATTGCTTCGTTCCTCTTCATCCGCGAACTGGGACTATCGGCCTCATCGTTGGGACTCATCATCTTCACCTATGTCGCTGGAGCCTTTGCCGGCCGCTTCCCCATTCTGTATCTGCAGAAGCACTACGGCCCGCGCGTGACCTTCGCCTGGCACCAGATCATCGTGCTGTTGGCGACGGTGGGCAGTGCGATTTACTACTTCCTGACAGGCAGCCATTCGGTGGTGGAGATAGCCATCACGATGGTACTGTTCGGCTTCGGATTCAGCGGCATGTATATCTACTGCCTCGCCAACAGCATGGTGCTCGAACCAGAGAAGAAAAGCATTTATACCAGCCTCTTCAACAGTTTCTATAGCATCGCCACATTGTTAGGAGTCGTCACCATACAGGTGCTCTATACATTTGGTTTTACCTCCATCGGCATCTTCCAGACACTGATGGTTGTGGCGAGCATTGCGATGGTTGCAGGTGGTATCATGCATCTGCAGGAAGTGAAAATACTTGAATCAACAGACATTAAACAATAACCTACGTATGAATACAGTGCTTTCTCTATGGCGCAGACAGGTGGAAGCAACACCTGACCAGTTGGCAATCGTCTATCACAATAGTCGTTATACCTATCAGGAGGCAGACCGTATCTCGGAGTGTTTGGCTGCCCGTATCAAAGCCGCAGGACTGGGGCGCGACCAAGTGGTATCCATCCTGATTGGACGCAACCAGTGGATGGCATTGGCACCGTTGGGTGTGGCCAAGGCAGGCTGTGCCTATCAACCGCTGGACCCTGCCTATCCGCAGGAACGTTTGCGCTATATGATAAACGACGCAAAGGCTAAGTTGTTGATTGCCGACGAGGAATTGCTGCCGCTGTTAGGCGACATCACGATACCGGTGATTCTGACGAAGGAGATTATATACAAGGAGACAGGGAGACAGGGAGACAAGGAGACAGGAGTCTGGGAGTCAGGGAGACAGGAGACAGGAGTCTGGGAGTCAGGGAGACAGGAGACAGGAGTCGGGAGTCCGGAGGCAGAGGACTTGTTGATGCTGGTCTATACTTCGGGAACCACCGGCCAACCCAAGGGTGTGATGCAGGAACAGCGCAACGTAGCATCAGCTTGTGTGGCCTTTGCCAAATATCTTGGTATGACCGTCGGTAGCCGTGTGGCCAACTATGCCAGTTTCGGCTTCGTGCCTACTGTAGTAGAAACATGGGGAGCACTGTCCGTGGGCGCCACCCTGCATATCCTCGACAATGCCGAACGCTTTGACGTGGAACGCCTGAAGGACTATATCCGTCAGGAGCGTATCACCCATCTTTTCATGACTACTATGATGGCCTATCAGTTTGCCGGTAGCATGGATGATGATACCACCCTGCAGGTGCTCAGTTGCGGCGGTGAGAAACTACCGCCCCTAACACCACCGAAGCATATCAGGATGGTCAACTTCTACGGCAGTTCTGAATGTACGAGTATTGCCGCCCACGACATCACGGAGCGTGAGGAGCAGCCCACTCTCGGTACGCCGCTGGGTGAGACAACGCTGGCAGTCATCGCTGCCAACGGGCAACCTGCCGCTCCCGGTGAAGAGGGTGAACTATGGGTAATGGGGCCGCAGGTGAGCCGAGGCTATTTGAACGCGCCTGAACTGACCGCACAAAAATATGACACAGACAGCATCCACGGCCGGATCTTCAAAACGGGCGACATCGTTATGCGACGTGATGACGGCGCACTGGTGTTCGTAGGCCGTCGCGACGGTATGGTGAAGATTCGCGGCTTCCGCATCGAACTGAAAGAGGTGGAGGGTATTCTTTTAGAATATCCCGGTGTAAAGAATGCCACTGTTAAGGCTTTCGACCACCCTTCAGGCGGACAATTTCTGACGGGTTATGTAGTCAGCGACCAACCGATTGACGCTGAGGACGTGAAGCAGTTCGTTGCCAGCAAGAAACCCGACTACATGGTGCCGGAGTTCATCATGCAATTAGAAAGGATTCCCGTCAATCAGAACCAGAAGGTGGATAAGCGGGCCCTGCCCCATCCGCAGGAACAACTGGCACAGGGTACGGCCCCCCAGAACCCGCTGCAACAGGAACTGCACACGATGGTGGCCGAGATTGTCAAGACCACATCATTTGGCATCGAGACTCCGTTAAGGCTGGTGGGTCTTACCTCTATTACCGCCATCCGACTGGCCTCGCGTTTGCTGAAGACCTATGGCATCGATGTGGATGCCAAGGCCATCGTAAAGGATGCGACCATCTTGTCGTTGGAAGAGAATATAAGGAGACAAGAAGACAAGGAAAGGCTACGGGTAGGCGACCGCAGGTCGGGAATGACAGGGAGACAAGGAGACAGGGAAAGGCTACGGGTTCTTGCTGGGGCAAGCGAACAAGTTCGAGCGGGCGACCGCAGGTCGGGAATGACTGGGAGACAATTTGCTAGCGCTCCGCTGAGTTATGCCCAGACGGGTATCTATGTCGATTGTGTGATGAATCCTGAATCAGTGGCATATAATATTCCTGTCTATATGCGGATGGCAAAGGGCATTACAGCCCAGGAGGTCAGGCTGGCCTTACAGGCGGTGATAGACCTTCACCCGATGATGAAAGTCCATTTCGAGACTCAAGGCGAGGATACCGTGCAGGTGACAGACCCAAATCAGCCGCTGAACATCACAGAGACGACGATGACCAACGACGAGTTGACGGCTTATATCGATTGTTTCGTAAAGCCTTTCGACCTCCAGAACGGCCCTCTGTATCGTGCCGAGATAGTCACTACCGCCGACGGTGTGACGCTTCTGTTGGATGTACATCACCTCATCTTCGACGGTACATCGGTTGATATCTTCTTCCGTCAACTGTGCAGACAATTAGAGGGACAGGCTATCGAACCGGAGATGCTACCCTACCTGCAGTATGCCCAAGAGCAGAAAGAAGTCGACAAGCGTGAGGCAAAAGACTTCTTCGACCAACGGATGGCTCGTTTCGAAGGTGCGACAGAGATTCCCACCGATCATAATCATCCCAAGACAGGTCAAGCATGTTGCCACATCCAGTCATTAGACTGGCAGCGGATAGAGCCCTTCTGCCGAGAACAGGGCATCACCCCCTGTCACCTATTGCTGGCCGCCACCATCTACACGGCATCCCGTTACAGTAACAACCGGCAAATCAGTCTCTGTACTATCAGTAGCGGACGTGCCGACCTAAGGACAGCCGACACTACAGGTATGTTTGTCAACACGCTGCCCGTTTGCGAGGAGATTGGTGAGGGCAGCGTTGTCGACTTCCTGCATGAGGTAAGCGACCATTTCGAGCAGTCGTTGCGTCACGAGCAATATCCGTTTGCTACGATTGCTGCCGACTACGACTTCCACCCACAGTTGTCGTTCGTCTATCAGGTAGGTTTGTTCTCCCGTTATGAAGTACGGGGTGAACAATTGACCTTCCAGAAGATAGACAGCCACATGCCCAAGTTCAAATTGCAGGTGATGGTCTTTGAGGACGGTGCCCATCTCAACTACGACGATGCCGCCTACGAATTATCTACCATACAAGGCTTCGGCAGTTCGTTGGCTGCAGTTGTTGACCACTTCATGGAACAGCCGGAGCGCGCCATTCGTCAGATTTCCATCGTTAGTGGAGAACAAAAGGTGCAGTTATCAGGAGTCAGGAAACAGGGAGACAAGGAGACAGGGAGACAGGGAGTCAGGGAGACAACTTTTCAACTTTTCCACGAATGTATCAGTCATTATGCAAAGACGCAACCCGACCGCGAGGCACTGGTAGCCTGTGATGCGACGTTCACCTACCAAGAGATGGACGAAGCAACCAACCGTATTGCTGCGGCCCTTCGTGAGCGGGGTGTCAGGGAGAGGGATATGGTGGCACTGCTGTTGCCGCGAACCAGTCGGCTTATCCTGTCACTCTTCGGTGTCCTGAAAACCGGAGCCGCCTATATCCCTTGCGATCCGGAATATCCCGCTGACCGCGTGAAATATATCCTGGAAGATAGCGAAGCCCGCTATATCATCACAACCAAAGACCGTCTCGACACCGTTCCCGCTGACAAGGCCATTGACGTGGAAACGCTCCTCGACAGTGCAGTTTGTTGCGATGCTATCGCAACAAACTGCACCCCCGACGATCTTGCCTATCTTATCTACACCAGCGGCTCTACGGGACGGCCCAAAGGCGTTATGCTCCGCCACGAAGGTATCTGCAACTTCCTGACTAGCCATCCTGCCAACGTAGAAGCATACGCCGTCAGCCATACGGCTAAGACGGTATTGGCAGTGACCACTATCTCGTTCGATGCATCCATGCACGAAATCGGCGTATCGCTCTTCAATGGTCTGACACTCGTTCTGGCCAATGAAGAACAGTCGAAGAATCCCGTCATGATGGCCCAACTGATTAAAGAGCATCATATAGGCTATGTCTCTGCCACCCCGTCACAATGGCAAACGTGGATTTATAGCACCGACTTTGTTGAAGCCATCCGACAGGTACCTATCATCCGTTTCGGAGGAGAGCAACTGCCCGAGGCCTTGCTCCATCAGATGCAACAGTTGACGCCCTCACGCATTCTGAACACCTACGGACCCACCGAGACCACGGTGTCATCAAACATCTGTGAACTGACACACGCCCAAACCGTCACGGTAGGAAAGCCTCAGTTGAACGTCATTGAGTTTGTGGTTGACTGTGACGGCAACGAACTCCCTGTCGGTGTAGTGGGCGAACTCTATATTGGTGGACGCGGCGTGGGACGTGGCTACCATCATCTTGAGGAGATGACCCGCCAACGTTTTGTCAACTACCTCGGCAGACGTATCTACCGTTCCGGCGACTATGCCAAGTGGCTGCCCAATGGCGAAGTGGTCATCCTCGGACGTACCGACCATCAGATTAAGTTGCGTGGACTGCGTATCGAATTGGGAGAGATAGAACATGCCATTGCCTCCTATCCGGATGTGCAGCAGGTAAGGGTCGTGGTGCGCCCCGTCGCCGGTACGGAACACCTGTGCGCCTACTTCACCGCTGGCAGTACGATTGATATCAATGCTCTGAAAACTGACATCAGCACAAAACTCACGGAGTATATGGTGCCCACCATCTATATGCAACTGGAAAAGATGCCGATGACACCTAACGGGAAGATTGACCAGAAGGCGCTGCCTGAACCTGAGGCACCCACCGGCGATGTTGCGGAAGAGCAACATGTGCCGATGAATAAGTTGGAGACAGCTCTGCATGAACTGGCAGCAGACATCATGCAAAACGACCGTTTCGGACTGACGACACCACTCCGTCAGGCAGGTCTCACCTCGTTGACAGCCATCCGACTGGCTGTCATCATCCAACAGCGTTATGGTGTGATGCTTCAGACCAAGGAACTGATCAAGAGCGGCACACTTCAGACCATCGAAGACGAGATCGTCAGTCAGTTGCTAGCAAACAAGGAGACAGGGAGACAGGAAGACAGGGAGTCAGGAGCCCATGCCGTAAAGACAGAAGCCCCTCTCTCCAGTGCACAGACGGGTGTCTATATGGACTGCATGAAACAGCCCGGCAGCATGGCCTATAATACCCCCTTCTTGATGAGCCTCCCCGCCAGCGTCACCCCTGAGCGGCTGACGGCAGCACTGACGGCCATCATCAAGGCTCACCCGCAGTTCAATATCCATTTCGAGATTCGCTCTACCGACATCATGCAGGTGATGGATACTTCTATGGAACCGCAGGTCGCCGTGACCACAATGACAGAAGAGGAACTGAAGGAATACCGTCAACAGTTCATGCGGCCGTTCAACCTGAATAAGGGACCGCTCTATCGGTTTGAAATCGTTCAAACACCAGCGGGGCTCTACCTGTTGGGCGACATCCACCATCTGATATTCGACGGCAGTTCGCGCGACATCTTCAACCGTCAGTTAGTGGAAGCACTCGACGGGAAGGATATCGCGGCAGAGACATACACCCTGTTGGACTATGCCACCGACGAGCAAGCTCAGGACCTGACAGAGGCGAAGGCGTTCTTCGACGATATGCTGAAGGGCTGTGAGGGCGCCAGCGACGTACCTAATGATAGGAGACAGGGAGTCAGGGAGACAACCCTGAAGTGGGTTCACCAACCGACAGACCTCAAAGCGGCAGAGGCTTTCTGTCAGCAGAACGATCTGACACCGGCATCGCTTTATCTTGCAGCTGTACTTTATGCGACAGCACGCTATACCAGCAACAAGGAGGCATACATCTGCACCATCAGCAGCGGACGTTCCAACCTGCGCATCTCGCAGACCATAGGTATGTTCGTCAATACGCTGCCGCTCTCGGCAACCATCGGGACGGAGAGCACAGCCGACTTCCTGCGACAGACCGCCGAACGATTCGTGCAGACGTTGGAATACGAACAGTACCCCTTCGCCCAGATTGCCGCCGATTACGGTTTCAAGCCATCGGTATGCTTCGCCTGGCAGGTGGGCATCAGGAGCGAACACGTCATCGACGGTGTCGCCCTGAAGGCCGAACCGCTGGAACTGAAGACACCGAAATTCAAGATAGACATCTCCGTAGAGGACTATGAGGGTACGCCAACTGTAACCATTGGCTACGATGATGCCTGCTACACGGAGGCTTTCATGCAGTCGCTGGCCGAGGCTATAGACAGTTGTGTGACGCATTTCATGGCAGCACCAGAGGCACCGGTTGCCAAGGTATCGCTGCTCAACGGTGAACGGCAAGCGGAGGTGATGGCCATGTCGAAGGGTAAGGAATTAAAGGTTGACTTGACGAAGACCTTCGCCAATGTATTCACCGAGAATGCCCGCCGCACGCCTGATGCACTGGCCGTGGCCGACGACGAAAGCCAACTGACCTATGCCGAGATGGAACATCGAGCCAACATTCTGGCACACCATCTGATAGAGGCAGGAGTCACTGACGACAGTTTCGTGGCACTCATGCTGGAACGTACGGTAGATTTCCCTGTGGCGGTACTGGCCGTACACAAGGCAGGAGCGGCCTATCTGCCACTCGACCTGGAATATCCTGCCGAACGTCTGCAATATATGTTGGAAAACTCTGAGGCTCCCGTCCTGCTGACTACACATGATATCAAAGAGATAGGGAGACAGGGAGACAAGGAGACAAGGGGTCAGGAGTCAGGAGTCAGGAAGATTTTCCTCGATGACATCGACTTCAACGTACCGGCAGAGCATATCGACCGTTCACGGCCCGACGGATTGGCTTATATGATCTACACCTCAGGCTCTACGGGAAAGCCCAAGGGTGCCATGCTACACCAGGCGGGGTTGAAGAACTTCATTTCCGCCGTCACCGACTTTACACACCTGACGGCAGCCGACCGCGTGAGCCATCACCGCAGTTTCAGTTTCGACGCACATATCGAAGACCTGTTCCCCATCCTCTCCTTAGGAGGCAGCCTGCACATCATGCCGTCGGCTATCCGAAAGGACCTGCAGGCCATCTATGACTTCCTCGTTCGCCACAAGGTGACCGGCGGCGGCTATGCCACACCGATGGCCATCCTTTTGCTGAACAACTTCGACCTGCCTATACGGTTCATTACAGCAGGCGGTGACAAACTGGCCGGTGTCAAGAGTGACCATATCGACATCATCAACGTCTATGGACCTACCGAGTGTACCGACGATACAAGTTTCTTTGTCATGGAACGTGGCCATGACTACGAAAACATTCCCATCGGAAAGAGCATCGCCAATTGTTGGAGTTTCATTGCCGACAACGACGGTAACCTGTTGCCGCAAGGGGTGGCCGGTGAGTTGTGCTTTGCCGGTGTACAGGTGGGACGTGGCTACTGGCGTTTGCCGGAACGTACGGCACAGGCCTTCGGACCGTGTCCTTACGTGGAGAGCGACGACCTCGGCCGCAAGGTGATGATGTATCACACCGGTGACCTGTGTCGCTACAATGCAGAGGGCAATATGGAGTTTATCGGCCGCATCGACTCACAGGTGAAAATCAACGGTTTCCGCATCGAACTGGGCGAAATTGAAAGTGTGGCACGTCAGATGACAGCCATCTCCGAAGTGGCAGCGGCTGTCAAGGATATCGGCATCGCCAAGCATATCTGTCTCTACTATACGGTCAAGGACGGCGATACCATCGACCGCGAGGTGCTACAGGAGCACATGGAGGCGTCAGGACTTGCATCGTATATGGTGCCCGACATCTACGTACCGCTAACTGACATGCCTCACACACCAAGTGGAAAGATCAATACCAAGGCCCTACCGGCACCCGACCTGTCGGCACTCAGCGAGTATGTGGCTCCACGCAACGAGACGGAAGAGAAGTTGTGTGCCATCTTCTCGGAGGTACTGAAACTGGAGAAGACGGGTATTAAAGACGACTTTTTCACCTTGGGCGGCACATCGCTGCAGGTGACCCGTGTGGTCATTGAGGCTTCACGCCAGGGATTCAACATCACCTATGGCGACATATTCCGACTGAAGACCGTTGAGGCATTGGCGCGCTATCTGATGGGTGACGCCGCCGAGGAGGATGAGACGGATGTGCGCAACCGACAGGTAACAGATTTCGACTATACCGCCATCGACAACCTGCTGCAGCAAAATACACTTTTCACTTCTCACTTTTCACTTTTCACTTCTCCCTCGCCATTGGGCAACGTACTGCTGACGGGTGCTACGGGATTCCTGGGCATCCACGTACTCCGCGAACTCATCAACCTCACCCCCGAACGAGTGAGCAGCATCACTTGTCTCATCAGGGCGAAGGATCAAGAGAAGGCCAAGAGTCGCCTCCAGACCATGCTCTACTACTACTTCGCTGATAAGTTTGGGGAACTGTTTGCAGACAGGCGATTGAGCGTTGTCATCGGCGACGTCACCCAAGACCTGACGGAAATTGTAAATTGTAAATCTATTGACACCGTCTTCAACTGTGCCGCCAACGTGAAGCACTTCTCGAAGGGTACCGACATCGAAGACGTCAACCTCGGCGGAGCCCGTCAGTGCATCAAATTCTGTCTGGCTCGCAAGGCCCGACTGATACACGTTTCCACCATGAGTACGCGAGGCATAATTTTTAAGGAGACAGGGAAACAAGGAGACAAGGAGACAGGAGTAGGTATATTCAACGAACAGAAACTCTTCCTCGGACAATATCTTGTCAGCAAGTACGCTTGGTCGAAGTTCATGGCTGAGCGTGAAATCCTGCAGGCAGTATGCGAACAGGGGTTACAGGCAAAGATCATGCGTGTGGGCAACCTCTCGGCACGCTCTACCGACGGTGAGTTCCAGGTCAACTTCAACAGCAACACGTTTATGGGCCGCCTGCGCATCTATCAGATGCTGCGTGCATGTCCTTACAGCCAGTTCGACATGCCTATCGAGTTCTCGCCCGTCGATCAGACTGCTCAGGCCATCGTCCTGTTGGCGACGACCCCCGACGAATGTTGTCTGTTCCACCCCTACAACCACCACCAGGAGTTGCTCGGTGACGTCTTGAACCGCATGAGCGAAATCGGTCAGGAAATGCAACTGGTGGAGGATGAGGAGTATGAACACCGCATGGAGATGGTGCAACAGACCGAAGAGGGTGCCAAGCGCCTGTCAGGTCTGGTGGCTTATCTGAACACCACGCATGGCCGCCAGTCAGTGGTTCCCGCTATCCAGAACGCCTATACCATGCAGGTTCTTTACCGCATGGGCTTCCGCTGGGACATCACCACCTGGGACTACATCGATCGCATGTTACAGGTTGTCAACGGAATGGGCTTTTTCGACGATGAGAAAAAGACGGCGATCATTTGATCACCGTCTTTTTCCCATTCACGATATAGACTCCCGTCTGCGTCGGCTTGCCATTGAGGCGACGACCGTCGAGGGTGTAAATGCCGTAAACACACTTGTCACTTTTCACTTCTTCATTTCTCACTTCTCTGATGCCTGTGTCGAAATTGTCTGTCTCGATGATTTCCTTGAAAGCATACCAAAAATTGTGCGTGGCATAGGCCTCTTTGCTTCCTACCGGAACATACAATGTAATCTTGTCACGATATTCAAATGCATTGTACCCCACATTACTCAATGGTGTCTCGTTATTTATCTTAACCGTTTCAATCTGTGGATTAAAGAAAGCATAAGTACCGATACTCGTTACACTATGGGGGATGGAAATCTCAGTAAGGCTGTCGCAATATTCGAAAGCATGGCCGCCAATGGTCGTCACACCTTCAGGAATGGCGATGGAGGTAAGGGCTGTGGCAGAAAAGGCATAAAGACCGATGGTCGTCACACTACTAGGGATGGAGATTGAAGTGAGGTCGAAACACGAAGCAAAAGCCGAATGACCAATACCGGTCACACTATAGGTCTCGTCGTTGTAAGTGACTGATGACGGAATGACAACATCTCCCTCGTAGCAATTCGGACCAAAGGTTACTTCGGCCGTCTTTGCTTCCATATCTAGGTTGTAGTACAGACCGCTTATCTCGATGTCACGTCCCGTGGGAGTGCCTTCCTTGAAGTGGGCAAAGTCTTTCCAACCGTCTGTCTCCTTGTACTTATCCGTCGTTCCTGCGGGGACATAGACGATGGCATTGTCGAAAGTTCCCACGCTGAACGATCGGCTGTCATACTCCTTTCCCTTGATAGCAAAAGGATTCTCGATATACGAGACAACTTCAGACAAATCGGTGTTCTCGAATGCATACCTTTCGATACTTATCACACTGGCCGGCAGGGTGATAGTCGAAAGATAGCCGCAATTTTCAAATGCACTCTCGCCAATAGTCGTCACCGTGTTGGGAAGAACAACCGATTTCACCCAAGTAGCAGCAAACGCATGGTCTGCAATAGCAGTCACTTTCAGCGTCTTGTCGTTATAGGTCACTTCTTCAGGGATGACAACTCTGTCTTTGTAATCACTGGAATAAAAAGCCGAACTATACTTGCAAGTGACCGCAACCTCCTGACCGTCGTTGATGTAGTTGTAATAAATGGTCACTCCGTCAGCGTTGACTACAGAAAAATCGTAATCCTCGGCATGAGCCTTCAAACCTGTCATACTAAACAGCATAACGAGTACTAAACAAAAGTAATTTCTTTTCATTGTAACGTTAAATTAATTATCTGAATACAACTTGGCCGCCAGGGCACCGCTGATATTATGCCAGACGCTGAAGACAGCGCCAGGGATGGTGGCCAGCGGATAGGCGGCGAAATGCAGCACGGCCAATGACGAGGCAAGGCCTGAGTTCTGCATGCCCACCTCGATGCTGAGCGCCACACACTTGGGCCTCTGAAGGTGCAACAGGCGGCCGACAGTGAAGCCAATGCCCAGTCCGAGCAGATTGTGAATCATGACCACTGCCACTACGAGCAGGCCTGCAGTCAGCAGTTGATCGGCATTGTGGGACACGACAGTGCCCACCACCAGTGCAATCACCACAGAAGAGAATGCAGGCAGATAGGGCGTAACACATTTGGTCACCTTGGGAAGGAAACGTTGGCAAAGCAGTCCGCACACGATGGGCGCAATGACCACATAGACGATGCTCATGAGCATACCCACCGTATCGACATCGACCATCGTACCGGCCAAAAACCAAACCAGAAACGGTGTCAACAACGGTGCCAGTAATGTCGAGGCGGCGGTCATGCCTACGGAGAGCGCCAAGTCGCCCTTGGCCAGATAGGTGATGACGTTCGATGCCGTGCCACCCGGGCAACAGCCTACCAGTATGACACCAATAGCCAGTTCTTTGGGAAGAGAGAAAGCCCACGTCAGTCCTAAAGCCAACAACGGCATAACGGTGAACTGGGTGAAGCAGCCAATGAGAATGTCCTTGGGACGGCTTAGCACAATCTTGAAGTCTTGTGGCGCGAGCGTCAGTCCCATCCCGAACATGATGGCACCCAACATGGGGTTGATGGCCCTCGTGGCAATCCATGAGAACGACGATGGTACTGCCAGCGCCAATATAGCGACTAGCAGCACCAGCGCTCCAATCCATCGGGCTATGAAATCACATACTTTCTTCACTCTACCACAACTGTAAGCGCTTAGACTTGGGGATGTACATCTTATCGCCCTCCTTTACGCCATAGGTGTCATACCAAGCATCGACATGGGGGAAAGCACCGTTCACACGCCAACGGCCCAAAGAGTGGACGTCGACAATGGTGCGGCGACGGATCTCCTCCTCAGTGATATTCTGTTTCCAGACGCCAGCGTCAGCCAGGAAGAAGCGCTGGTCGGCAGTGAGGCCGTCAACAGTGGGCAGTGGATTATCCTTTGTAGCCTTCTTATAGGCTGTCCATGACACCTGCAGTCCACCGTGGTCAGCCAGATTCTCACCTAAAGTCATACGTCCGTTGGCATGCAGTCCGGGCAGTACCTCGATCTGGTCGAAGAAGGCGGCAAACATGTCGGCTTTCTCCTTGAACTTAGCCTCGTCCTCTGGTGTCCACCAGTTCTTCATATTGCCGTCTTTGTCGTAACGGTGGCCCTGATCGTCAAAGCCATGGGTCATCTCATGGCCGATTACAACACCGATGCCGCCATAATTAAAGGCATCGTCGGCGTCCATGTCGAAGAAGGGATACTGCAGGATGCCGGCTGGGAAACAGATCTCGTTGGTCGAGGGATCATAGTAGGCATTGACAGTCTGCGGGGTCATCTCCCACGCGGTACGGTCAACGGGCTTACCGGCACTCTTGTCTATCGTATAAGCGTTCCAGAAAACTCGGCACGCTACGATGTTCTCGTAGTACGACTTCTGTGTGTCGATGGTGAGGGCGCTTATGTCTGTCCACTTGTCGGGATAGCCCACCTTTACGATGAATGCATTGAGTTTGTCTTTTGCAGCAGCCTTGGTGGCATCGCTCATCCAGTCCTGCGCGTCGAAACGTTCGCTCAGAGCCGCCTGCAGGTTACGGACGAGTTGGAGCATACGCTCCTTGGCGGCGGCGGGGAAATATTTCTCGACATACAGTTTTCCGAGTGCCTCGCCCATCTGATCCTCCATCTGCTGCATGGTACGCTGCCACAGGGGGTAGTCCTCCTGACGACCCGACAGCACCTTGCCGAAGAACTCGAAATACGTGGCTTCGGTCTTATCGTCGAGGTAACCGGCAACCGATGTGATCAGTCTCCACTCCATGTAGTCGCGATATTCGTCGGCAGTCATCGAGGCAATGAGATTATCAGCGCCAGCAAAGAACTCCGGCTGACCGACTATCAGTTCCTGCATATACTCAGACTTCACGCCCATCGCGTTCATTATTTTCTCTAACTGTACATGGGGGTATTGTGACTCAAACTGGGCGAGGGTCATTTTGTTGTAGTTGGCCTCGGGGTCACGCAAGTCGGTTTCCGAGCGGCTCACCTTGGCCAGTTCGGTCTCTAAGCGCAAGATGTTTGTCATCTTCGCTGTGGCCTGCTCCTCAGTGAAACCGAATAGTTGCAGCATCTTGACGATGTTCTGCTTATAGCCCTCGCGGATTTGGGTCGTAGCATCATCGGCATCTAGATAATATTCCTTCTGTTCGAGCGTTATTCCTCCCTGCTTCGCTGTCAGGATGTTCTGCGTGGCGTTTTTATCGTCGGCATCAATATAGGTCGTCATAAACCCTGAATAGCCCTGCAAAGCCAACTGCAGTTGTATCTTAAACAGTTCCTCGCTGGTCGTGGCCTCTTCTAATTGCTGGATGATGCCCATCAGAGGCTGCACGCCCTCTTTGTTACGGCGATCGCTGTCCATCGCCAGACGATAGAGGTCGTTGAGTTTCTGCTCCGTCGAACCACTGGCGAAACTGCGACTCTGCATCTCGTCGAGGATGTCCTTGAGGCGCATGGTGTTCTCTTCCATCAGCTTCTCGAAGGTGCCATAGCGCGAATAGGCAGCAGGCAACGGATTATTCGCCATCCAGCCGCCGTTGGCATACTGGTAGAAATCGTCGGCGGGACGCACCGTCGTGTCAAAGTTCTTGACGTCGATGCCCGTAGATTGCTTCTCCGGGACAACGGGATTGTCCTTCTCTGCACAAGAAGTGAACATACTTGCGCCGCTGATCAGGATGGCGGCGAGCATCCATTGCATCATCTGTTTCATTGTTAAATCCTTTCTTTATGGCTAATTATTCATTGTTGGATGATCTCTAATGCTTTCTTGACAATATCGCTCCGCTCGTTGAAGACGGAGAAGTATTCGCTCATGTCCCAGAGGTCGCGGGCAATGAGGGCCTTCAATTGCAGGCTGAGATAAGGCAGCGTCTTCTCCAGTTCGGCCTCGTCCTTGGGTTCTATCTTCTGCTTCTTGCCCTCGGCAATCACTTCATCAATCAGACTCTGGGGCACCTCGTAGTGCTGCTTGTAGTCATCGAACGACTGCCAGCGGCGCTTCAGTTCCTTACGGTGGTTATCGACATAGCGGAGGTTGGACTGGATAACAATCGATTTTGCCGCCAATTCGCGATGGAAGCGAGTATAGATGGTGGTGTCGAGCGGTACATAGTAGTCGGGCATGATGCCACCACCGCCATAGACAGTGCGATGCTTACGGAGTGTCTCAAACTTCAATGAATCGGCGAAATGGATGCTGTCGGCATTAGTCAGTTCGCCGCTTTTCAGACGGTTTAGCATATCCATCGCATAATCTTTGCTGTCGCCCTTGGTATAGGGTTTCTGGATGCAGCGGCCTGAGGGGGTATAGTAGTGAGCGATGGTGAGGCGGATCATTGAGCCGTCAGGCATATCAATGGGCCGTTGTACAAGACCTTTACCAAAGGTACGGCGCCCGACAACGAGGCCTCGGTCCTGATCCTGGATGGCACCTGTGACAATCTCTGCAGCCGAGGCCGTATAGCCATCGACGAGCACAACCACTTTGCCTGATGAAAATGCACCGCCGTCGTGAGCCTTGTACTCGCTGCGCTGCACCATGCGACCTTCGGTATAGACAATCATATCACCCTGCTGCAGGAACTCGTCGGCGATATCGACAGCCGCCTTCAGGTAACCGCCACCATTCTCCTGCAAGTCGAGGATCAGATCCTTCATGCCCTGAGTCTTCAACTTCTCCAGACTCGCCTTAAACTCCTCGTGGGTCTGTGCCCCGAAGTTGCCGATGCGGATATAGCCAATGCCCGGACGGACCATATACGTGGCATCAACGGACCTCACGGGAATCTTGTCACGAACGACGGTGAAGTTCAGTCGGTCCTTGATACCCGAGCGGATGACTCCGAGGTTCACCTTCGTACCCTTCGGACCACGCAGGCGCTTCATGATCTCCTCCTTCGACATGTTCACACCAGCGATGGCGGTATCATTCACCGAGACGATACGGTCGCCGGCGATGATGCCCACCTTCTCCGACGGGCCGTTGGTAACAGGCTGAATGACCATCAGCGTATCCTGCATCATGTTGAACTGCACACCAATGCCCTCAAAGTTGCCGTTGAGCGGCTCGTTGAGTTCCTTCACTTCCTTAGGAGTGGAGTAACTGGAATGGGGGTCGAGTTTGTCGAGCATTCCACGGATAGCATCCTCAACCAATTTCTGTTCATCGACGCTATCGACATAGAGATTGCTGATACACATCTCGGCATACTGCAACTTGCGCATTGGCGAGTCCTCACGATTGTTGATTCTGATTTGAGCCTGTAAAGGTGAAAAAGTGACAGTGAATACTATGAGACCTATCAGCGACTTCCAGTTAAGTCCGGTAATCATAATTCCTAATTTCTAATTATTCGTAAATATCTTCTTCAGGGCGGTCTTCCTCGATGACGAGGTTGTCGATAATGAAGTTCTGGCGCTCCATCGTGTTCTTGCCCATATAATATTCCAATAGTTTCTGTACCTGATCATTCTTGTGGAGGGTGACCTGCTCCAAACGAATGTCTGGCCCGATGAAACCGGCAAATTCCTCGGGGGAGATCTCACCCAGACCCTTAAAGCGGGTGATCTCTGGATCGGGACCCAGTTCACCGATGGCCTTCAAGCGCTCTTCCTCGCTATAACAGTAGCGGGTAATGAAGTCGCCCTTCTTGTCGCCTTTCGCATCCGCCTGGGCGATGACCTTTTTGTCCTTGATCTTCGTACGACGGTTACGCACACGGAAAAGTGGTGTCTGGAGCACATACACATGGCCCTTCTTGATGAGTTCAGGGAAGAACTGGAGAAAGAAGGTGATGATAAGCAGTCGGATGTGCATGCCATCGACATCGGCATCCGTCGCCACAATGACCTTATTATATCTGAGCGTGTCGAGACCTTCCTCGATATCGAGGGCTGCTTGAAGGAGGTTGAACTCCTCATTCTCATAGACCACTTTCTTGGTGAGACCAAAGCAGTTGAGCGGTTTCCCTCGCAAGGAGAAGACTGCCTGCGTATTCACATCACGGCTCTTGGTGATACTGCCGCTGGCAGAATCGCCCTCGGTAATAAAGATACTCGACTCTTCCTTCCGCTCATCCTTCACATCGGAGAAGTGGATACGACAATCACGGAGTTTGCGGTTGTGGAGGTTGGCTTTCTTCGCTCGCTCACGGGCCAGTTTGGTGACACCAGCCATCGCCTTGCGCTCGCGCTCACTCTCCTTGATCTTGTTCTCCAAGACCTCCGCCACGTCGGTATGGATATGCAGGTAGTTATCTACCTCCTGTTTGATGAAGTCGCCCACATACTTATTGATGCTGACTCCATCGGGCGCCATCGTCAACGAGCCGAGTTTGATCTTCGTCTGACTCTCGAACATCGGCTCTTCCACGTTGATGGCAATGGCGGCCACGATACCCGTACGGATGTCTCCATACTCATATTTCCCATAAAAGTCCTTGATGGTACGGGCAATATGTTCCTTGAAAGCACTCTGATGCGTACCGCCCTGCGTGGTATGCTGGCCGTTGACGAAGGAATAATATTCCTCGCCGTACTGGTTGGCATGGGTGAAAGCGATCTCGATGTCCTCGCCCTTGAGATGAATGATGGGATAGAGACCATCGTTCGTCATACGGTCGTTCAACAGATCCTCCAGTCCATGACGGGAGAGGATGCGGCGCCCGTTATACATGATGGCGAGTCCTGTGTTCAGGTAGGTGTAGTTGCGGAGCATGTTCTCCACGATGTCATCCTGGAACTTATAGTTGAGGAAGAGCGTATCGTCTGGCTCAAAGAAGATATAGGTACCGTTCTCGTCCTGTGTCTTCTCGGTCTTGTCACTGGTCATCTCACCTTTCTCGAAGGTGGCCTTACGCATCATGCCGTCGCGATAACTGCGCACCTCGAAGTGACTGCTCAGCGCATTGACGGCCTTCACGCCGACACCATTCAGACCCACGGACTTCTTAAAAGCCTTCGAGTCATACTTACCACCGGTATTCAACACGGATACGGCCTCGATCATCTTTCCCTGCGGAATGCCACGGCCATAGTCGCGAACAGAGACACGCAGGTTGTCATCGATAGTCACCTCGATACGGTCGCCCGCTTTCATCTTGAATTCATCAATGGAGTTGTCGATAACCTCTTTCAACAACACGTAGATACCATCTTCGGGCAGGGAGCCGTCGCCCAGACGTCCAATATACATACCCGGACGAGTACGTACATGCTCCATATCACTCAGATGACGGATGTTCTCGTCATCATACTGTACTTGTTCCTGGGGGGGTAGGTTTATTTCTTCGTTCATAGATTCTTTCTGAAACATCTTCTGCGTTTATGTTGTGTGTGCTCAAGGTACTGCCACTGGCTCTGCACCTTCTCGTTGGTCTCCAATTCTACATTGGTCTCGCCCCATTTGAAACCATATTTCTGATACCAGGGAATGAGGTCGTAGAACAACAGGGCGTTGGCACCCTTCTGCTGATATTCTGGCAAAATGCCTACCAGCATCAGATCGACACACTCTGCCTTATGGAACTTCAGGGCCCTGATACAATGCCACCAACCGAAAGGCAAGAGACGGCCCCGACGACACTTTTGTAAGGCACGCGTCATTGAGGCGATGGAGATGCCTATGCCGACAATATCATGGTTGGGCGTGTTCCAATCCTCGATGAGACAGAGCAGGTTCATGTCGAGCATGGGGAAGTACATCTTCAGGTACTCGTCGATTTGCGCCTCTGTCATCTGTGAGTAGCCATAGAGGTTGCCGAAGGTCTTATTGACCACATCGAGTACCTTACGGCCAATCTGTTCCTTGCCGAACACCTGACTGCGCTTGGGGTGTGTCGGGTGCAGGTTATAGCGCTTCATCACCAGTTCCGCAATCTTCTTGTATTTCTCAGGCATGCCGTCCTTCGGTACGATGAGTTTGAACTCCACATAGTCGTTGTCCTTCTCCCAGCCGCCGAGTTGTTCCAGGTGCTTGGGATAGTAAGCGTAATTATAGATGGTGGCCATCGTACCCATCTGGTCGAAGCCCTCTACCAGCATACCTTCGGGATCCATATCCGTAAAGCCCAAGGGACCGACAATCTCCGTCATGCCCTTCGAACAGCCCCACTCTTCCACAGCATCGAACAAGGCCCGACTCACTTCGATATCATCGATGAAATCGACCCATCCGAAGCGGACGCTCTTGCGCTCCCACCTCTCGTTAGCACGGCGGTTGATGATGCCGGCAATACGTCCTACGACTTTGCTGTCCTTATAAGCCAGGAAATATTCCGCCTCACAGAATTCAAAGGCGGCATTCTTGTCCTTGCGCAGGGTATGCATATCGTCAGTAAACAAGTTGGGCGCATCGTACTGATTGCCCTCGTACAAGTCATAATGAAAATCGATGAAGGCGGTCAGACTCTTCTTGTCCGTTACTTTCTTAATTACTATTGATGACATATTCTTTGTCGTTTAAGCCTTAATTCGTTGCAAAGATACGAAAAAGAAATGAAGAAGTGAAAAGTGAAAAGTGAAAAGTGGTTAAAGTCGCTGTATTTTATGGCAAATGAACAATATATGCCCCTCATTAGCAACCGTTGTGGCAAAGATAAACACGTCGCCACCGTCCTTCAGTTTCAGTTTCTTGCGAAGTTCCGCAACGGACATGGGGAAATTGCGTACCGTGATATTGGCACTCTCAATACCTTCAAGAGCAGCCTTCAACTCGCGTTTGTTCATCGAGGTCGTCCTTTCGATGATGAAACGACGACCAGGGAAATCCGGAATATCCGTATCCGATACAAACAAATGACTGTTAGTGTCAAGTTGCTTTGCCCCAAACCGCTGTGCCAGCAGTTCAAAGCACCCCGCCTTCATGATGGAAGCATTGGGCTCGAACAAGAAGTGAAAAGTGAAAAGTGAAAAGTGAAAAGTGAGGGCGGAATTGGGGACAAGACCCACAGTGTCAAACGTAAAACGCTCCATGCTGCCACCAGATAACAGATTGACACAAACCACCTTGGTCGTGGAAAACTTTTCACTTTTCACTTCTTCACTTCTCACTTCTACCAGCAGTTCCTTGCACTCATTATCCACTGAGACAATATGCACGGCATTGACGTGGGCGTAACGTTTATCACATATATCAGCCACCGCCTTACGCCAGTCGAGCATCGGGGAGAGTTTCAGCAATACGCGATCTGCCTTTTCCACCATTTCATCGAGGATTTCCAGTACATTGGGGGTGCAGTCGGCTATGCCGTAAGTCCTGCTTCCATGCTCATCCCGACGGGCTGGGTCGAGAAAGATCAGGTCAGCATGATCCAACTGATGCAGATATTCCACACCATCGCCACAGACAACCTCGATATGATGCAGACCCAGACGTTTGTAATTCTCCGATGAAATGGCACAAAGTTGATCCTGACGCTCTACATGAACAGCCCGTTGGAAGCCTTGTGAGATAAAGGCCATATCGACCCCGAAGCCTGCCGTTAGATCAACCACGAGTGCTCCTTTTCCTGCGATACTTGTCTTGTATCTCGCCGTCTGTTCACTGGAACATTGTTCCATCGACAGATGTGGGGGATAGATAATGTCCTCGACGGCAGCCCAAGAAGGAATCTTTGTCTTTGCCATCTGCCTACCTGCAATCTGTTCCAGCGCATAGGTCAAATCCACCTCAAGGTCTTTTGCCCCCCGAAGTGCCAACTGACGGACATCTTCCTCAGCATGTTCACGGATAAAATCTCTCGTAACTTGGTTCATTTCGCCTGCAAAAATAGTGGTTTTATTTGAGTTTTTTACAAGCAGCAGCAAATTTTTCACTTTTCACTTTTCACTTTTCACTTTTTTTCGTACCTTTGCAACCAAACAACCATCATAACATTAAAAATAAATGAGAAAACAAGCCCTGATCCTGGCAGTCATGACGATAGCATTCGCTGCCAACGTCCGTGCAGGCGGACTGATGACCAACACAAACTATCACATCGCTTTCGACCGCATGATGGCTCGTGGCGCTACGTTCGACATCGATGCAGCCTACTCCAACCCCGCAGGTCTCGCCTGGGGACATGAAGGATGGCAACTCTCACTCAACTTCCAGAAACCCTGGCAGTATCGCGACATCAAGTGGAATAACACCACCTACGAAGGCAAGGCATCTGCCCCCATCGTACCTGCACTGTTCGCTTCATACAAAAAAGACAAATGGGCCATTTCATCGATGATTGGCATCGTAGGCAGTGGCGGTTTCGTCGAATACAAGGAGGGCGTCCCCATGTTCAATGTGCTGATAGGTAGCACCATCGCCTCGTTCACCCAAGGTCTGTCCGAAGTGACTGGTGGCGCTACGCCCGTCGTCGCTCCCAACCAGTTCGATTCCGAGATGAAGGGCAAACAATATATCTATGGTGGACAAGTCAACTTCACTTATAAAGTACTCGACTGCCTTTCGGCTGCTGCAGGTATCCGTGCCAACTACTACGACGGCTATTACCGTGGTCACGTCAAGGCAGCCCATTCCACTATGGGAAACCTTGCAAACCTCTCGCTCGACGTCGATCAGAAGGGTTGGGGCTTTACCCCCCTCGTGAGTCTGGCTTTCCATCAGGGACCTTTCACGCTGACAGCCCGTTATGAGTTCCGCACGAAGATCGAGACCAAGAACGAGACCAACAGTCTGAACGCCGACCTGAACACAACCAAATTGGTTACGGAACCGCTGACACAATTAGTGGTGGCTGGCGCCATTTCAGCAGAACTGGCTCAGGCCATCGGTCAAGGCATCCAGCAGAAGATGGGCGGCGGCTTTAGCGCCTACACTGCCCCATACGAGGACGGTGCCAAGACGCGTTACGATATGCCCGCACTGCTCTCTGTGGCTGCCGGCTTCGAATTCACCCCGAAACTCCGTGCTACCGTCGAATACCATTTCTTCGATGATAAGAATGCCAAGATGGCCAACGACCGTCAGAAGGAACTGAAGCACGGCACCCACGAAATCCTCGCCGGTATCGAATGGGACATCAACGAGAAGTTCACCGTCAGTTGTGGTGGTCAGCGCACTGACTACGGCCTCAGCGACGGCTACCAGCAGAACACCTCCTTCGCCTGCGACAGTTACTCCGTTGGTCTCGGTGGTGCCTGGAACATCAACGAGAAGGTCCGCCTCAATGCCGGCTATTTCTGCAGCATCTACAGCGATTACGAGAAGCAGGCTTCCTACGGCTTAGAGACTTACTCACGCACCAACCACGTCATCGGTCTGGGTATCGACTACAAGTTCTGATTTAAATAACATTTTTTATACGTCACAAAGAACAGAATTCATAAATATTGTATATCTTTGCACCCGCAAATAATAACTAATAGCTATCGATATGAATCAATTACTTAAAAAGACGTTAGTCTGTTTATTTGGTGCTGGCCTCATTTCTACACAGGCCTATGCACAGTTGTCGTCTAACCCCGACAAGTTCCTAGGTAACATCACCACCCGATATCAGGTGGATGCAGGAGGCGGTGTAGAACCGTATTATAAACTCTGGAACCAGATTACTTGCGAGAATGAGTCGAAGTGGGGTTCTGTTGAGGGCAATCATAACAATTACAACTGGGGTTGTGATAATGCCTTCAATTATGCCAAGCAGCACGACTTCACCTATAAGTTCCATGCATTTGTATGGGGTGCACAGTATCCGAGCTGGTTGACAAGTCTGTCACTCAAGGATCGCTATAATTCTGTTGTAAAATGGTATGACGCTATCAAGAAGAAATACCCCACCCTGCCTATGATTGACGTCGTTAACGAGGCCGTGGGTATGCACCAGCAGGGTAACCCGATGATGAAGGAGACCCTCGGAGGTGGTGGTAAGACGGGTTACGACTGGCTTATCAAAGCCTTTGATATGGCTTACGAGCGCTTCCCGGATGCCATCCTGATCTACAACGACTATAACACGTTCCAGCATGATACGGACAACTACCTCGAACTGGTACGCACTCTGCGCGATGCCGGCGCACCGATTGATGCATACGGCTGCCAGTCGCACGATGTGTCGAACATCAGTGTGAGCAACCTGAAGAACTCCATGAAAAAACTGCAGGACGGCCTGAAGATGCCGATGTACATCACAGAATTGGACATCGACATCGAGAACGATGCTCAGCAGAAAAAACAATATGAAAACATCTTCCCCCTGATGTGGGAAGCCGACTACTGTGCTGGTGTTACTATCTGGGGTTACATCCACGGAGCCACCTGGGTCTCCAACTCTGGTATCATCAAGAACGGCAAGGATCGTCCCGCTATGACCTGGCTGCGCGAATACATGCAGACCGATGAGGCCAAGAACGCCAAGAGCCCCTTCCCCGGCATGAAGAAGGAAGCCTCTATCTATATACGTCCCCGTGACCTGAAGGTGGCCAAGGGCGACAATCTGCCTATTCTGGTACGTGCCAGCATGGCCACGAAGACTATCCAGAAGATCGACCTCTATGTGGGTGACGAACTGATTGCCACCATGACCGAGGCACCTTATCTGACATCGTATGACGTACCTGAAGATGCCAAGACAGGTTGGAAGGAACTGAAGGCTGTGCTCACTGCCACCGACGGTTCGACCTACGAGCGTCTTTCGCGCTTCAACGTGCTCAGTTCAACAGAGGCACGTGCACCCTTCAATGAGACTGTGCCAACACTGCCAGGCACCATCAATGCCGATGAATACGACAAGGGTGCTTCCGGCGTATCCTACAGCAACACCTCACGCAATGTCAGCACGGCTACCAAAGACGGCGCATGGGCAGAATACACTGTCGATGTGAAGGAAGATGGACTCTACTCGATTGATATGGAAATTGCCTCCACAAAGACTGGTGGCTGGTTCCACCTGGCAGAATATACGTTGGAAAAACTGATTTATCTCACGGACTTCATCGAAGTGCCCAAGACGGGTAGCGCCACTGAGTTCCGTACCGTGAACTTTGCGATGAAGGAGCCCCTGACGGCTGGTCGTCACACACTCTGCCTGAACATCGATAAGGGCGGCTTCTGCGTCAAGAGCCTCACCTTCCGCCGCTACGAGCAGGACAAGAGCATCAAATTCACCAAATTCACAGTCAGCCCCACGACCATCGATCTGGGTGAAAAGGTTACTATCGAGGCAGAGGCTGAGAGTCCCAACAGCACCATCGCCAGCATCAAGATCTTTGCCAACGACCTTCTGATTGGCACGATGACAGAGGCTCCCTTCACGATGGAGTTTGAACCCGCAGAAAAGGGTACTTATACCATCATCGCCGTTGCCACCGATGCAGAAGGCAGAGAAAACACCTCAACATCAAAGAAGACGCTCAAGGTCAACGGCAAGCGTGAGCCCTATTCTGGCACACCGATTGCCATCCCAGGCATCATCCAGGCAGAAAACTTCGACAAGGGCGGTGAAGGTCTGACCTTCCACGATTCCGACAATACCAGGGAAGGTGATACCGAATACCGCAAGGACGGTGAAGGCGTTGACTTCGTAAAGGGTAACGGTGGCACCGCCATCGGTTACACCGCAGAGAAAGAGTGGCTGGAATACTCCATCGATGTTCAGGAGGCAGGCACCTATCAATACGTTGCCACAGTCTCTTCCGGTACCTCTGGTTCAGGCTTTAGCATCGGCATTCAGAAAAATGGCGGTATGATCACGCTCGCCAAGGTGAGCGTGCCGCAGACTGGCAACAACAACTGGGATACCTATAAGACTGTAGAAGGCCAGTTGAGCCAGAATTTGGAGGTAGGACAGCAGATTATGCGCTTCACTATCACTGGCCAGCAGTGCAACATCGACAAGGTTGAACTGAGATGTCTCACCACAGGTATCCACGACATGAACAATGACATCACGATCACGAAGGATGCCTACGACCTCTTCGGCCGCAAGGTAAACAACAACTACAAGGGTATCATCATCAGAAACGGTAAAAAACAGATTAACAAATGAAAAAGGCTATAACCATCATCGCTGTGTTGCTGGCATTCACCCTGAATGCCGGCGCACAGGTTGAGGCTCCCAAGGACACCCCTCAACTCGAGTTTGCGCTGCAACTGAAAGTCACCCTCGGTGAGACCTATTCCTGCGGTGAGACGCAGCATGGTCGCCGCACCGTCATCCCCATCACGGGCGGCACTTTCGAAGGTCCGAATATCAAGGGAACCATCCTCAACGGCGGTGCTGACTACCAGTTGGCCAATGCCGCAGGTCGCACAGAAGTAGAGGCCATCTACAGCATCCGCACTGACGATGGTGTCAACATCCACGTGCGCAATCGCGGTATCATTGCCAGTAGCAAGGACGCCCAGGGCAACCCCTCGTTCTATTTCCGCTGCGCCCCCCAGTTCGAGGCCCCAGCCGACAGCAAGTATGCGTGGCTGAACAACTCGCTCTTCCTCTGCGCCCCCTCGTTCTCCAGCGGCTTCCAAGGCATTGTCCTCAACGTCTGGCGCGTGAAATAAAAAAACGCCCCCACTCAATCGAGCGGGGGCGTTTTTTACCTCATTCTACAGTAATGGACCGTAGCCCGTGCAACTGGTGGTCGTGATGGCCGTCAGGAAGGCCGTAAGTGCGGCTACTATCACCTTCACCGCCACCTCAATAAAATTCTTTTTCTTCATAATTCTTCACTTTTTCAATTTTTCAACTTTTCACCTTTAGATCAGTTTGCGTCGCCATCGTTGTCGTCGGGATTGGGATCGCTGCCACCGCCGTTGTCCGGGTCAGGATTGCTGCCGCCTCCGTTGCCGCCTCCAGAATTGCCGCCACCGTTGTCGATAGTACCCGTGCCGCCGTTCAGGTTGGAACCGCCCTGATTCTCATCACCGTTCTCGCCGATGTTCTCTTCAGAGTTCCCGCCCTCCAGTTTCTTCTTGTCTTCAGCGATGATACTCTCTGCCAAATCGCTCCACTGCAGGATGCTGCTTTCCGAGAGTTCCTTGCGGGTGAACTCGCCCGTGGCCTGACAGATCATCTTGATGGCCTGAATGCCAACGGGTTTTCCTTGATCGTCCTTGCCGCCAATCGACAGTGTCGCATGAGCGGGTCGGTTGAAACCGTGTACGTTCTCCACACTGGCCTTGAAGATACCGAGGCCATCGAACTTCACGGGGTAGCCTTCGAGCATCAGTTCCCGTGTGCATCGGGTGGCGCACTGGAGCACACCCCTCACCAAGTCCTCCGGATAAATGGCGTGGTGGTCATGGATGTGCTTTGCCAGTCCCGAGAGGTCGATAATCTTGCCGTACTTGGCACGTGGGTACCACTTCTTGTAACCTGTAGAATGTGAATTCTGGTTCTGTTTGAGACTTACTGTTACTGCCATAGTCTTTTGTTTTTAAATTGTTAATGACTCTAGTTCTCTGGAATCATCATCTCGCCGGGCCCTGGTCTGCTTCTGATTTCCGGCTGCAAAATTACGACAATAACAGATAGGTTTCCTCAAAACCACCTTCCCCCATCAAATCCAAAAAGAGAATCGGGATGTTGAATTAACATAGTATTTTATCATTGAAAACATAAAAATTACTAAATATTGCCATAAAAACTTGAATTAATTGAAAGAAAACAGTATTTTTGCAAATTAATACTGGTTCTATGGGATTAGAAAGAATCTTTAGAGTTCTGGATTTGGAAGGAAAGGATGCTTTAATTCTATTATCTGATAAAGATTGGAAAAGCAAAGTCTCATTTCCTAGTCGTATTTATCGATTATTGGATGACAATGAAAGTATCTTGTCTGAGGCAAAAGCGGTTTTTTGCTATAATAATTCTCCACTCATCTTGTTTTTTGAAAATCCCAGTAACATAAATGCTTTGCATAAAGCAATATGGAATTTCAATGAAACCCCTATCGTCATTATTTCCACAAACAATACTGTCTCAATTTATAATGGTTTCGCTTTTGACAAGGATACGAAAAAACTACATACAATAGGGAATGAAAGTAACTTGTCCAATTTTACATATTTCCAATTGGTTACTGGTTCTAGTTGGGAGACATATCAAGACGAATTAGGATACAAAAACAGAGTCGATTATTATCTCCTGAAGAATATTGAGGCTGCTCAGAGAAAAATGCAGGCCAGCGGATTAAAGCGTGATTTAGCAAATAAATTGCTGGGGAAAGTCATTTTTATACGCTATTTGATTGATAGAAAAGTCAAACTTCATTTTAGAAATATCCCCAAATACTGGTCAAATGACGATCTGTTGGTTCTATTTAATGACAAAAATCTTGTATGGGAGTTTTTTGAATATCTACAAGATAGTGAAAATGGATTCAATGGAGACTTATTCAGAATTGACAAAAGGGAATTTGACACTATTCCGCAGAAAGGTTTTGATATTATTATAAAGTTGCTTTCCTTTGAGGAAATAGATACTGGTCAGACTTCTTTATTTGATATTTATGATTTTTCTATCCTACCAGTCGAATTTATTAGTAATGTTTACGAAAAATTCATTGGCAAAGAGAACCAAGAAAACAAAGGTGCATATTATACTCCGACTTTTCTTGTTGACTATATCGTAAGTAAAACAGTAGGTAAATATCTTTCGGAAAAAAACACCTATCAATGTAAGATTCTTGATCCCGCTTGTGGTTCTGGTATCTTTCTTGTGGAATCATTAAGAAGGCTTATTGATAAATATATGGAATTGTATCCCGTTTACAACCGGGACAGCGAAACCTTCAGAAATGAGTTGAAAAAGATAGCAAAAGAAAACATATTTGGTGTGGATAGTGACATAAGTGCTGTTCAGGTTGCTATTTTTTCCGTATATTTGACTCTTCTGGATTACCAAAAACCTGCTGATATTGAGAAATTCAAATTCCCAAACCTCTTCAACAGTAATTTCTTCTGCAACGATACATTCTCCATAACAGATGAATTTTCAGGTATTGAGTTTGATTATATTATTGGTAATCCTCCTTGGAAAAGAGGTCGGGTGGAGAATGATGAACTTTGGACGAGAAAACGCTTCCCTTACGAACTCTATATCAAGAATCGCGCAAAAGAGGAAGGTCTGAAAAAGATTATATGTAATAATGAAATCGCTCAGGCATTCGTAGTTCGCTCAATGGACTTTATGTCTGATAAGACCCAATGTGCTTTTGTCTTAACAAGTAAGATTCTTTATAATATTCAAGGAAAGTCATTCCGACAATACATCCTTGATCATCTTTATATTGACAACGTCTTTGAAATGGCCCCTGTTAGAAGAGAAGTCTTTGACAAATCAAATGACAAAGCCATTGCTCCTGCCTGCATCCTGTTTTATCGGAATGCCAGAGGTAATAACACACATGACAATATTGTTACTCATATTTCACTAAAACCAAGTCGTTTCTTTACTCTGTTTAAGATCTTCAGTATTCTTAAGACTGATGTTCAAGAAGTTCAACAAGGATTGTTAAGAAAAGAAGACTCATTGTGGAAGGTATTGGTCTATGGTTCGTATCTAGATTATAATTTCATAAAACGACTAAAAAAATACAAGCCAATTTCTGAATATCTAAAAGAGCACCATGCTATAGTCAAACAAGGTCTTAAACGTGTAGATGGAAATAAAAAGATAAATATCGAAGAACTTGTTGGGTGGGATTTCCTCGATTTAAGAAAAGAAATAGGACAATTTTTTATTCCTGAAAAGCATTCCAAGTGGGAAATCCCTTATGTTGGCTATATTCATAGAGAAAATGGGAAAATCTGCAAAGACATTTTTACACCACCAATGTTATTGATTAAAGAGACAACAAACACTAAATTAGAATCGATTTCTGCTGTCTCTACTCAAAAATTGGTGTTTACGGATAAAATAACATCAGTGAAACTCCATTGTAATAATGACACCGACATTTATCGTATAATTGCTTGCCTCATCAACTCCTCACTATTTGCATATTACATTCAGCAGCATTCTTCAACAGCGGGAATTATGATTGAGCAACAAGTCAATGACAAAGAACGATTTGCCTTTCCATTTGTATATTGCGAACCACTGATTAATCTTGCAAAGAAGTTGGAAGAACGGCAGAAAGATATCCAATCTTTTGTGAATCGAGAAGACGATATATTGAAATTGAAAAAGGATATAGATGATATAGTTTGTCAAGCCTTCAAGATGACTCCTACAGAAATGGATTTACTCGCTTATAATAAAGAATATATTATCCCATTTGCAATGAAGCAAGAAGGATATGATCGTTTTCTGATGCCTGTTGTCAATAAAGATGATCCTTATTTCAAAGACTATATCAATATAATTCTAGACAGATTTAATGGTAGTTTTGCTAGGATTGGAAAAAGAATCACTGCGATTTTATGGCATACAAAACAATTTGTAGGAATATTCTTCAAAGTTGTGCCAGATGATGTGACAACCCCTTCTATCGTAACTCTTAACAAACAAAATGATGCTGAAGCAATAAAAAAACTCATTGAATTATCCTCAGAAAAACTGACAGAGCGGTTGTTCGTTCAGAAAGATGTTAGGGGTTTTGAAAGAGATGGATTCTATGTATTTAAACCAAATGAAAGAAGACTCTGGCATAAAGCCATTGCTCATTTGGATGCCAATAAGTTTGCTGATGCTATGTTGAACGTAAAGGGATAGGGTATGGAATTAATGGACGCCACCGTTTTTGAATACTCCAACCAATATCGTAACAGTGCATTTGAAGAAGTTCTAAATGCCTGCATCATTATATATTATCATATTGTATCAGATGGGCAAAAATATCCCAATAACGAAAAAAAAATCAGAAAAGCTTTTGGTACATATTTAAGAGATGACGACTTCAAAAATTCTACATATCCCTTGATGCATTATAATTACGAAGCAGAAGCAGAAGAAAAGACGGGATTCGTTGATATAAAAATACAGAAAATTAATCCGTACGAAGGAAGTAAGGCATATTATATCATTGAGTGTAAGAGAATTGACGGTTACAAGCGATTGAATAAAGAATACATCGCGAATGGCATTTGCAGATTTGTTTCTTCTTATTACTCTACATATTACGGCTGCAATGGTATGTTTGGTTTTGTTGTAAAGAATTTAGATATAAACCAAAATGTCAGTGAGATAAACTCGATGCTACAAGAAGATTATGTAAATGATAAAGGTGAGACGGTCAATAGTCACGCCCTATTGCCTCTAAGCAGATGTGATATACATGGAGAATTTGACTATTCCTATTACTCTGTTCATTCCTGTGATAAAGACATCACATTATATCATCTTATGTTTGACTTCTCTCGAATGATTAAAACGCATAAAAAGTTCGGCTAACCCCACTTAATGTCGCATTTTGGGATTTTTCAGGGAATGCCGAAGACAAAGGGATTTCCGAAGATTTTTATGCAATTACTCGCTTAAAAGTCACGTAAATTTCCGTCTAGCCTCGTCTAAATTTCACTATGATTATATCCATTCCTGGCATTCCGCACCATTGAATCATCTGCGCATCTATTTATATGTATTATTTAGGAGATTATCCAATTGTGATTGCAGTTCCTCCCGATTGGGTAGATAAAGTTGATAGCGTGCAGCAAAAAGTTGATTGTCTATACCCTGAAGGGCATACTCCATCAACAGTTCATCTTTCCTTGCTCCCAACACAATACCAACAGGTGGATTATCGTCAGGCTGACAAATCTCATTCTTAAAATAATTAAGATAGAGATTCATTTGCCCTATGTCACCATGCTTTATTTCAGCACGTTTCAGGTCTATCAATACGTAACACTTTAGAATGGCATGATAGAAAACCAAATCTATCTTGAATTGTCTTGAGCCAATAGGAATGATATACTGACGACCGATGAAAGCAAATCCTCTACCAAGTTCAAGAAGGAACTGCTCCATATGGGCCTTCAGTGCAACTTCCAAATCTTTCTCCTTATAGCGCTTCTGTCGAGGAAGTCCAGTAAATTCCAGCACATAAGGATCGCGTATGATGTCTGTTGCAGACTGTATTTGATGCCCTTCGTTTGCAAGAGCCAATACTCCTTCTTTGTCTGTACTCAGTGCAAGACGCTGAAAGAGCGAAGAATTGATTTGGCGTTTCAGTTCTCTAACTTTCCATCCTTCTTTGATACATTCCTTCATATAGAATTGCATCTCCAATGGATCGTCGCACTTGAGCAATTCCAAATAATGGCTCCATGTCAATTGTCCAGACACTGTTTGGATTTTTGGGAATCTCACATAAAAGAGCCTCATATTGAATAGATTAGACCGAGAATAACCTTTTCCTCGAAGTCTGGTAAGGTCTTTTGACAAGTTTGTCAGAAGTTGCTTTCCATATTCAGCCTTGACATTACCATGTTGTTCATACTCTACGATATATCGACCTGTCTCCCAACTTGCTTCAAGCAATTCGGTATTAACAACGGAAGCAGCCTTCTCTCTCGCCTTTTCCCACAATCCTGAAATTTCTGAGACAAGTCTCATATATTCAGAATCATTGTTCTGCATAATACTCCTTGGTACAATTGCCAAATCTTTTTTTATCGTTTTCTCGTCCATATTCATATTTCGTTTGCAAAGATACAACTTTTATTTCAAAATACATGGAATATAGGGCCCTACGTTATTTTGTAAGCTCATTATAATCCTGAAGTTGCTTCAATATTGCCTCATATTGATTCATTCGGTCTTCCATAAACACTATGTACTGATCGTACAATCTATTTATGTTATCATGTATTATATCCATATAAGTTTGGATTTTATCTATAATCATGATAAATAAGGATAAGTTTATAACACTTCGTGCCCAATCGCACTTTTTGTAAAAAGATATTTGAGTCATAAATGAGTGGCTTTTATGAGCATCCAAATTATTACGAATATCTTTAGCTTCTTTTGTATCCATCAACTTTTTAAGAATAGCCTTTATGTCTTTCCAGAAGGAATTTACATCTTCGCTTTTTACCAAATCTTCTGGATACTTCTGCATTCCTGCAGACACCTTTTTAAATAAATCATTTTCTTTGGCCTCATAAATTATGGTATATGCGTGTTTGCATAGCATAATTCGTTCTGTATCATTTGTGGCTTGAAGAAGACTTATAGTTGTTGTTATAGCATCCATTTGAAGCAATGTTAAAAACCCCATCATTTCATAGACGTCTCTGTGTGTTTGTATGATTGTCAACCATTTTTGAACCATATATGTATCACCAATGTTACACTCTATATCGTGTTTTGCCTTGTTGATACCTTCTTTAAAAGAGTCTATGAATCCGACTGTCAAAGTACATCTTTTTCCTGCAAATTCTAAGATCTCTCGCAATTTCTCAACATTAGTGCATATACCTTTTTTTGACAAATCTGAAACTATCTCTTTTGCAGAATGGCTAAGTTCAAATATCTCGTCAAAAGAATAATCAATGAGCCCCATTTCTTTAGCCATTTCACTTACAGATTTATTCATAGTGCTTTAACATTTAGTTTATTATAAGTTACTTCTTACCCCCAAACATCCTAAACTATCTTATTAAACAACTCTATAAAATCTGTAGATATAAAATCTGGATAATCCTTGCATACTGTATCTAAAATATAGTTCTTCAATTTATTATCTCCACCACCCTTAGCTATAGCATTCAATTGGGGCCATCTGTTTATTATATTACTTTCCAATGCATGCCCTTGAATAAAACAATAATCTTGGGTAATTTTATAACTCTTTCCCCCTTGTGTAATATACCCTATCTCATCTGTAGATGCTAATCCGAGGGCATCTATTACATATTTTATCAAAAACTGTACTTGGTCATCACTTAGTTTTGTTAATTCTACATAAGTGAAATGCGGCAATTCAGCATCTTCAGTCTTAATAATATTTTCTCTTATTAAAAGGAATGCAACATAGATGGGATCAAGTATATAATTGTCTATAGCATATCGTTTACCTTCTCCAAGAACTAACACATATTGGGAACTATAATTCTTATTATCATAATCTTTAATACCATATACCAAATCGTTTCCGAATCCTCTGAGGGTATTTACTATTTCACTTACCTCATCACAGTTTGAACCTTTACTTCTTTTGGGTGGGAGAAATTGCGGTAATGTGGGCATAGGGTATTTCTGCGAAATAAAATTAAAAAGCCTACTATAATATTGTACATCATATTCACTTTCAACGAAGACTTGCCTACGATTTTCAAAAGAAAGACGGATATTATCTAAGTCTTGAACTAATATGTTCACAGCCTGTTGCTTTGTTATCTTTTCAGGACGGCTTGTTTGTTTATTCATCCGATACAGGCTTTCCTCTGGTGCTATTGCAACAGTCGTTGGAGAATGAGTTGAAATAATGACTTTTACACCAGCTTCTTTAACAATAGAATTCTCAACAGCAGAAATAAAGACCTTGGAAAATTCAGGGTGCAAAGGCGCATCAGGCTCATCCAATAGCAAAACGTCGGGTCTGGCATTCTCTTCATTAGAGTTATATATAGACAAGGCAAGGGACATCAACACTTTTTCACCAGTAGAAAGATCATTAACTTGAATCTGGATACCAGTATTAACATCTGTTAGGCATAAGTGGAATGATGTTTCGCGATGTCCTGTTGGATGATTAACCCGATATGGTAATTGGGCAAACTCCAACATGTCATTAATCAAATCCCACGGTTTAGGGCCATAAAGAGTCTTAAACTCTTCATCAGATAAAACCTTGTTATGTTCACCTTCTTTATCATTCTTATATTGAAAATACCCGTTTTCATCATAACGAATTTGGTAGAGTTTAAATATTGAAGCAAATTGACTTGAAAAGATTTCGTCAGAAGAAACTTCATAATTGTCATAAACAAATTCTTCTGTTAGATTTTCAATATTACCTTTCGCCCGATTTATCCAATAACCTAAAATATTCTTTCTACTTTTATGGGAATTAATATATATTTCTACATTATCACCATAATGAGCATGTAATTCTTCGATTTGATTTTTTAATTGATTCCATGCCTCCTTTCGTCTATTAGTGATATCCAAATAATCACCATCAGAGTTTACTTGTGGATTAAGTCCGTTAAAACCTATATACTTGATTTTTCCTAATTGTCTATCATTATCATTTACAGTACAGAATTCCCATTTACTCATTACTTCCATTAAATGACTTTTACCACTGCCATTTTTCCCTGTCAGCACAACAAAATCAGGTAATTCAAACTCTTGTGGAGCCTTTATTGATTTGTATTCTTTATTTATATTTATTCTCATAATTATTCGGATTATTATTTCAACCTATAATCATTGATTCTATCTTGGCTTTTGCTTCATTCATTATTTGATTTGCAGACAAAATGCCGTCGTCTGCTTCTTGATAGATATTGTTTATCTTATCGACAATCTGCTGTTGCCTGCCATATAGTTATTATAGATTAATGGCACAAAAATACAAAATTTCTCACAGAAAAAAGACAAAAGCCATTAAAAAGTTGCAAAAATTGACGTTTTTAATGAATTTCGTTCATTTCATGTACCGATACTTATTAATTACTATTTCATAATTACGACCCACGTACCTTCTTGTTCTTCTACATCTGTCGGCAGGACTCTTCTTCGGTTGAGTCGTGGAAAAGAATAGAGTGACAAGAGAAACAGTCAAGTGCTTGCACATGAATGATGTTTGGGGTGTATGGGGCTTTCTGGCTTGCCGAGCCTAATCTGGTTGCATGGATGCTTATTTACAGAACCCTAACCTACGGCTTTTGGAGTTTGTCTAACAGGTTTGGCAGTTCATTGTGATTGTCATACCAGATAACCCTGACTCCGAGGTTCTCAAGCATATACTTTTGTTCTTCTAAGAATTGCTCCTTGTCGCCTTTCACCCCTTCTGCCACACTGTCTTTCATGAGGAAAGCAAAACAGTGAGAATCCCTTTGATTCTTATCGTTGGCTTCACTTTTGGTAAAGTCAAGCAGTCGGCGCAGATTTGGATCAGTCATTGAAAGACCTATAAAGAAACAATTGTTGTTCTGAAGGGCATGCAGTTGTTCCACGTTTGACCACATGAACGACCTACGATATTGTTCGTGATAGTCATCCTCTGACAACACAATTTCAGATGATTTTATACCTTTATGATCAAGTATTCCATGCACATGGTAAACAGGGAACCGACCATCTGGTTCATGGGTATCAAAAACAGAACAAGATGCAACGCTGATATTAGCCAGCTGCTGCTCTATCAAATCGTCGTAGTTATATGTGATAATACTTTTCACGTTCTCTGGGTATTTCTTTACTAGTTCACATATTTTCTTGATTGTTGCAGATTTGATATCTCCGAGAGTCCTGTTTTTATAAAGACAATCATGTATGGCGTTCTTTAGCAGTTGCTTGTCATCATTATATAATCTACGTATGTAACGCCCCATAATAATTGATGAACTCCCATTAGCCTTGAACAAAGCGTCAAATTCTTCTTTCCTGACCTTTGTTTTGGTTGCATCAGACAGGATTGCTATAAGAAGGTTTTCCCATCCTGGCAGACCTTCACTGCAACTGACACCAGCCCCAAGGAAGAAGGTGTTGGGGCCTGAGGCAAATGCCTTCTGTGCGCTTTTCAGGTCAGTTAATAAAAGATTATTAACGGCTGATTCAGTATTTTTCTTATCAACAATTTCCTTTTTTAGCCAATCATAGAAATACACAATCTCAATGTCCCTAGTTATTCCGCTATATGCAGTTTTTAGATTTTCGACTTTTTCCGTTGTGACGAGCATTAAATGGAATCCCCCCTCCTTGAAGTGACTATTGATGAAATCGTACATTTCTCTGAGGCGATCGAATGTATTATAATTTAGATTCGCCTTTACTTCAATGCATGTCTTTGGTTTGATATTCAACTTACGACATCCCTTTGGAAGATAAATATCTGGTATTAAGGTTGAACTTCGATGATCTCGAAAGATATTCCATGGCATGAATTGTACTTCCTCGTCTTTCGTACAACAAGATTTAATAAAGGTATACACCTCTTCTTCTGCAAAGTTATATGTTATCATAGAAATTATAATTATTATATTATTTTATTGCTGTCTGATAAAAATCGGAATTGATTAATGTTCGTTTGAGAATGCCTGAAAACAGGCGATTCGCTTCACTTTTTTAAAAAGTAAGCCCCCTATGGTGAAAATCGG